>JALYXU010000064.1 GCA_030946925.1 Pseudomonadota bacterium
TCGGGCCGAAGACGGCCGCGAAGTGGATCTCCGAGCACGGCTCGCTCGACGCGCTGATCGCCTCCGCCCATTCGATCAAGGGCGTCGTCGGCGACAACCTCAGGAAGGCGCTCGACTGGCTGCCGCAAGGCCGGCGCCTGGTCACCGTCGTCACCGATTTCGACCTCTCCGGCCACGTCCTCGGCTGGCCGGAATTCGATGCCTTCGCGTTACGGCCGATCGACGTCCCGGCGCTGACCGCCTTCTTCGATCGCTACGGCTTCGGGGCAATGAAGCGCGAGCTCGAAGCATCGCTCGGCGCTGGCGCCACTGCCGATCGCTTCGCCGACAAGACGGCGACGATCGACCTGCCGGCGGTGGTGCCGGCCGAGTCGATCGTCAGGAACTACGAGACGGTGACGACCGTCGAAGCGCTCGATGCCTGGGTGGTCCGCATCGCTGCCGCCGAGCTGACCGCGCTCGACGTCGAGACCGATTCGCTCGACCCGATCCGGGCCCGCCTGGTCGGCATGTCGCTCTCCGTCGCGCCAGGCGAGGCCGCCTACATCCCGCTGCGTCACGATTACGCTGGCGCGCCCGATCAGCTGCCGGTCGAGCTCGTGCTCGAGCGCCTGCGGCCGTGGCTCGAGGACGGCTCGGCGGCCAAGGTCGGCCAGAACATCAAGTACGACAGCCACATCTTCGGCTTGGCCGGGGTCGAGGTGCAGGGCTATGCCCACGACACCATGCTGCAGAGCTATGTCTACGAGGCGCACAAGCCGCACAGCCTGGAGAGCCTGGCGTTTCGCCATCTCGGCCGCACCGCGCTGACCTATGAAGACGTCTGCGGCCGAGGCGCGGCGCAGATCCCGTTCGCGCAGGTCGAGGTGACGAGGGCCCGCGACTATTCGTGCGAGGACGCCGACATGGCCCTGCACGTGCACCAGGCGCTGCTGCCGCGGATCGAAGACGAGGCCGGCCTGGCCCGCATCTACCGACAGATCGAGATGCCGACCTCGGCGGTGCTGGCGCGCATCGAGCGCACCGGCGTGCTGATCGATTCGGCGCTGCTGGCGGCGCAAAGCCAGGAGCTGTCCGGACGCATGCACGCGCTCGAGCAAGGCGCCTACGAACTCGCCGGCCAGCCGTTCAATCTGGGCAGCCCGAAGCAGATCGGCGAGATCCTGTTCGGCAAGCTCGGCCTGCCGGCCGGCAGGAAGACGGCGAGCGGCGTGCCCTCGACCGACGAGGAAGTGCTTGCCGAGCTGGCCAAGGACTATCCGCTGCCGGCGAAGCTGCTCGAGCACCGAAGCCTCTCGAAGCTGAAGGGCACCTACACCGACAAGCTGCCGCTGATGGTGGACCCTGCCACGGGCCGCGTGCACACCACCTATGCGCAGGCAATCGCCGTGACCGGCCGGCTGTCGAGCAACGACCCGAACCTGCAGAACATCCCGATCCGGACCGCCGAAGGGCGGCGCATTCGGGAGGCCTTCATCGCCCCGCCCGGATCGCACATCCTGTCTGCCGACTACTCGCAGATCGAGCTGCGGATCATGGCTCACATCTCCGCCGATGCCGGCCTGCTGGCGGCGTTCGGCGGCAACATCGACGTGCACCGGGCGACCGCGGCCGAGGTGTTCGGCGTCGCCCTGGCCGAGGTCTCGAGCGAGCAGCGCCGCTACGCCAAGGTCATCAACTTCGGCCTCATCTACGGCATGAGCGCGTTCGGCCTGGCCGCCAACCTCGGCATCGAGCGCAGCGCCGCCACCGCCTACATCGAGCGCTATTTCGCGCGCTATCCCGGCGTCAAGCGCTACATGGACGAGACCCGCGCCTCGGCGATCGAGAAAGGCTACGTCGAGACCCTGTACGGCCGGCGGGTCCACCTGCCGGAGATCAGGAAACCCGGGCCGCGGCGCAGTGCCTCGGAACGGCAGGCCATCAACGCGCCGATGCAGGGCACCGCCGCCGATCTGATCAAGCTGGCGATGATCGCGGTGCAGGCCGAGCTCGACCGCGGCGCCAGGGCGACCCGGATGATCATGCAGGTCCACGACGAACTCGTCTTCGAAGTGCCCGACGCCGAGCTCGAATGGGCCCGCGAGACGGTGCCGCGCATCATGGCCGGGGTTGCGTCGCTGGCGGTGCCGCTGGTGGCTGACGTCGGCATCGGCCCGAACTGGGACCAGGCGCACTGAATTTCGATGGGCGATTGCGACGTCGGCAGTGTCGGCATTCAAGGCCAGGCAGCCGCGCCCCGTCAAGCGATCGAGCCGTCAACTAGGGCAAGACCCGTTTCATTCGCCCGGCCAGGTCCTATGGTGCGGGATCGCCAGGTGGCGCCGGGGGCACGTCATCGCACCATCGCTGCTCGAGGTCGACAACGTCACGGTTCGCTTCGGCGGCATCACCGCGCTCGACGGCATCTCGTTCGGCGTCGCTGCCGGCCACATCGTCGGCTTCATCGGCCCGAACGGCGCCGGCAAGACGACGATGTTCAACTGCCTGTCCCGGCTCTATCCGTTCAGCGCGGGCACGATCCGCTTCGAAGGCCGCTCGCTGCTCGAGACGCCGCCGCACGGCATCGCCGCGCTCGGCATCGGCCGCACCTTCCAGAACCTGGCCCTGTTCAAGTCGATGAGCGTGCGGCAGAACGTCATGCTCGGCGGCCACTGTCGAACCCGCACCGGCTATGTCGCGAATGCCCTGCGCCTGCCGAGGGTGCGCGATGAGGAGGCGCGTCTCGCCGCGCAAGCCTCGAGTTTGCTGGGTCTGCTCGACCTGATGGCCGTCGCCGACTTGCCGGTCACCGATCTGCCCTTCGGCACGCAAAAGCGCGTCGAGCTCGGCCGGGCGCTGGCCAGCGGCCCGAAGCTGCTGCTGCTCGACGAGCCGGCAGGCGGTCTCAACCACGAAGAGGTCGAGGCGCTGATGGCCCTGCTGCGCCGCGTTCGCGACGAGCTCGGCCTGACGTTGCTGCTGGTCGAGCATCACATGAACATGGTGATGCGCATCTCCGATCGTGTCGTCGCACTCGACTTCGGCCGAAAGATCGCAGACGGCACGCCGGCCGAAGTGCAGAACAACGAAGCCGTGATTCGCGCTTATCTCGGGACTGCGCCATGACGACCCCGGCTCTGCTCGAGGTTCGCGGCCTGTCGGCGCAGTACGGGGCGACGCAGGTGCTGCACGGCATCGACTTCGACGTCGCCGCCGGCGGCATCACCGCCATCCTCGGTGCCAACGGCGCCGGCAAGACGACGCTGCTGCGCGCCGTCTGCGGGATGGTTCGCAGCGCCGGCGACGTTCGCTTCGAAGGCCAGCGCATCGACGCTTCATCGACCGAGACGATCGTCCGCATGGGCGTCGCTCATGTGCCTGACGGGCGGGGCACGTTCATGAACCTGAGCGTCGAAGAAAACCTCCGGCTCGGCGCCTACACCCGGCGCGATCGGGCTCAGGTGGCGGCCGACTTCGAGCGCATGTACGCGCACTTTCCGCGCCTCAAGGAACGGCACCGGCAACAGGCCGGCACCTTGTCCGGAGGCGAGCAGCAGATGCTGGCCGTGGCCCGGGCACTGATGCTGCGGCCGCGGCTGCTGCTGCTCGACGAGCCGTCGTTCGGCCTGGCGCCGCAGATCGTCCAGCACCTGTTCCAGATCCTGCGCGAGATCCATGCGCGCGGCGGCATCGGCATGCTGCTGGTCGAGCAGAACGC
>JALYXU010000094.1 GCA_030946925.1 Pseudomonadota bacterium
CCCGGGCGATGCGGCGGATGGGCAAGATCGTCGGCCGCAGCGACGACATGCTCATCATCCGCGGCGTCAACCTGTTCCCGACGCAGATCGAGGAGATCGTGCTCGGCCACGGCCAGCTCTCCGGCCAGTACCAGCTCGTCGTCACGCGCCAGGGCAACCTGGACGCAATCGAGGTCCGCTGCGAGATGCTCCCGGCGCACGCCGCGGCGGACCGCGGCGATGTCGCTCTCGCATTGAAGCACCGCATCAAGACGCTGATCGGCATCACCACCAACGTCAGCGTCGGCCTTCCCGACTCCCTGGAACGTACGCTCGTCGGCAAGGCACGCCGGGTGATCGATCGGAGAAACCAATGAAACTCGCGCGCGCATTTGTCCTGGCCTGTTGTGCAGGGCTGGCGGTCCCGGTAGCGGCACAGCCGGAACCCGCGAGGGCCTCGAAGCCTTCCGACATCTCGCCCGGTACGTTCTTTCACCACGCCGATATCAGCAGAGTCAGGCTTTCGCCTTCGGGTCACTGGCTCGCCGCGGCGATCAGCGGCGGCGATGATCGAGTGCGGCTCGCTGTCCTCGACATGCAAGGCGCGACTGCCCCGGTGGTCGTTGCGGCGTTCTCGGACGCTGACATCAATTCGTTCGACTGGGTCAACGACGAGCGCCTGGTCTACAACATCGTCGATTTCAAGTCGGGGAATCGCGAGCAAGACTTCGGGCCCGGCCTGTACTCGGTGAAGCGGGATGGCAACGAGCGGCGCGAACTGATCTACGCTCGCAAGCACCTCGTTCAGGAACGAAAAGTACCTGCTGTGCCGCCACTCGACTGGAATCACTTGCTCTTGTCGATACCGCAGACTGGAGGCAACGAAGTGATCGTTGGCCAATATCGTTTCAGCGGCAACGGCGATCCTTCCTACGTACAACCTTTGCGGTTGGACGTCGTCACCGGGCGGACTCGATCGATGGCGCCTGGGGCACCGGACCACACCTTCGACTGGCGCTTCGATCCACAAGGTGAACCCCATGTTGCGGTCACGTACTTCAAGGGCCAGTCGGAGATTTTTTGGCGCGAGGGGGAGTCGACGCCCTGGCGCTCCTTGGTGAAGGCGCCCTCGGACTCGATGCCGATGCGGCCGGTCTACGTCGGCGGTGACGGTCAGTTCTTCGTGGGAACGAATTCTTCCGATTTCAAGCGCTTCGACTTCAAGACCGGCCGCCCGGAAAAAGACGCGATCGTCCGCACACCTGGATTCGATCTCACGGGCTTCGTGGTCACCGACGGCGCCTCCCACGCCCTCGGTGTCCGTGTCTTCACCGACGCGGAATCGACAGTCTGGTTCGACAGCGACATGAAGAAGTTGCAGCAGACAGTCGATGCGAAGCTGCCTGGGCACACCAACTCGCTGACTTGCCGCGGCTGCATGAAGGATGGCGTTCTGCTCGTCCATTCGTACTCCGACCAGGACCCGGGCAGCTACTGGCTTTATCGTCCGGCCTCGGACACGTGGGACCCGATCGGCAGGGCACGCAAGGAGATCGATCCCAAGCAGATGGGGCAGATGGATTTCTATCGGATCAAGGCGCGCGACGGTCAGGACCTCCCTGTCTGGGTGACGATGCCGCGCGGCAAGTCCGCGGCGCCCCGCCCGGCGGTCGTGCTCGTTCACGGCGGGCCTTGGGTCCGAGGAAGTTACTGGGGGTGGAACGCCCAGGCGCAGTTCCTCGCTTCGCGCGGGTATGTCGTGGTCGAGCCGGAGTTTCGAGGCAGCACAGGATTCGGCGACGCGCACTTCAAGCGAGGTTTCAAGCAATGGGGTGGAACCATGCAGGACGACGTCGCCGACGCAACCCGCTGGGCAGCGACCAAGGGTTTGATCGATATCGGCAAGGTCTGCATCGCCGGTGCGAGCTATGGCGGCTACGCAACCTTGATGGGGCTCATTCGCTACCCCGACCTGTACAAGTGCGGCGTTGCGTGGATTGCCGTCACCGATCCTCGGCTGCTGTTCGAGGAGAGTTGGGGCAGCGATTCGACGACGGAGGGTCGTGAGTACGTGTTTCCGATCCGGATCGGCGATCTCAAGGCGGACGCCGACCTGCTCGAGGCTGCCACGCCGGCGACGCACGCCGCCGATATTCGAGCGCCGCTGCTGCTCGCCTTCGGCCGGGACGATCGAAGGGTCCCGCTGGAGCATGGCAATGTCATGCGTTCGGCCATGCGCGCGGCCGGGCACGATCCCGAATGGGTCGTCTACGACGGCGAAGGCCACGGCTTTCAAAAGCTCGATCACCAGATCGATTTCTGGAACCGCGTCGAGAAGTTTCTCGACAAGAACCTGCATTGACGATTGCCTCAGGCGATCGAAGGAACGCACGATGTACACGCAAGCGATGGACACGATGGGCAAGGACCGCGAGGACGTGCCGAAGGCGGTCCGCTCGGCCGGCGATGTCTCCCGCCAGGAGCGCTTCGACGCGCGCATCGATGCCGGCGAGTTCATCGAGGCCAAGGACTGGATGCCCGAGCACTACCGCAAGACGCTGGTCCGGCAGATCAGCCAGCACGCGCACTCCGAAGTCGTCGGCATGCTGCCCGAAGGCAACTGGATCGGCCGCGCCCCGACGCTGAAGCGAAAGGCGATCCTGCTGGCCAAGGTGCAGGACGAAGCCGGCCACGGCCTGTATCTCTACGCCGCCGCGGAGACGCTCGGCACTTCGCGCGATCAGCTCTACGCTGCCCTCCATTCGGGCAAGGCCAAGTACAGCTCGATATTCAACTACCCGACTCTGAGCTGGGCCGACATGGGCACCATCGGCTGGCTGGTCGATGGCGCGGCGATCATGAACCAGGTGCCGCTTTGCCGCTGCTCGTACGCCCCCTATGCGCGGGCGATGGTCCGCATCTGCCGCGAAGAGTCGTTCCACCAGCGCCAGGGCTTCGAGGCGCTGCTGACGATGATGACCCAGGGCACCGATGCGCAGCGGGCGATGGTCCAGGATGCGGTCGATCGCTGGTGGTGGCCGAGCCTGATGATGTTCGGACCTCCGGACGCCGAGTCGCCCAACTCGGAGCAGTCGATGCGCTGGGGCATCAAGCGCATCAGCAACGACGACCTGCGTCAGAAGTTCGTCGACGCCACGGTCGAGCAGGCGAAGATCCTCGGCGTCACGCTGCCCGATCCGGACCTGCACTGGAACGAGTCGCTGCAGCGCCACGATTTCGGCACGATCGACTGGAGCGAGTTCTGGCGTGTGGTCAACGGCGACGGGCCCTGCAACCGCGAACGCCTCGGCGCCCGCGTCAAGGCCTGGGACGATGGCGCCTGGGTCCGCGACGCAGCAATGGCGCATGCGCAAAAGCACGCGCTGAAAGAAGCTGCATGAGCGCCGTCGCGCCAGCGCAAACGGCGCCACCTGCAGGCGGCGAGTGGCCGCTCTGGGAAGTGTTCGTGCGCAGCAAGGCGGGCCTCGACCACAAGCACTGCGGCAGCCTGCACGCGGCCGACCCAAAGCTGGCGATCCAGTTGGCGCGGGACGTCTATACGCGCCGCCAGGAGGGCACCAGCATCTGGGTCGTGCGTTCCGACCAGATCGTCGCCAGCGATCCGGCGGACAAGGCCGCGTACTTCGATCCGATGGCCGACAAGGTCTATCGCCATCCCACGTTCTACGAGCTGCCGAAGTCGCTCGACCACATGTGAGCACGATGCGTAGCGCAGGCGCTCTCGCTCCGAACGGGGCCTCGATCCGGGTTTCGCCGGAGCCATCGGTGCAATACCTGCTCCGCATCGGCGACACCTGCCTCGTCATGGCCCAGCGCCTGGGCGAGTGGTGTGGCCATGCGCCGCTGCTCGAGGAAGACATCGCCCTCACCAACATGGCGCTCGACCTGGTCGGTCAGGCGCGCGCCGTTCTGACACGTGCCGGCACGCTCGAGGCCGAGCTCGGCGGCGAGGCCCACGACGAGGATCAGCTGGCGTTTTTGCGCGAAGAGCGCGACTTTCGCAACTGCACGCTGGTCGAATTGCCGCGCGGCGATTTCGCCGCGACGACCCTGCGCAACTTCACCGTGGCGACGTTCCTGCACCTGCTCTGGCAGCGCCTCGAGCGATCCAGCGACGCCGAGCTCGCCGGCATTGCCGGCAAGGCGGTCAAGGAGGCGCGCTACCACCAGGAGCACGCCGCCGATTGGGTCGTCCGGCTCGGCGACGGCAACGCCGAGTCGACCGCCCGCATGCAGGCTGCGCTCGACTGGCTCTGGCCCTACATGGCCGAGCTGTTCGAGGCCGACGCTGTCGACGACGCCGCGGCCTGCGCCGAGATCGGTCCGCGATGGGCCGATCTGCACGACGATTGGCGCGCCGAAGTCGGCGCCGTGCTCGCTGCCGGTGGCCTTTCGGTCCCGGCCGACCGCCCCTTCCGCAGCACCGGCAAGAGCGGCAGGCACAGCGAGCACCTCGGCTACATCCTGGCTGAAATGCAGCATCTGCAGCGCGCGTTTCCCGGGGGCGTGTGGTGACCGGAGCGATTGCCGCATCCCGGCTGGAACGGGCCTGGGACGTGCTCGATGGCGTCCTCGATCCGGAGGTGCCGGTCGTCTCGGTGCGCGATCTCGGCATCGTTCGCGACGTCACGGAGGAGGGCGATGGCGGCCT
Organism: Pseudomonadota bacterium; assembly: GCA_030946925.1. Lineage (GTDB taxonomy): Bacteria > Pseudomonadota > Gammaproteobacteria > Burkholderiales > Burkholderiaceae_C > Schlegelella_A. The sequence goes on from JALYXU010000094.1 coordinate 4,652, forward strand.
CGTGGTCATCGTCACGCCGACCTATTCCGGTTGCCCGGCGACCGAGGTGATCGCGCAAAGCATCGTCGACGCGTTGCAGGCCGACGGCCTCGGCCCGGTCCGCGTCGAGATGCGTCGGGCGCCGGCCTGGACCACCGACTGGTTGAGCGAGTCCGGCCGGCAGAAGTTGCGCGACTACGGCATCTCGCCGCCGGGCCCGGTCCTCGCTTCGGCCAGCGCACCGCTGCGCTTCGTGCCCAGAGCCCGCGTTGCGGCATTGCCATGCCCGCGCTGCGACAGCATGAACACCGAGCGCATTTCGGCATTCGGCGCCACGGCTTGCAAGGCGCTCTGGCGCTGTCTCGCGTGCGGCGAGCCATTCGAGCAATTCAAGCCGCTGTGATGGGGCCCCCACGCTCCCTTTCGGTCGCTGCCCCCCGAGGGGGCACGGCCGGCCTTGGGGCGGCCCGGCGGCCGGCCGGCCCAGTTTGGATGACCGGATGAGCCTGCATTTCCATCCATTGCGGATCAAGAGCGTCAGGCCCGAGACGGACGAGGCCGTGGTCGTCTCGTTCGAGGTGCCCGGCGATCTCGCCGACACTTTCCGCTTCCGCCACGGCCAGCACTTGACGCTGCGCAACACCGTCGACGGCAGCGACGAGCGGCGTTCCTATTCGATCTGCGCCGGCGTCGACGACGGCGAGCTGCGGGTCGGCGTGCGCAGGGTTCCCGGCGGTCGGTTTTCCACCTGGGTCAACCAGACCTTGAAAGCCGGCGACACGATCCAGGTGATGGCGCCGGAGGGCCGCTTCTTCGTGCCGCTCGACCCGAGCGCCGCACGCCATTACCTCGGCATCGCCGGCGGCAGCGGGATCACGCCGATCCTGTCGATCATGAAGACGGTGCTGGCGGCCGAGCCGATGTCCCGCTTCACGCTCATCTACGGCAACCGGAAGCTGCGCTCGACCATGTTCGTCGAGGAGCTCGAGGATCTGAAGGATCGCTATCTCGGGCGGCTGACGATGCACATGGTGTTCTCTCAGGAGTCGACCGAGCTACCGCTGCACAACGGACGGCTCGATCGTGAAAAGATCGGCGAGTTCCTCGGCCGTCTGGTCGAGCCGTCGCGACTCGACCATGTCTTCATCTGCGGCCCGCACGGCGTCAACGACGAGGCCGAGGCGGCACTGACTGGCGCCGGCGTCGACCCGGCGCGCATTCACGTCGAGCGCTTCGGCGTGCCCGACGCGGCGGGCGCCGCGCGGCAGGCCGCGCCCGAGCTTCACGTCGGCGACGCTGCCGACGCGAAGCTGACGATCATTCGCGACGGCATGCGCAGCGAGATCGACTTCCACGCATCGCACGGCAACGTTCTCGAGGCCGCCGCGGCAGCTGGCCTCGAGGTGCCGTTCTCCTGCCGCTCGGGCGTCTGCTGCACTTGTCGGGCCAAGCTCCTCGAAGGCGAAGTGCGGATGCAGCGCAACTTCGCGCTCGAGAAACACGAGGTCGCGGCCGGCTTCATCCTGACCTGTCAGGCCCATCCGCTGACCGAGCGGGTGGTCATTTCGTTCGACGAGCGTTGACATGCCACGCGGACGGGCTTCCGGATATGACGGGCAACGCGAGCAGATACTGGTCCGCGCCGCCCGCCTGTTCGCGAGCCAGGGCTATACGGCAACATCGATGAACGAGGTGGCCGAAGCCTGCGGTGTCTCCAAGCCCTCGCTCTATCACTACGTGCACGACAAGCAGCAGCTTCTGGTCGAGATCGCGGCGGCGCATATCACCCGCCTCGAGGCGGTCGTTGTCGAGGTCAGCGGGCAAGCCGCCCAGCCGGAGCTGCGGCTGCGCCGGCTGATCGCCGCGTTCCTTGCCGTGTATGCGAGCTCGCAGGCCGAGCATCGCGTCCTCACCGAGGATGTCCGGTATCTGCCAGCGGCCGACCGCCGACGCGTCCTCGACGGCGAGCGCAAGGTCGTCGCTGCCTTCGCCGATGCGATCGCCGAGGCCCGGCCCGAGCTGCGCGGCGCAGCGCTCGACAAGCCGCTCACCATGCTGCTGTTCGGCATGATGAACTGGATGTTCACGTGGCTGCAGCCGCGCGGCGCGCTCAGCCACGCCGAGATGGCGCCGGTCGTCGCCGACCTGTTCTTCGGCGGCCTCGCTGCCGTCAACCTGCCCGCACCGCGGCCTTCACCTTCTTCTTCCCACCCACGCAACGGAGACATTGCATGCAGCACCGCAAAAGAATCGCCACCGGCCTCGGCCTCGCTCTCGGCCTCGTCGCCGCGGCCACGCTCGCGCACGCCGACATCAACGTCGGCGTGACGGTCTCGGCCACCGGCCCGGCCGCCTCGCTCGGCATCCCGGAGAAGAACACGATCGCCCTGATGCCGCAGACGATCTCCGGGCAGAAGGTGAACTACATCGTTCTCGACGACGCGTCGGACACGACCACGGCCGTCGCCAATGCGCGAAAGCTCGTCACCGAAAGCAAGGTCGACGTCCTGCTCGGCTCGACCACCACGCCGAACTCGCTGGCGATGCTCGACGTCGCGGCGGAGTCGCAGACGCCGATGATCTCGATGGCGGCGTCGGCATCGATCGTCGAGCCGGTCGACGCCAAGCGCCGCTGGGTCTTCAAGACACCGCAGAACGACGTCATGATGTCGCTCGCGATCGTCAGTCACATGGCGGCGGCGGGAGTGAAGACGGTCGGCTTCATCGGCTTCAGCGACGCCTACGGCGAAGGCTGGTTCAAGGAATTCTCGAAGGCGGCGCCGAGCAAGGGCATCAGCATCGTCGCCAGCGAGCGATACGCACGCACCGACACGTCGGTCACCGGGCAGATCCTGAAGCTGATGGCGGCCAAGCCCGACGCGATCCTGATCGCCGCCTCCGGCACGCCCGCGGTGCTGCCCGAACGGACGCTGCGCGAGCGCGGCTACGACGGCAAGTACTACCAGACCCATGGCGTCGCCAACAACGATTTCCTGCGCGTCGGCGGCAAGGATGTCGAAGGCACCTTCCTGCCGGCCGGCCCGGTCCTTGTCGCGGCGCAGCTGCCAGCGAGCAACCCGGTCAAGCCGAGCGCGATGGACTACATCGACAAGTACGAAGCGATGTACGGCAAGGGCTCGGTCTCCACCTTCGGCGCCCATGCCTGGGACGCCGGCCGCCTCATGGCCGCGGCCGCAACCGAAGCGTTGAAGAAGGCGCAGCCGGGCACCGCGGAATTCCGATCTGCGTTGCGGGACGCGCTCGAGGCGGCCAAGGAAGTGCACGGCGCACACGGCGTCTTCAACATGTCGGCGACCGACCACCTGGGCCTCGACCAGCGGGCCCGCGTCATGGTGAAAATCGAAAACGGCGCCTGGAAGTACCAGCCCTGACGTCAAGAAAAAGCGCATGTCCATCCTGCAAAGTCTCATCGCCGACCGCTGGATCGGCAGTCGTGAAGGCGGCGCCTTGTCCAGCGCCATCGACGGCTCGGTCATCCACCATGCCCACGCCGACGAAATCGATTTCGCGGAGCCGTTGCTGCATGCCCGCAAGGTTGGCCTGCCAGCCTTGATGGCCCTGGATTTCCAGCAGCGCGCCGCGCGGCTGAAAGCGCTCGCGGCATGGCTCAACGAGCGCAAGGAAACGCTCTACGCGATCTCCCGGCATACCGGCGCCACCCGCGGCGACGGCTGGGTCGACATCGAAGGCGGCACCGGCACCCTCTATGCCTACGCCTCGATGGGCGGCAACGAGCTGCCCTCCGGCAACGTCGTCCATGAGGGACCGGCTGTGCAGCTCGGCAAGAAAGGGCAGTTCGCGGGCAGCCACATCCTGGTGCCGCGTGGCGGCGTCGCCGTCCACATCAATGCCTTCAATTTTCCGGTCTGGGGCCTGCTCGAGAAGTTTGCGCCGACCTTTCTCGCCGGCATGCCGTGCGTCGTCAAGCCGGCGACGGCGACGAGCTACCTGACCGAAGCAGCTGTTCGGCTGATGGTCGAATCCGGCTTGCTGCCCGCAGGCAGCCTGCAACTCGTGATCGGCAGCACCGGCGACCTGCTCGACCGGCTCGACAGCCAGGATGTGGTCACCTTCACCGGTTCCGCCGACACCGCGCTGAAGCTGCGTCGCAACGCCAATCTGCTTGCGAAGTCGATCCCGTTCAACGCCGAGGCCGACTCGCTCAACGCCGCAATCCTCGGTCCCGACGTGATGCCGGATGACCAGGAGTGGGACCTGTTCGTCAAGGAGGTCGTTCGCGAGATGACCGGCAAGGCCGGCCAGAAGTGCACCGCGATCCGCCGTGCGATCGTGCCGCGCCGGCATGTCGATGCGCTTGCGTCGGCGCTGCGCGATCGACTCTCCAGGGTCGTCTTCGGCGATCCCGCTGTCGAGGGCGTGAAGATGGGCGCGCTCGCCTCGCGGGCGCAGCAGCACGACGTCGGCGAGCGCGTGGCGATGCTGGCCCGTGGCAACGAAGTGGTGCTCGGCCGGGATCAGGCGTTTTCGCCACTCGGCGAAGGCGCTGCCAACGGCGCCTTCTTCGCGCCGACCCTGCTGCTTTGTCGCGACCCCATGCACAACGACGCGGTCCACGACGTCGAGGCCTTCGGCCCGGTCGCAACGCTGATGCCCTACGACGACTTCGACGAGGCGCTCGCGCTCGCGGCGCGCGGCCGCGGCAGCCTGGTCGCGACCCTGGTCACGCGCGAGCCGAAGGTGGCGGCGAAGGCGATCCCGCAACTGGCGGCGTGGCACGGCCGCCTGCTCGTCCTCGACCGTGAGGCGGCTGCCGAATCGACCGGCCATGGCTCGCCGTTGCCGATGCTCAAGCACGGCGGGCCGGGCCGGGCCGGTGGCGGCGAGGAGCTCGGCGGCATCCGCGCCGTCAAGCACTACCTGCAACGCGCCGCTGTGCAGGGCTCGCCCTCGATGCTGACGGCGATCACCGGCGAGTACGTGCGTGGCGCCAAGGTCAATGAAGGCGACATCCACCCGTTCCGCAAGCACTTCGAGGACCTGGCCGTCGGCGACTCGCTGTTGACGCATCGGCGCACCGTCAGCGAGGCCGACATCGTCGCTTTCGGCGGTGTCTCCGGCGACTTCTTCTACATGCACTTCGACGCCATCGCCGCACGCGAATCGGCGTTCGGCCAACGCATCGCCCACGGCTACTTCGTGCTGTCGGCCGCAGCCGGCCTGTTCGTCTCGCCGGCACCGGGCCCGGTCCTCGCCAACTACGGGCTGGACACGCTGCGCTTCGTCAAACCGGTGGCGATCGGCGACACGATCCGGGCCCGGCTCACCTGCAAGCGAAAGATCGATCGCGACCGAAAGGATTCGCAAGGGAGGGGCCAGGGCGTGGTCGCCTGGGACGTCGAGGTGAGCAACCAGCAGGACGAGCTGGTCGCGAGCTACGACATCCTGACCCTGGTCGCGAAACGGCTGCTCGTCGTCTGATGCGGCAGAGCTTCGCCGAGCCGCGTCTGCCTGCGGGGAAAACCCCTTCGAGCGCGTGAAACGGCGCTCCTAGAATCGCCCGCTACTCGGACCAGGAACCTCGATGGCAACGACCCGTCGCAGCAGCGCGCCGAAGCCCGCCGCCGCGCCCGGTTCGGGCCTTCGCATCCTCAAGAAGTACCCGAACCGGCGTCTCTACGACACCGAGGTGTCGAGCTACATCACGCTGGCCGACGTCAAGGCGATGGTGCTGAAGAACATCGCCTTCGAGGTCCGCGACGCCAAGACCGGCGAGGAGCTGACCCGCAGCATCCTGCTGCAGATCATCCTCGAGGAAGAGACCGGCGGAGTGCCCATCTTCTCGAGCTCGACGCTCTCGCAGATCATTCGCTTCTACGGCAATGCGATGCAGGGAATGATGGGCTCGTATCTGGAGAAGAACCTGCAGACCTTCACCGACATCCAGGGCCGGCTCGCCGAGCAGTCGAAAGGGCTCGTCGATCCGAAGCTGCAATCGCCGGAGATGTGGGCGCAGTTCCTGAGCGGCCAGGCCCCGGTCGTGCAGGGCCTGATGGGCAACTACCTCGAGCAGTCCCGCAACATGCTCCTGCAAATGCAGGAGCAGATGGCCAAGCAGGCCGGGGCGGTCTTTTCGGGATTGCCGGGGCTGGTCCCCCCGAAGCGCTGACCCGCGCGAGCCGTCGCGCTTGCGGCGTCGCCGATGAACGAAAATGGCCCGATGGCACTTCTCGTTCCGACAGACGGGCTCGACGTCGTCGAAGCCGCACCACGGATCGGCTTCGTCTCGCTCGGTTGTCCGAAGGCGTTGACCGATTCCGAGCTGATCCTGACCCGCCTCGGCGCCGAGGGCTATCGCACGTCGAAGACCTTCGCCGGCGCCGATCTGGTGATCGTCAACACCTGCGGCTTCATCGACGACGCGGTCAAGGAAAGCCTCGACACCATCGGCGAGGCGCTCGCCGAGAACGGCAAGGTCATCGTCACCGGTTGCCTGGGCGCCAAGAGCGGCGAGGGTGGCGGCAACCTGGTTCGGCAAATGCACCCGAGCGTGCTCGCCGTGACCGGGCCCCACGCCACCGAAGAGGTGATGGACGCGGTGCATCTGCACGTGCCGAAGCCGCACCATCCCTTCGTCGATCTGGTGCCGGCGCCGCGCGCCTCGATCGGCATCAAGCTGACACCGAAGCACTACGCCTATCTGAAGATCAGCGAGGGCTGCAACCACCGCTGCACCTTCTGCATCATCCCGAGCCTGCGCGGCGACCTGGTGTCGCGGCCGATCGGCGATGTCCTGTCGGAAGCAGCGGCGCTCTTCGAGTCTGGCGTCCGGGAGCTCCTCGTCATCAGCCAGGACACCAGCGCCTACGGCGTCGACGTCCGCTATCGCACCGGCTTCTGGAACGGCCGACCGGTCAGGACCCAGCTCCTCGATCTGTGCGAGCGGCTTGCCGAGATCGCCAGGCCGTCCGGCGCCTGGGTCCGGCTCCACTACGTCTATCCCTATCCGCACGTCGATGCGGTGCTGCCGCTGATGGCGACCGGGGCGATCCTCCCTTACCTCGACGTGCCGTTCCAGCATTCGCACCCGGACGTGCTCCGCCGCATGAAGCGGCCGGCGAGCGGCGAGAAGAACCTCGAGCGCCTGTCGCGCTGGCGGCAGATCTGCCCGGAGCTCGTCGTCCGCAGTACCTTCATCGCCGGTTTCCCCGGCGAGACCGAGGCGGAGTTCCAGGATCTGCTCGACTTCATGCGCGAGGCCCGCATCGATCGCGCCGGTTGCTTCGCCTATTCGCCGGTCGACGGCGCGGTCGCCAACGCCATCCCCGGCATGTTGCCGATGGAGCTGCGTGAAGAGCGTAAGGCGCGCTTCATGGCCGTTGCCGAAGCCATCTCGACCGCCAAGCTGCAGCAAAGGGTCGGCTCGACGCTGCAGGTGCTCGTCGATTCGGCGCCGGCGCTCGGCAGGAAAGGGGGCTTCGGCCGGAGCTATGCCGACGCGCCGGAGATCGATGGCAGGGTTCGCTTGCTCGCACCCGGGAAGGCGTCGAAGACGCTCAAGGCCGGCGAGTTCACGCGCGCGAAGATCATCGCCGCGGATGGCCACGATCTGGTCGGCGTGCCGGTCTGACGATGTCGCGATCGGATCGGCCCGTGAACAGGAAGCCGCCGTCGAGCACGTCGCTGATCGCCCACCCGTACCAGCCGCCGAGCGGCTTCGCATCGGTGCAGCCGCCGGTGCACAGGGCATCCACCATCTTCTTCGCCAATGCCGCCGCGCTCAGGGCGCGCACCTGGAAGGAAAAGACCGGCTACACCTACGGCCTGCACGGCACGCCCACCACCTTCGCGCTCGAGGAGCGGATCGCCACCCTCGAGGGCGGCAGCGAGACCCTGCTCGTGCCCAGCGGGCTGGCTGCGATCACCTTGGTCGATGCGGCGCTGCTCCGCGCGGGCGACGAAGTGCTGATTCCCGACAACGCTTACGGGCCGTCGAAGGAGCTGGCGAAAAACGAATTGGCCGGCTGGGGCGTGGCGCACCGCTTCTACGACCCGATGGAGCCCGATTCTCTGGCCGCGGCGATGTCGGTGGCGACGCGTCTGGTCTGGATCGAACCGCCCGGCTCCGTGACGATGGAGTTCCCCGACCTGTGGGGGCTGCTGCGGATCGCTCGAGAGAACCCGCGGGCTGTGGTCGCGCTCGACAACACCTGGGGCGCCGGGCTGGCCTTCGATCCGTTTTCGATCGGGGATGCGGGCGTCGGCGTCGATGTCTCGATCCAGGCCTTGACGAAATACCCTTCCGGCGGCGGCGATGTCCTGATGGGCTCCGTGACCACGCGCGACCCGGCCCTGCATCAGCGCCTGAAAGCGAGCCACATGCGGATGGGCTGGGGCGTCGGCGGCAACGATGTCGAGACGGTGCTGCGCTCGCTGCCATCGCTGCCGCTCCGCTACCAGGCGCAGGATCAAGCCGGGCGTGCACTAGCGGCGTGGTGGCAAGGCCGCCCGGAGATCGAGACCGTGCTGCACCCGGCCCTCGCGGGGTCGCCGGGGCACGCGCACTGGGCCGCTGTCTGCACGCAGGCGGCGGGACTGTTCTCGGTCGTGTTTCACGACCGCTATGCGGTGCGCCAGGTCGACGCCTTTGTCGATGCCCTGAAGCTTTTCAAGATCGGCTATTCGTGGGCCGGACCGGTCAGCCTGGCAGTGCCGTATCAGCTGCAGGCCATGCGCGCGAAACCCGCCTGGCGGGGCAGCCTGGTCCGCTTTTCGATCGGCCTGGAAGCGATCGACGATCTCATCGCCGATTGCGAGCAGGCGCTCGGCGCGCTCGAAGGCTCAGGCTAGTCCAAGGGCTGGCGGCGGCGCTGGCGCAAGCGCATCGTCAGGCCGGTCGGCGTCATCGTGAATGACATTCGCTCGTCCGGTTCCTTGCCGTCGGCGGTCGTGACGCTGTCGATTTCGAAGCCGCCGAGCAAGGTCGCCAATGCGATCTTCATCTCGAGCATCGCCAGCTGCCGCCCGGGGCAGACCCGAGGTCCGGCGCCGAACGGCATCGACACGCGATTGGCGGCGCCGGCGTCGTGGCGGTTGCCGTCGCGCAGCCACCGGGCCGGCTCGAAGCGCGCCGCATTCTCGAAGTAGACATCCCTCATCGTGTCGTGACGCAGGGCGCCGAAGACGAGCGTGCGGGCGGGGACGCGGATGTCGCCGATGGTGCTGTCGCGAAGGGCTTGCAGGATCAGGACCGGGGCGATCGGCTTGAGCCGCATGGTTTCGTGGGCGCAGGCCTCCAGGTACTCGAGCGACGCGAAGCGCTCCGGCGTCCAAGCCGACGGGTCGCCGACCTTCGCGTCGATCTCGGCGCGAGCCCGGTCGAGGCAGGCCGGGTGCGTGTGCAGCAGCCAGATCGCCCAGGCGAGCGTGTTCGCAGTCGTGTCTTCGCCGGCCAGAAGCATCGTCATCACGTTGCCGGACACCTCGGCATCGGTGATCCCCGATCCGGGGTCGTCGGCGGCGACGATCATCGCCTCGAGCAGATTGCGCGGCGCCGCGCGCAGCGCCGGGTCTGCCGCCAGCCGGGCCCGCGCCGCCGCGACGAAGCCGGCGATCGCGGCGTTGACTTCGACGACGCTGCGGTCGAGCTGACGGTCGGCGGGGCTCTTGAACCAGCGATGCAGCGAAAGAGGCGAGAACAGGCGGCGGAACATCGCCGGAAAGATCTTGTCGAGATGGCGCTGAATCACGTCGTCGTCCGACTCGAGCGTGTTGACATCCGCGCCGAACGCCAGGCCGGAGATCGCGTCGACCGTGAAGCGCATCAGGTCGGCCTGCAGATCGATCGCCACGCCGGCGTCGGCGGCGCCACGCCAGCGCTTCGCAAGCCTGTCGCTGACCTTGATCAGCGAAGGAAAATAGGCGCGCAGATGGCGCGGATCGAAGCTCGCCATCACCATCCGGCGCTGCCTGCGCCAGGCGTCGCCCTCGGCGCCGAAGACGCCGGCGGCCAGGCCGATCTCGCCCGCGACGTCACGCAGTCGCTTGGTCCGGCGAAAGCCGTCTGGGCGATCGCGCATCACCGCGCCCATCGCCGCATGGTCGGCGACAACCAGCAGGCGTTCCCGGCCGAGACGAAAGGTGAAGAAGGGTCCGTAGGTGCGGGCCCAGGCTTCGACCTGGAGGTGGATGCGCGCCCTGTCGATCTGCAGCATGTTGCCGAGCAGCGGCAGCCCCGGCGGCTTCGGCAAGTCGCCGATCTCGCGCAGCACGCGCTTGCGAGAAGGGCTCAGGGCTTCGGCAGGTGTCGACATCTTGGTTCCTTCAGTGCTTGCCAGGGACCGAGACCTTGTTGCGCATGAGCCGGCCGTGCTCGCGTTCCCAGTCGCGCTTCTTCTCGGTGTTTCGCTTGTCGTGCTCGGCCTTGCCTTTGGCCAGCGCGATCTCGGCCTTGACTCGACCGCCTTTGTAATGAAGATCGAGCGGCACCAGGGTGAAGCCCTTCTGCTCGACCTTGCCGATCAGACGCCGGATCTCTTCCTTGTGCATCAGCAGCTTCTTGGTTCGATCGGCCTCGGGCTGGACATGCGTCGACGCGCTGCGCAAGGCGTTGATGCGGCAGCCGATCAGATACAGCTCGCCATCCCGGATGACGACGTAGCCGTCGGTCAACTGCACCTGGCCGGCGCGCACCGCCTTGATTTCCCAGCCTTCGAGGACCATGCCGGCCTCGTGGCGCTCTTCGATGTGATAGTCGAACCGGGCACGGCGGTTCTCGGCGATGGACAACGGGCACTCCCTACAATTTCACGATTGTATGAAGCACGTCAAGTGAAGCAGGTCAAGAAGTCGGTGCTGCTCTCGTATTCGGCGCACGAGATCTACGCACTGGTCGTCGACGTGGAGTCGTATCCGGCGTTCCTGCCCTGGTGCGAACGGGCCGAGATCGTCGGCCGCCACGACGACGGCGTGACGGCGCGGCTGCAGTTGGCGTATGCCGGTGTCCGCCAGGCCTTCACGACGCGCAACGTCCAGATCGAGGACACATCGGTGCACGTCGGCCTGGTCGACGGGCCGTTTTCGCTCCTCGACGGACTCTGGCGTTTTCTGCCCCTGTCATTGCCGTCCGAGTCCCCGGGCCAGGGCGGCGGCGCCTGCAAGATCGAATTCGAGATGCGCTATGCGTTCGCCAGCGGCGTTCTGGAGGCGGCGATCAGTCCGGTCTTCGATCGCATCGCCAACACGCTCGTCGATTCGTTCGTACGGCGCGCGGAGACGGTTCATGGCCGCCGATAGCGGCGCCGCGGCATCACCTTCACCGCTGCGTGTCTCGGTGGCCTGCTCGGCGTGCTGCGGCGACGCGGTGGAAGTGACAGTGAGCCTGGTTGCGGGGTCGACAGCGCTCGACGCGCTTCGAGCCAGCGGTCTGCTCGAGCGGTTCCCCGAAATCGACATTTCGGCGCAGTCGGTGGGCCTCTGGGCGCGGCCTTGCCAGCTCGACAGCGCAGTCAGCGACGGCGACAGGGTCGAGATCTACCGTCCGCTGCAGGTCGATCCCAAGGAAGCGCGACGCCGGCGCGCCAAGCGCCTGTCAGCGACGTGACCGGACCGCTAGCGGCAGTCGCTGGCCATCACGTCCCGGGAGCGTTTGCTCTCGGCCGCGCGTGCCGGATCGTCGAGGATCTCGCGCTCGCCTTTCTCATTGGTCCTGGCCAGCCGAATTCCGCTCTCGAGCGTCTTCAATTGATTCTTGGCGCGGCTGCAGTTGTCGGCCCTTGCCGCGGCGATGCGCTCGTCCTCGACCTTCGCCTTGGCTGCCTGCTCGGCCTCCGCCTTCTTTCGCTTTGCTTCCAGCTCCGGCTCGACGGTTCGCGACGCGAGCTGGCCGGATGCCGCCGACGCAGCCGAAGCCGCCGACGCGGGCAGGGCAACGGCGGTCATGGGCGAACCGTTCTTGTGCTGAGACGGACGACCGAGGATGTCCTTGTCCGACGTGCTGCTCGGCGGTGGCAGGTCGCTGTACTGGACGTGCCCGGCGCCATCGCGCCACTTCCACTGCGCAGCCGCAGGCTGAGCGATCAGGGCAATGCTGGCTGCGGCGCCGATCAGCAAGCCGCGAACGACAGTGGGACGAACCATGGGTTGGGCGCTTCGCTCGAGTTGGTCGGCAGTGTAGCGGCGCCTCCGACACAGGATGAAATCCGGCTGCCGCAAATCGGTACTTTGTGCATGCATCCGTATAATTCGCTTTTGCATCGGGAGCATTCCGCATGCGCCTCTTGGGCAAAGCGCTGACCTTCGACGACGTCCTGCTGGTCCCGGCGTTCTCGAGCACCCTGCCGCGCGACACCGACCTCGCGACTTCCCTCTCCCGAAATATCCGCCTCAACCTTCCGCTCGTCTCGGCGGCAATGGACAGCGTTACCGAGGCGCGTCTGGCGATCGCGCTGGCGCAAGAAGGCGGCATCGGCATCGTCCACAAGAACCTGACGGCGAAACAGCAGGCCGCTGAAGTGGCTCGCGTCAAGCGCTACGAGTCGGGCGTGTTGCGCGATCCGATCACGGTTTCGCCCGACATGACGGTGCGTGCGGTGATCGAGTTGTCGCGCGCTCGCGGCGTGTCCGGCTTCCCGGTGGTGCACGGCAAGACGGTGGTCGGCATCGTCACAAACCGCGACCTTCGTTTCGAGACCCGGCTCGATGCGCCGGTGAGAGACATCATGACGACGCGTGAGCGGCTGGTCACGGTCCGCGAGGGCGCCTCGCTCGCCGAGGGCAAGGCGCTCATGCACAAGGAAAAGCTCGAGCGTGTGCTCGTCGTCAACGACGCCTTTGAGCTGCGCGGGCTGATGACGGTCAAGGACATCACGAAGCAAACCAGTTTTCCGAATGCCGCACGAGATGCACACGGCAAGCTCCGGGTCGGCGCCGCCATCGGCGTCGGCGAAGGCACCGAGGAGCGCGCCGAGCTGCTGGTGCGGGCCGGCGTCGATGTCATCGTCGTCGACACCGCGCACGGCCACAGCCAGGGCGTCCTGGATCGGTTGCGCTGGGTCAAGCGCAACTTCCCGAACGTCGACGTGATCGGCGGCAACGTCGCCACCGGCGCAGCGGCGCAGGCACTGGTCGAAGCCGGCGCCGATGCGGTCAAGGTCGGCATCGGTCCGGGATCGATCTGCACGACGCGGATCGTCACGGGCGTCGGCGTGCCGCAGGTCATGGCCATCGACGCCGTCGCCCGTGCCATCGCCGGCAGCGGCGTGCCGCTGATCGCCGACGGCGGCGTCCGCTTCTCGGGCGACTTGGCCAAGGCGATCGCCGCCGGTGCCGACAGCGTCATGATGGGCGGCGCCTTTGCCGGAACGGAGGAAGCGCCCGGCGAAGTCATTCTCTATCAAGGCCGCACCTACAAGAGCTACCGCGGCATGGGCTCGATCGGCGCCATGCAGCAGGGCTCGGCCGACCGCTACTTCCAGGAAGGCGAAGCCAGCGCGGCCGGCTCCGAAAACAGCGCCAAGCTGGTCCCGGAGGGGATCGAGGGGCGGGTCCCGTACAAGGGCTCGGTGGTCGGGATCATCTTCCAGATGGGCGGCGGCTTGCGCGCGGCGATGCACTATTGCGGCTGCGCCAGCATCGCCGAGATGAAGGAGAAGGCCGAGTTCGTCGAGATCACCTCGTCGGGGATCCGCGAGAGCCACGTTCACGACGTGCAGATCACCAAGGAAGCGCCGAACTATCGCGCCGAGTGAGCTCCGCCAACTTGGTCACGTCCGCCGCCGCCTGTCTGGTCCTGGCGGATTTCGCTTGAGCACGACCACCGGCCGGGCCCCGGCTGTCGCCCGTGGGGCGGCAATGCCCTTCATCATGATCACGGTGCTGATCGACATGGTCTCGATCGGCTTGATCATCCCCGTGCTGCCGGCGCTGGTCGGCACGTTCACCGCGTCGCCTGCCCAGCAGGTGGCATGGAACAGCGCGGTGATGTTCGCCTTCAGCTTCGCCAATTTCTTCGCCTCGCCGGTGCTCGGCGCCTTTTCCGACAGATATGGGCGGCGCCCGGTCCTGCTGGTCGGCTTCTGCGCGCTGTCGCTGAGCTTCTTTGTCACTGCGCTTGCAACCCAGCTCTGGATGCTGATCGTCGTCCGCCTGTTCAGCGGTGCGATGCAGTCCAACATCGCGGTCGCCAACGCCTACGTTGCCGACATCACTGCGCCGGCCGAGCGTGCCCGGCGCTTCGGCCTGCTCGGCGCCATGTTCGGACTGGGCTTCATCCTCGGCCCGGTGCTTGGCGGGCTGCTCGGCGCGCACAGCCTGCGCCTGCCGTTTTTCGTGGCAGGCGGCCTGGCGCTGATCAATCTGACCTACGGCTACTTCGTCTTGCCGGAGTCGTTGCCGCCGAGCCGACGCCGTGCCATCGAGTGGCGCTCGGCGCTGAATCCGGTGGCCTCGCTGACGCGCCTCGGCCGACTCGGCGGCGTCGGCATGCTGGTCGCGGTGGTCGCGTGCGCCGGCCTTGCCCAGTTCGTTCTCTATTCGAGCTGGGTGCTGTTCACCAAGTTCAAGTTCGGCTGGGGTCCGCTCGAGAACGGCTGGTCGTTGTTTGCCGTGGGCGTCGTCTCGGCGCTGGTCCAGGGCGTGCTGCTGGGCCGGTTGCTGGAATGGTTTTCGCCGCAGCGCCTGGCCGTCCTCGGCCTCATCTCATCGACGCTCGCCTACCTGGCCTGGGGCGCGGCCAGCGAGGGCTGGATGATGTATGCGGTGATCGTCTTGAACGTGCTCGGCGTGACGGTCGCGGCATCGATCCAGAGCATCATTTCCGGCGCCGCAGACGCCACCACCCAGGGCCGGACGATGGGTGCGGTCAGCGCGCTGCAGAGCTTGATGGCGGTGCTCGCCCCGGCGGTGACGGCACCGCTGCTCGGCTCGGTTTCGCATTTCCCGCAGGGCGACTGGCGGATCGGCGCGCCGTTCTACTTCTGCGCCTTGATCCAGCTGCTCGCGCTGGTGCTGGCGTGGACGCACTTCCACAAGGCCCGGACGGCTCGCCTCGCGCCGGGCGCGCCAGGCCTCTGAAGCTGAGCCTCGACGCCATGCACGATCGCATCCTGATCCTCGATTTCGGTTCGCAAGTGACGCAGCTGATCGCCCGCCGCGTGCGCGAGGCCCATGTCTTTTGCGAGATCCATCCCAACGATGTCGACGACGCCTTCATCCGAGCCTTCGCGCCGAAGGCAATCATCCTCTCGGGCAGCCATGCTTCGACGTATGAGGAGCATGAGCTGCGGGCCCCCGCTGCGGTGTTCGATCTCGGTGTGCCCGTGCTCGGCATCTGCTACGGCATGTTCACGATGGCAGTGCAGCTCGGCGGCGAGGTCGAGGCCGCTTCGCATCGCGAGTTCGGCTATGCGGAAGTGCGGGCGCATGGCCATACCCGGCTGCTGCAGGGCCTGGAAGACTTCTCGACCGAAGCCGGCCACGGCATGCTCAAGGTCTGGATGAGCCACGGCGACAAGGTCACGCAGCTGCCGCCCGGCTTCACGGTGATGGCCTCGACGCCGAGTTGCCCGATCGCCGGCATGGCGGACCCGGGCCGGGGCTATTACGGTGTCCAGTTCCATCCCGAGGTCACGCACACGCCGAAGGGACGCGAGCTGCTCGAGCGCTTCGTCCTCGACATCGCCGGTGCAAAGCCCGACTGGGTGATGGGCAACTACGTCGATGAAGCGGTCGCCCGGATCCGCGAGCAGGTCGGCGACGACGAGGTCATCCTCGGCCTCTCGGGCGGCGTCGACTCGAGCGTTGCCGCGGCGCTCGTGCACCGGGCCATCGGCGACCGCCTCACCTGCGTCTTCGTCGACCACGGCCTGCTCCGCCTCGACGAGAGTCGGCTGGTCATGGAGATGTTCGCCGACCGCCTGCACGTCAAGGTGATCGCGGTCGATGCCAGCGAGCAATTCCTCGGCCATCTCGCCGGCGTCGCCGATCCGGAGGCCAAGCGCAAGATCATCGGCCGAGAGTTCGTCGAAGTGTTCAGCCGCGAAGCGGCCAAGCTCGAGCGGGCGAAGTGGCTGGCCCAGGGAACGATCTACCCGGACGTCATCGAGTCGGGCGGCGCCAAGACGAAGAAGGCAACCTCGATCAAGAGCCACCACAACGTCGGCGGATTGCCCGCGACGCTCGGCCTGAAGCTGCTCGAGCCCTTGCGCGAGCTGTTCAAGGACGAAGTGCGCGAGCTCGGTGTGGCGCTCGGGCTGCCCCACGACATGGTCTATCGGCATCCGTTTCCAGGCCCGGGCCTCGGCGTGCGGATCCTCGGCGAGGTCAGGCGCGAGTACGCGGAGTTGCTGCGCCGCGCCGATGCGATCTTCATCGAGGAGCTTCGCAACACCGTCGATCCGGTCAGCAGGAAGAACTGGTACGAGCTGACCAGCCAGGCCTTCGCCGTGTTCCTGCCGGTCAGGAGCGTCGGCGTGATGGGCGATGGTCGGACCTACGAGCACGTCGTGGCGTTGCGCGCGGTGCAGACCAGTGATTTCATGACCGCAGACTGGGCGGAACTGCCGTACGCATTGCTGAAGCGCGTGTCGAGCCGGATCATCAACGAGGTGCGCGGCATCAATCGCGTCACCTACGACGTGTCGTCGAAGCCGCCGGCGACGATCGAATGGGAATAGCGATGAGGGCGGTGTTCGGAGTGCTCTCGCTGCTCTTCGTGCTGGCTGTTGTCGGCATGGTCGCCAGGCGGCAGATTCAAGCCAGCCACGTCGTCGCGACCCCCGCTCGAACATCGGCTTCTGCAGCGCCGGCCGCGAATGCTTCGACTCTTCCCGAGCAAGCGCGAGCGCTTCAGGATCATGTCCGCGAAGAGACGGTGCGGGCCTTGCAGCTGGGGGCGGACCGGGCCGCCAGCGCCGAGCAATGACGTCGCCTGACCCGTTCCTTGCCGCCGCCCCCGCGCGGCCCGAGCCCGTGCTGACGCTCGACGAAGTGGCGATGCATCTCGCCCTCGACCAGGCGCAGAACGCACGGCTGGTCGGCGAGGTGCCGGTGGGCGCCGTCATCTACCGCAGCACCGCTGAAGGCAGGCAGATCGTCGCCACCGGCTACAACCGGCCGATCACCGCCCACGATCCAACGGCGCACGCCGAGATCGTCGCCCTTCGTCAGGCCGCGCAGCTGCTTGGCAACTACCGCCTTCCGGAATGCGAGATCTATGTGACGCTCGAGCCATGCGCGATGTGCGCGATGGCGCTGCTGCATGCGCGCGTCAAGCGCGTGGTCTACGGTGCGCGCGACCCCAAAGCCGGCGCCGCGGGATCGGTCGTCGACATCTTCGGCAACCCGGCGCTGAACCACCACACGCAGGTCGTCGGCGATGTCCTGGCTCCAGCCTGCGCCGAGACGCTCCGGTCATTCTTCGTCGAACGCCGGGAGCTCTACAGGCGGCGGCATACCGTGCCAACGCCGGCGCCTCGGTTTGACTCGAGTGCTGCTGCGGCGCTCGCGCCGGAGGTCGATGCAGTCGCAGATGCGGTGCCGATCCCGGCCGGGGAGTCACGCGAGATCGATGACCCGGGAGGCCGATGACGGAAGCCCCGTTGATCCTGTTCTCGCCGGCCGGTGTGTTGCGGACGGTCGCGCCGCTGCGCCGTGCCGCGGCACGTCTGGCACGGCTGGGCTTCGCTGTCGAGACCGATTCCTCGGCGACGCTGCGGATGCAGCGCTTTGCCGGCAGCGACGCGATCCGCCTTGCGGCCCTGCACCGCGTCGCCGATGCCCGGCCCGCGGTCGCGATGGCAACGCGAGGGGGGTACGGACTGACGCGGCTTCTCGACACGATCGACTGGAAACGCATCGCGAGGAGCGTCGACAAGGGCACGCGCTGGGTCGGCATGAGCGACATGACGGCATTGCAGCTTGGCTTGCTGGCCCATGCCGCGGGCGTGACCTGGTCCGGACCGCTTGCCTGCGACGATTTCGGCAGGAGCGACGCGGAGGGCGGCGTCGACGAGGTGACCCAAGCCTGCTTCGTCGAGGCGATGGCCGGATCGCTCGAAGCGATCGGCTTTCGCACCGAGTCCGGCTTCGACGGGCTGGAGGTCCGCGGCACGCTCTGGGGCGGAAACCTCTGCGTCCTCAACTCGTTGTTGGGAACGCCGCACTTCCCGCGCATCAAGGGCGGCATCCTGTTTCTCGAAGACGTCAACGAGCACCCCTACCGGATCGAGCGCAACCTGCTGCAGCTGCACCAGGCCGGCATCCTCGATGCGCAGCGGGCGATCGTCCTCGGGGCGTTCAGTCAATGGAGGAAGTCGCCGAACGACCGTGGCTTTTCGCTGAAGTCGGCGGTGGCGCACCTGCGCGCTGCGACCAGGACGCCGATCCTCACCGGCCTGCCGTACGGCCACGTGGCGACAAAGGTGTGTATTCCAGTCGGAGCTCGGGTTGAACTGATCGTTGCCGGCCGCGACGTTTTTGTCGGCTGGCGCGAAGCTCTGCATACGCATGGCTGACCAGCGGCCTGCGCTTATGATCAAACGCTCCCGGCTCGGAGGCGGCCGGTCCACTGGGCATGCGGAGCAAGCAGGGGCGCGAGGCCTTGATCGGCGGGTCTATGAAAGGGGAACTCATGCGGGCAGCGCTGGTGTCGCTCGGGCGACGCCCGGTTTGGCGCCGCCTTCTCGCGCTGACGGCGGCCGGGGTCGCTTCAGGTGTCCTGCTCGGAGGCTGCAACAACAACCCGCTGCCCGATGATGCGGCGGCGTCGAACACGCTCTTCAGCGCCAACATCGAGACCTCGCCGCGGCATCTCGACCCGACGGCTTCGTACTGGAGCAACGACACGCCTTTCACCTACCAGATCTACGAGCCGCCCTACGGCTTTCACTACCTGAAGCGACCCTTCGAGCTGGTGCCGAAGACGGCCGCGGAAGTCGTCAAGCCGAAGTACTACGACCGCGACGGCAGGCTGCTGCCGAACGATGTGCCGGGCGAACAGGTGGTCGAAAGCGTCTACGACATTCCGATCAAGCCAGGCATCCTGTTCCAGCCGCATCCGGCGTTTGCCAAGGACGCACAGGGCAACTACCTCTATCACGCAATGAAGCCGGGCGAGCTCGGCGATCGCCGCACGCCGCTCGATTTCGTCAAGACCGGCACGCGCGAACTCGTCGCCGAAGATTTCGTCTACGCGCTGAAGCGCCATGCGACGACCCGCATCACGACGCCGATCTACGGCATTTTTTCGGAATACATCGTCGGCCTCAAAGAGTACGGGCCGATGGTCAAGGCCGAAGACGCCAAGCTCATGGTCGGGCGCGACGCATCCAGCCAGGACAAGCCGTTCCTCGACTTCCGAAAATGGCCGCTCGCCGGCGCCACCGCACCCGAGAAGCACCTGCTGAGGCTGCGCATCAAGGGCAAGTATCCGCAGTGGAGCTACTGGATGCAGATGACCTTCACGGCACCGGTTCCCTGGGAGGCCGACGCCTTCTACGCGCAGCCGGGAATGGCAGCCACGGGTCTGACGCTCGATCACTGGCCGGTCGGTACCGGCCCCTACATGATGACGGAATACATCAAGGACCGGCGTCATGTCATGAAGCGCAACCCGAACTACCGGGGCGAACCGTATCCGTGCGAGGGCGCGCCGGGCGACAAGGAGGCAGGCCTGCTCGACGATTGCGGCAAGAAGACGCCCTTCGTCGACACGATGGTCTCGACGGTCGAGCGGGAAAGGACACCCCAGCGCGCCAAGTTTCGCCAAGGCTTCTACGACGTTGAGGTGTTCGAGCGCGTCGACACCGGCATGGACTATCGCGTCGAACGCGACGACTCGGAGGACGTTCGCAAGGAGTACGACGAGAAGGGCTTTCGCCTCGACAGGTTCAGCGACGTGACGAGCTGGATCATCGGCTTCAACATGCTCGACAGCGTGATCGGCCGTGGCGATACGCCGGAGCAGCAGCTGAAGAATCGAAAGCTGCGCCAGGCGATTTCGATCGCGATCGACTGGGAAGAATTTTCGAAGGTGTTTCCACGCAAGGGTGGCGAAGTGGCGATGAGCCCGCTGCCAAAAGGCATTTACGGCTCGCGATTTGGTACACCCGAGGGCATCGATCCGGTTACCCACAAGCAGGTCGGGGCGCAGCAAGTGCGCCGCCCGATCGACGATGCCAAGAGGCTGTTGGCCGAGGCAGGCTATCCGAATGGGCGCGACGCCAAGACCGGCCAACCGCTCGTCATCAACTACGACTTCTACGCTCCGGCCACGCCCGAGCGCAAGCCGGAAATCGACTGGGTGGTCCGCCAGTTCGCCAAGATCGACATCCAGCTGGAAGTTCGCGCGACCGACAACAACCAGTTCCAGGACAAGGTGCGAAAGGGCAAGTACCAGGTTTTCTGGCTCGGCTGGAACGCCGACTATCCGGACGCCGAGAACTTCCTGTTTCTGCTCTATGGGCCGAACGGCAAGACGAAGTTCGACGGTGAGAACACGGCGAACTACGCCAACCCTGAATACGACCGCCTGTTCGCGAAGATGAAGCTGCTCGACGACGGGCCTGAGAAGCAGGCGGTGATCGACTCCCTGGTCAAGATTGCACAGGACGATGCGCCCTGGAGCTTCGGCTACTTCCCGTATTCGTCGGCGGCGGTCCAGCACTGGGTCTACAACTCCAAGCCGGCGATCCTGGTGCGCGACCAGGCCCGCTATTTGCGGCTCGATCCGGCCGAGCGGGTGGCCCGTCTCAAGACCTGGAACAAGCAGGTCTGGTGGCCGCTGGCGCTTGGCGCCGGCCTCGTCGCGGCGCTCGTCCTGATTGCGGTGCAGAGCTTTCGGCGGCGTGAGCGCACCAACGCGCGCGGCGAGGTCCTCGCCGCATGACCCCGCGCCGGTAGGCCGATGGGCTACTACCTGGTTCGCCGCATCCTGTACGGCGTGCTGATCCTGCTCGGCGTCAACCTGGCGACGTTCTTTCTTTTCTTCACCGTCAATACGCCCGATGACATGGCGCGCCTGAACATCGGCGGCAAGCACGTCAACCAGGAAATCATCGACAAGTGGAAGTCGGAGCGCGGCTATGACAAGCCGCTCTATCTCAACGAAAAAAAGCAGGGTATCGAACGAATCACCGAGACGATGTTCTGGGAGCGGTCGGTCTCCCTTTTCACGCTCCGGTTCGGTCGCGCCGATTCGGAAAGCGCCGGCGACATCGGCCATGAGGTGTCGACGCGGATGTGGGTCAGCCTGCAACTGGCACTGCCGCTCTTCATTCTCCAGGTGATCGCCAGCACCGCGTTCGCCCTGCAGCTGGTGATGTTCCGGCACACCCGTCTCGATTTCTGGGGCGTCGTCGCCTGCGTGGTGATGCTCTCGATCTCCAGCCTGTTCTACATCATCGTCGGCCAGTTCCTGTTCTCGCGCGTGCTGAAGGTTTCGCCGATCTCGGGCTACGCCGGTGGCCTCGACGTCATCAAGTTCCTGATCCTTCCGGTCGGGCTGTCGTTGCTCGCGCGGCTCGGCGCCGAAGCCCGCCTTTATCGCGCCATGTTCCTCGAGGAGACGAACAAGGACTATGTGCGCACCGCGCGCGCCAAAGGTCTTGCCGAAACCTGGGTGCTGGTTCGCCACGTCCTGCGCAACGCGCTCATTCCCATCATCACCAGCGCCGGCGGTTATCTGCCCTACGTGTTTCTCGGCAGCCTCGTCTTCGAAAGTTTCTTCGGGCTGCCGGGGCTCGGCGCATACGTGATCGAAGCGATCACCAAGCAGGACTTCGCGATCGTGCGGACGATGGTCTTCGTCGGCGCGCTGCTCTACATCGCGACCAATATCCTGATCGACATCGCCTACACGTGGGTCGACCCGCGCGTGCGCCTGACCTGAGGCCCGAGACGTGCCGAAGATCGTTCCTCTCTGGACCGACGTTGCGATCTGGCTTCTTGTCGCCGCACTGATCCTGTATGCGTTCCTGGTCCGTCGCAATCCCGACTTGCGGGCGACCTGGCGCAAGGTGTTTCGCGATTCGGCGCCGATCGCGTCGGCGGTGATCCTGCTCGCGTTCCTCGTCCCGACACTGCTCGACAGTGTCCATTTCCGCTCGCTCCTGCCCGCCGCTGCCGGTGCGCAGGGAGGCGGGGCCGCCTACGACACGCGGACCCGTTCCTTGCTCGACGTCGCCCTGAGAGGCTTGGTCGAATCCCGGGAGGCAACCTACTCGCGCCCGCTCGCCTACGTCGGCTTCACGAAAGAAACGTTGCTGGTCGACGGTGTCGTCAAGCGGGTCGCGCCGCGTCTCCTTCACGGCGGCGCGCATCTCACCAAGCCGTCGGAGCAGTGGGCGGGCGACGTCGCGTCGCGGGCTGGCCTCGGCCTCGCCGGCGGGCTGCTTGTTGCGGCTCTGCTCGGCATCGGCCTGGTGGCGGCCGTTGCGCGAAGCGAGCGGGCTCGCTGGCTGCCAACCTGGACTGCGATCTGGCGGGACGCTTTTCCAATCCGATGGCGCACCGCGATCGTGACGGTCCTCCTGCTCGGCGCTGTCGGTGGAAGCGTCGCCGCATTGATGAACCATTACCACGTGCTGGGCACGGACCTCACCGGCAACGATGTCCTGTTGCAGGCGTTGAAGAGCATTCGCACTGCCTTCGTCATCGGCACTCTGGCGACCGTTGCCACTCTTCCGGTCGCAGTGACGCTGGGCATCATGGCGGGCTACTTTCGCGGCTGGGTCGACGAGGCGATCCAGTATCTCTATACCGTCATGACCTCGGTGCCGAACGTGCTGCTGATCGCGGCCTGCGTCCTGATGGTGCAGGTCTTCCTCGACAAGCATCCCGAGATGTTCGAGACCGGAGTGGAACGCGCTGATCTGAAGCTGTTCCTGCTCTGTGCAGTCCTCGGCCTGACGAATTGGGCGGGCCTTTGCCGCTTGCTGCGCGGCGAAACCCTCAAGCTGCGCGCACTCGACTACGTGCAGGCGGCAAACGCCTTCGGCATCGGCAGCGCCCGCATCATGGTGCGCCACATCTTTCCCAACGTCGCGCACCTCATGCTGATCGTCACGGTGCTCGATTTCTCCTCGCTGATCCTTTACGAGGCGGTGCTCAGCTACGTCGGCGTCGGCGTCGATCCGTCGATGAACAGCTTCGGCGGCATGATCAACCTGGCACGCAGCGAGATGAGCCGCGATCCTGTGGTGTGGTGGTCGTTCGCGGCTGCATTCGGCTTCATGGTGACGTTGGTTCTTGCCGCGAACCTTTTTCACGACGGCGTCCGCGACGCCTTCGATCCGCGCGCCCGGGCGTTCCGGCCGCGCCGCGTCGTCGCAGCACCCACCATGCGCGAGTTGGTCTGATGGCCAGCCAGCGGCTCGAAGTGACCGACTTGACGGTCGAGCTCGACGCCGACGCCGGCCTCGTCCGTGCCATCGACGCGCTCTCCTTGAGCATCGAGCGCGGGGAGACGTTCGCTTTGGTCGGTGAGTCGGGCTGCGGCAAGAGCATGACGGCTCTCGCGCTCATGCGCCTGTTGCCGGAGGCCGGACGCGTCGTCAGCGGCCGACTCGACATCGATGGCCAGGAAATGTTCGCACTGCCGGAGTCGGCGATGCGGGAGGTTCGCGGACGCCGCGTCGGCATGATCTTTCAGGAACCGGCGACCAGCCTCAATCCGGTCATGAAGGTAGGGGATCAGATCGTCGAGGCGATCGAGCTGCACACACCGTTGCGCGGTGCCGCGGCCATGCGCCGGGCGATCGAGTGGCTCGGGAAGGTCGGCATCCCCGAGCCCGAGCGTCGCATCGACGACTACCCGTTTCGCCTGTCGGGTGGCCAGAAGCAGCGCGTCATGATCGCCATGACGCTGGCCGCCGAGCCCGACTTCCTCATCGCCGACGAACCGACGACCGCCCTCGACGTCACGATCCAGGCGCAGATCCTGGAGCTGCTGAAGAACCTCCAGCGAGAGCAGGGCATGGGCATGCTGCTCATCACCCACGATCTTGCAGTCGTGTCCAACATCGCCGACCGCGTTGCCCTGATGTATGCAGGGCAGATCATCGAAGTCGCCGAAGCCGATGCCTTCTTCGCGGCGCCCAAACATCCGTATGCGCGGCTGCTGCTCCAGGCCTTGCCCGATGCGGCTCGACGCGGCGAGTCGCTGGCGGCGATCAAAGGCTCGGTTCCGCCGCTGTGGCTGAAGTTCGAAGGCTGCCGCTTCACGCCGCGCTGCGACCGCGCCTTCGCGCCATGCCCGACGACCCCGCCGGCGCTCACGCCGCTGGACTCGACGCGCAGCGTCAGGTGCCTTCTCTACACCGAGCTGGCGCCGAAGAACGAGCTGCTGCCGGACATCGGCCCCGGCGACAGCGTGGCGGGCGTCGCGCCGCCTCCGGTCACGCCAGCGCAGGCCGCGCTCCCGGCGGTTGCAAGAACAGCCGCCTGGATGCAATCCGGAACGATCGACCCGGGCGCGCCCATCCAGTTGTCGGTCAAGGATCTTGCCGTGCGCTTTCCGATTCGGCGCGGCCTGCTGCAGCGGACGACCGGCGTCTTCAGCGCTGTCGACGGCCTCTCCTTCGATGTGGCTCGCGGCAAGACTCTGGCACTGGTCGGCGAGTCCGGCTGCGGCAAGACGACCACCGGCAAGGCGATTGTCCAGCTGCTTCGCGGCACTGCGATCATCGAAGGCAGCGCGCTGCTCGATGGCCGGGATCTGTTCAAGCTCGAAGGCGAAGCACTCCGAACGGCCCGGCGCGACATTCAGATCATCTTCCAGGACCCGTTCGCCTCGCTGAACCCGCGGATGCGGGTGCTGGCCATCCTCGACGAGGGCCTCGAGGCGCTCCGCCCGGACATGGAAGCCGGGGCGCGGCGGGCGAGCCTCGAGGAACTCGTCGATCAGGTCGGCCTGCGCCGGGATGCGCTCGAGCGCTATCCACACGAGTTCTCCGGCGGGCAGCGGCAGCGGATCGCGATCGCTCGGGCCCTTGCAGTGAAGCCGCGCCTGATCGTCTGCGACGAGCCGACGTCGGCGCTGGACGTCTCGGTGCAGGCGCAGATCCTGAATCTCCTGCGCGAGCTGCAGGAGCGTCTCGGCGTTTCCTTTCTGTTCATCACCCACAACATCGGCGTCGTCGAGTACCTCGCCGACGACATCGTCGTGATGCAGGCGGGTCGGGCGCAGGAACAGGGCCCGACCGTCCGGCTGCTGGCAAACCCTCAGTCCCCGTACACGCGGACGCTGCTCGACGCAGTGCCTAGACTGCGCGCGGCTGTTTGCTGAGGAGACACGGGCCCCAGCCTGGGCGCCAGCGGACGGCCACCGAGCGTCAGCCGCTGAACGTTCTCCCGGCGGGATGTTGGCAAAAGCAGACACCCGCGTAACTGCCTCCCGGAGATGCGACAGGCTCGTGATAATTTCAACAGACTTGCATGACGGTGCAATGAACGCCGTAGTTCCGCCACAAGCGGACTTCGTACTCAATCTCCTGGAGGATGCCAATGTTGAAGAGGACCAGACTTTGCGCGAGCTTGACGATTGCCTTCGGCGGAGGGCTCGCAGCGACCGCCGCAACCGCGCAGAACACGCAGCAGCTCGAGCGCGTTGAAATCACCGGTTCGGCCATCAAGCGAATCGATGCCGAGACGGCGGTGCCTGTGACGATCTTGCGCATCGATGACCTCAAGAAACAGGGCGTGACGACGATCGAGCAGGTCTTGGCGAATGTCAGCGCAGGGCAGTCGCAGCAAGGTTCCAGCCAGAACGTCGGCGCCAACAACGCCGGTGCATCGTTCGCGAACCTGCGTGGCATCGGCAGCAACAAGACGCTGATCTTGCTCAACGGCCGCCGGATCGCCAACAGTGCGTTCGGGCTGTCCGCGGGAGCGGCCTCGGTCGACTTGAACACCATTCCCTTTGCAGCGATCGATCGGGTCGAGGTGCTGCGTGACGGTGCGTCGGCCCTTTACGGCACCGACGCGGTCGGCGGCGTCATCAACTTCATCACCAAGCGCGAATTCGCCGGCGGAACGATCACGCTCGGCGGGGACAAGCCGAAATCGGCGGGCGGACGCGCCGTAAATGGCAATCTAGGCTTCGGCGCGGGTGATCTGGACAAAGACAACTTTAACTTGTTTGGATTTATCGACTATCAGCATCAAGAACATATTGGCGGCCTCGATCGCCCATTCAATCATCGCATTCCGAGCGGCTTATCGCCGACCACTTTTCCAGGCAACTACTTTCAAAACGGCGACACCGGCAACGTCGCCGCGTCCCAACCTGGTGGCTGCACGTCGTCGGTAGGACTCATCCCCTCAGGAACGACCGGGTGCCAGCTCGCCACCGCTTCTTTTGTTGACTACATTCCGACGACGGAACGCCTCACCGGGTTTCTCAAGGGGACGCTGAAGATCAACGACTCGACACGTTTCGCGCTGGAGTATTTTGGCGCCGAGACCACCACGAATTCTCAGATCGCACCGGTGCCATATGGCGGTCTATATCAAAATCGCACCCTTCCAAATGGGTCGCTAAACCCATTTTATCCAGGCAACCCGGGTAGCACTATCACAGCGCCGAACATCCCGCTGGACCCGAACTATACGGAAATCCCGAAAACACCTGTGCTAAACCCTGACGGGACCGTCTCCGCAGGAAAGATTCCTGGCCTGCGACCCGGTTTCGTTCACGTTCGCTTTCGCGATTTGCCTAATGGTCCGCGCGCGGACAATCCCCAAGTGTTCCAGCAGCGCCTAGTCGCGACGCTCGATGGCGCGCTCGTGGGTTGGGACTATCAGGTCGGTGCGTCATACAACCAGAACCTCTCAAAAGATTTCATCTCTGGCTATAGCGACGGCCCCACGATCACTGCTGGCGTACTGAACGGTGTTCTGAATCCATACGGTACACAAACTGCGGCTGGGGATGCGTTGTTTGCTGGTGCCGGTCGGACCGGGCTGCTCCAGCTAGGCAAGGGCGAGGTCTACGGCGCTGACTTTCATGCCAGCCGGGAAATCGGCGACTTCCTGCACGCCGGTCGCCCCGCCGCCTTGGCCTTCGGCTTGGAGGGTCGTCGCGAAGTTTATAACGATCATGCGAACACGGATTTCGCGATTCTCGTCAAAGACAGTACCGGTATTGATGAGACAAGCGTGAGCCAGGGATCTCGTAATGTATTCGCCACCTATGCCGAGCTTAACGTTCCTATCATCAAGGAACTCGACGTCACGGCCGCGGTGCGCTATGACAAATATTCTGACTTCGGTAGCACGACGAACCCGAAATTCAGCTTCCGTTATCAGCCTGTTCAACAAGCCCTGTTGCGTGGCTCATATTCGAATGGGTTCCGCGCTCCGTCGCTCTTTGATCTCCACTCGTCGCAGGCATATGGAACCGGGACGACTCTGAGCGACCCGATTCGCTGCCCTAACGGCAATCCTCTCCCCGGAGTCGCGCGCGCATCTGCCTGCTCGGTGCAGTTCGAGGAGTTGGCTGGCGGCAACCCCACTCTGAAGCCGGAAAAATCGAAGAATGCCACCGTCGGCATTGTCCTCGAACCGATCAAGGATCTGACCGTTAGCCTTGACTACTTCTGGATCCGACTGAGCCAACAGATCGGCTCCATTCCTGACACGACGGTCGTTGACCAGTTCCAGACCTTCGCCAGCCTCTACCACCGGCTCCCGGACGGCTCGCTCTCGACCACCGGATCGGATTGCCCGAACCCTGTGACCTGCGGCTATATCGATCTGCGAACCCAGAACTTGGGCGAGTTGCATACTCGAGGTCTTGACCTCGGGGCAACGTATCGCCTGAATGCCGGCGCATATGGCACGTTTGCTTTCGCCTCCAACACCACGTATGTCCTTAATTACGAGTACCAAGACTATACCGGTGGGCCCTTCAACCAGAACGTTGGCAGCTTTGTAGGCTCAGGACCAATCTTCCGTTGGCAGTCCAATGCCAACCTCAATTGGACGATCGGTCCTTGGGGCGCGGGTATCTTTGGGCACTACAAATCTGGCTATGGCGATGAGAACGTGAACCCGGTCTCGCCGGCATACAACAAGGTCGCTTCCTACACGACATTCGATGTGTATGGGACCTGGGCTCCTACCAAGGCGTTGTCCCTGACGTTAGGTGTGCGCAACGTATTCGACCGCGACCCGCCGTTCTCAAATCAGAACTTTGTCTTTCAAGGTGGCTACGATCCGCGTTTCACCGACCCGACGGGCCGTACCTACTACGCACGGGGGACCTACAACTTCTGAGTTTGGACAGCTCGGTTGAAGATGGGAGCAGAGAGGCCGGGCAGGCCTCTCTGCTTTTGTGCGGCACCTTGGTGGTTGGCTCGGCTCAGGTGCAACCGGCGACTGGCTCTTGAAAATCGACCTGCATCGCGAAGTCGCTATCCAGCTTGTTGGACTTCACAGCCACGACGTAGTAC
>JALYXU010000104.1 GCA_030946925.1 Pseudomonadota bacterium
GCATCGGGTTCTTCGCCCAGGCTCCAGAAGACCATCAGGACGATGATCTTCAGGTCTTCGAGATCGAGCGGACCGCCGGGGGTGGCGCTGGCGCGATCGATCACCATCTCGCGCATCGTCGGCGGCAGCACGCCGGCCGATTCGAGGAAGCTGATGAAGCCGATCGACTGCTCACCGAGGTGCTCGAGCTCGGCCGGGACGTAGACGCGGATGCTGTCGGCGCGCTGCTCGCCGACGCCCGCCTCGGCAGCGGCGGCAACGCCGTCGAGCCAGGTCAGGGCATCCTCGATCTCCTCCGATTCGAAGCCGACCGACGTCAGTTTTCGCGTCAGCTGGCCGTGTTCGGGGCAGGCATCGGGCCGCCAATAGTTCTCGTAGAGATACACGAGGACATCGAACATGAAAACACTATAACCGAGCGTTTCAGTCCGACTCGACGGTGCGGATGAATGGCGCCGGGACCACGTGCCGTGGTCGCGCCGGCCTGCTCGGATCAGCCCCGCTCGACGCGCTGGAAAACCTGCCCCGGCTGCCGGACGACGCGCCCTTCCAGCTCCAGATCGAGCAGGCGCGCGAGCAACGCCGCCGGCGCCTGGCCGGTCCGCGCGACCAGTGCGTCGAGCCCGATCGGATCGAAGCCGAGCGCTGCGAGGACCGGCTCTTCTTTCGCCGTCGCTCCGGCCTTGGCGCGGGCGGCGCCGACTCCGGCAAGCGGCACCGCGGCGTATTCCTCCAGGATGTCGGCAGCACTGTCGACGAGCTTCGCGCCCTGCTTGATCAGAAGATGGCAGCCGCGTGCCTGCGGCGAGTGGATGGAGCCCGGGATGGCGAACACGTCTCTGCCGCACTCCGCGGCCAACCGGGCGGTGATCAGCGAGCCTGATTGCAGCGCGGCCTCGACCACCAGCGTGCCGCGGGAGAGCCCGGCGATGATCCGGTTTCGAACCGGAAAGTGCTCGGGCAAGGCGGGAGTGCCGATCGCGAATTCGCTGACGATGACGCCGGCTTCAGCGATGCGATGGGCGAGCTTGCGGTGACGCGCCGGATAGACGCGATCGAGCCCGGTGCCGACCACGGCGATGGTCGAGCCCTTGCCTTCGAGGCCGCCCTCGTGCGCGGCGCCATCGATGCCGAGCGCCAGACCGGAGACGATCGTCAGCCCGGCGTGGCTCAGATGCGCCGCGAAGGCGCGCGCATTCTCGAGTCCTTGTGCGGTCGGGTTCCGGCTGCCGACGACTGCGAGCGAGCTGGCGCCGAGCAGGTCGAGCCGGCCACGCACGTAGAGCAGCAGCGGCGGGTCGCCACTGTGCAGAAGGGCATCGGGAAAGCGTGGGTCGCCCAGTGCCAGCACCTCGCGCGTCTCGCTGTCGGCGCGATCGAGCCACTCGAAGAGGCCGGCGAGCCGCTCCGAAAAACCGGCAGGCTCGTTGCCGAGCGCCGTGGCGACGGCGGGGCCGGCAATGCCGCTCAGCGCGCCGCGTGATGCGCCGAGGACGGCATCGGGAGAGCCGAATTCGCCGAGCAGCTGGCGGGCGGCGGCGCGTCCGACCCCGGGCGTTTCGAGGAGGCGAAACCAGGCGGCAAGCTCGCCGCGCTCCATCATGGCCAGCCGCCGCCGGCGCGGCGCACGCTTGGCTGCCCTTAAGGCTGGCTGAACCGGTCGCCCGGCGAGACCGGCTCTTTCACCGACAGGATCAGCGCGTACGACATCCGTTCGAAGACGCGGAAAACGAACAGGACGCCATGGCGCTCGTCGGGAAGCTTGATCTTGGTCCGGCGCCCGTCGGTGGGGTCGGTCACGACCCGACCGTCGTGATAGAGAGCCAGCACGTGGCCGCGCTCCATGCCGTCGTTGGCGCCCTTGTTCAGGGCGACGATCTGGTTCTGCCCCGCGGTCAGGCTATCGCCGTAGATCGAGACGATCTGCCCGGCGATCGGCCCCGCCGGCGGATGCGGCGCGTAGTTGGTGTACTCGCGGGCCGGCACCGGTGCGAGGCGATCGCCGACGCCGGCTTCCTGGCGGATGCTGGTGACGGTGAAGGTGGCGGGGACGATTTCGGCCTTGCCGTCGGCGCCGGTCCGGGTCTCGCCCTGCACCGTGTATTCGGAAGCGCCGACATAGGTCGCTTCGTAGCCGAGGATCTCGTGCGTGGTCGGGTCGCTCAGCGGCCGTGGCGTGCGGAAGATCCGGAACTCGCGCTCCTTGCCGATCTCGCCGCGCACATAGGCGGTGTCGCCGCGTGACAGCAGGACGCGCCCTTCCTGGGCGGCGACGATCCGGGGCGCATCGGCGAGCTGGTTGGTCTCGAAGATGACGGCTTCGTTGAGGAACGGCTCGATCAGATTGAACGGGATCGACGAGATGCCTTCGAGAGCGATGTCGCGGGAGCGGACCCGCGGTTGCATCCGTGAGTCGCCGGCGGCCATCTGCTCGCCGAGACGCAGCCGGGCCCGACCATTCGACTTGTCGAGGAACAGCACCTGTCCCGGATAGATCAGGTGCGGATTGCGCACCTCCTCGAGGTTCAGGCCCCAGAGCTCGGGCCAGCGCCAGGGGCTGCGCAGGTACATCTTAGAGATGTCCCAGAGCGTGTCGCGGCGCTTGATCGTGTAGACGTCGGGCGCGCCCGGCAGGATGTCGCTGAGCGGCACGCCGACATCGGCGGCGCGCTTGGCGGTGGCCCGCTGCTCGGCGCTGATCGGATAGTTGGGCGCGGCGACGGCGGAGCCGGCAACCAGAAACGCGCCGAGACTCAAGGCCAGGGCGAGGCCCGGTCGGACGCTGGAGGCACTCGGGAGGAGAGGGTGTCGACGGCTCATGAAGGCGGGTCCGGTTGCGCGCGGGCGAAACTCGCTCGCGGTGTTCTGGCATCTCGGCGACCCCGCAGCGCTGGCGCTTTGGGGTCACTTGGCCCGGCCTCGCCGCAGCCACAGCGGTTCAGCGAAAATCCTCACACTGTCCCGCAGATTCTGCCCATAAACCCTTGATATCGCAACGAAAGTCGCCTCTTGAAACGGGCGTGCGTGAGACCTTTCACACCACGTTACGTTGCGCGTCGTCCACAGCGGCCGGCGCCTGAATCGATTCGTCACAAATGACCCGTCTCGACATCCTTCGCTACCCCGATCCGCGCCTGCACACGGTCGCCAGCCCCGTCGCGCAGGTCGACGAGCGGATCCGTCGGCTCATCGACGACATGACGGCGACCATGTACGAGGCCGAGGGCGTGGGCCTTGCCGCGACCCAGGTCGACGTCCACGAGCGCGTCATCGTCATCGACATCTCCGATGCTCACGACACGCCGATCGTGCTGGTCAATCCGGAGCTGGTCGAGACCAGCGACGAGGTGGTTGTCGGCGACGAAGGCTGCCTCTCGGTGCCGGAGATCTACGACAAGGTGCCGCGCCACGCGCGGGTCCGCGTCCGCGCCGCCGACCGCTCCGGCGAGGTCCGCGAGTTCGAGGCCGAAGGCCTGCTCGC
>JALYXU010000112.1 GCA_030946925.1 Pseudomonadota bacterium
GCGGGCCTCCGGCCGGACCATCATGCCGACGATGTGGCCGACGTGCCGCACCTTGATGCGCGCATCGCGCTCGCATCCGATCGTACCGACCAGCCGTTCGCCGAGCCAGGCACCGAGCAGGAAATGACCGCCATCGCGGCGGTCGAGGCCAAGGCGTTGCAGGTAGTCGGTCGGCTCTTTCGTCTTCTCGGCTGCGGCGTCGGACGTGAACGCCTCGGGATGGGCGAGCAGCATCGCGTCGCGCATCGCCTTGTAGTCGGGAAGATCGGCCACCGTCAGTGGACGGATCGCCACCGGGTTGTCCAGCGTTCGGCCGTTCACCCGCACCGCGGCCGGCCTCAACCGCCGATGTAGTGCATCTCGACCCGCGGTTGCGCGGAAATCGGCGCCACGCCCGCCTGACTGCGCAGCTCCGAGTAGCGGTCGGTTCGGCCCTGCCAGATCGAGCCGATCGTCGCCGAGAGCTCGGCATCGCTCGCACCGCTGCGAAGCAAGCCGCCGATGTCATGACCCTGGCTGGCGAAGAGGCAAAGGAAGAGCTTGCCCTCGGTGGACAGGCGGGCCCGGTTGCAGTCGTGGCAAAACGCCCGCGTCACGCTCGAGATCGTGCCGATCTCGCCGGCGACACCCGGCTCGGCGTAGCGCCAGCGCTCAGCCGTTTCACCGACTGTGTGCACCGGCAGCGGCTCGATCCGAAAGGCGTCGGCGATCCGCCGCAGGACCTCGGACGATGGCAGCACATCGTCCATGCGCCAGCCGTTGGTCGCGCCGACGTCCATGAATTCGATGAAGCGCAGGGCGACGTTGCGGCCGCGAAAGTGCCTCACCATCGGCAGGATCTCGGCGTCGTTGCTGCCCCGCTTGACCACCATGTTGACCTTGATCGGGCCGAAGCCTGCGCGCTCGGCGGCATCGATGCTGTCGAGCACCGCGGCGACCGAGAAGTCGGCGTCGTTCATGCGCTGGAAAGTGGCATCGTCGATTGCGTCGAGGCTGACGGTGACGCGGCCGAGCCCGGCTTCCCTCAGTGCCTGGGCCTTGCGGCCAAGCAGAGAGCCGTTCGTCGTCAGCGTCAGATCGAGCGGCTCGCCTTCGACGGTGCGGAGCTGCGAGAGCAGAGCCACCAGCCGCTCCAGATCGCGGCGAAGCAGCGGCTCGCCACCGGTCAAGCGGATCTTGCGGACGCCATGTGCGACGAAGGCGCGGGCGGTCCGGGCGATCTCCTCGAAGCTGAGAAGCGCGGACTGCGGCAGGAACGCGAAGCGCTTGTCGAAAATCTCCTTCGGCATGCAATAGCTGCAGCGGAAGTTGCAGCGATCGGTCACCGAGATGCGCAGGTCGTGCATCGGCCGATGCAGCAGGTCGAACAGGCCGCCGGTGGGTGCGGCGAGGACCGACGGAATCAACGGCAGCGTGCCGACCAGCCGCTGATCGATGACAGGGATGATACGTTCGGCCATCCCTCGATTGTGCCTTTCGGGCCCGGTTCGCGAGCTGCGCTATCGTGGGCTCTCAATCCAGGACAAGACGATGCTTTTCAACGCCCTGCTGCTCGAGAAGGACGAGGCCGGTTTCCGTGCCGGGGTTCGCCCGGTCGATGCAAGCGGGCTACCCGAGGGCGACGTCCAGGCGGCGGTTTCGCATTCCAGCCTCAACTTCAAGGACGGGCTGGCCATCACCGACAAGAGCCCCGTCGTTCGCAGCTGGCCGATGGTCGCCGGTATCGATGGCGCCGGCACCGTGCTCGAGTCGAGCCACGCCGAGTGGCGGGCTGGCGATCGCTTCATTCACAACGGCTGGGGCCTCGGCGAGACGCGCTGGGGCTGCCTCGCGGAGCGGGCCAGTCTCAAGGGCGACTGGCTGGTCCGCCTGCCCGAGGCGTTGACGACGCGCCAGGCGATGGCGATCGGCACCGCCGGCTACACGGCGATGCTCTGCGTGCTGGCGCTCGAGCGACACGGCCTGGCTGCGGGCGACGGCAGCGTGCTCGTCACCGGCGCGACCGGTGGCGTCGGCAGCGTTGCCGTCGCTCTGCTGGCACGCCTCGGCTTTCGCGTCGTCGCGGCGACCGGCAAGGCCGATCAGGCCGACTATCTGAGAACGCTTGGCGCGGCCGAGATCATCGACCGGCGTGAGCTCGGCGCGGCCGCAAAGCCGTTGCAGAAAGAGCGCTGGAGCGCGGTGGTCGATGCGGTCGGCAGCCACACGCTGGTCAACGCGCTGGCGCAGACCCGCTATGGCGGAATCGTCGCGGCTTGCGGCCTGGCCCAGGGCCACGACCTGCCCGCGACGGTGATGCCGTTCATCCTGCGCGGCGTCACCCTGGCTGGCATCGACAGCGTGATGGCGCCGATGCAGCGCCGCCGTGAGGCCTGGCAACGGCTGGCGCGCGACCTCGATGCGAAGGCGCTCGAGCTGATCACCGAGGAGGTGCCGCTCGCCCAGGCCGTCGCGAAAGCCGAGGCGCTGATGGCCGGACGGGTCCGCGGTCGCGTCGTCGTCGCGATCAGCGGAGCACGGTCAGGAGGCGCTTGAACGAAGGATGCTGGCTGCTGCGAAGCCACTCGAAGACGACCATCTCGGCCGTGACGATGTCGGCGCCGGCCCGGCGGGCCCGCTCGGTTGCGGCAAGTCGGTTGTGCGGGTGGCGCGAGCCGATCGCGTCTGCCACCCATTTGACCTGGTGCCCGGTCTCGAGCAGCCGGAGCACCGTCTGCAGCACGCAGACATGGGCTTCGCACCCGGCCACGACCAGGCTGTTGCGTCCCGCGGGCAGCCGATCGAGAAAGCCCTCTTCGGAAACGGCCGAGAAGTGGAACTTGGCCAGGATGGTGTCGCACAGGGAGGCGATCTCGGGCACCAGCGGGCCGAGTCCGTCCGGGTTCTGCTCGGTGCCGATCACATGCACGCCGAGCTCGCGCGCCGCGGTCGCGACCTGAATGCAGCGGCGGATGACGCTCTCCGCGTCGGGAATCGCCGGCATCAGCCGGGCCTGCGCATCGATGATCAGAACGGTGCTGTCGGCGGCATCGCAGAGCAGGCTCATCGGCGGACTCCTGGAGCAAGGACCGGCCGATTTTCCGCCAGTCCCGCGCCGGTCGGTGCGGCTTCACGACAATCGTCCGCTCGGACATCGCAAGGACCCACGCCATGATGATGAACGCCGCCGAATACAGGGAATCGCTGCGCCGGTACAAGCCCCGTGTCTGGGTCGACGGCCAGGCGATCGAGAGCGTCGCGGACGCACCGCAGCTCCGCCCGGGCATCAACGCGCTCGGCGTCACCTACGACATGGCGCTGCGCGAGGAGCTGGCGCCGGTGATGCTGGCTGTCCAGGCCTCGAGCGGCAAGACCGTCAACCGGATGCTGCACACCGACACCAGCAGCGCCGATCTGCTCAACAAGCTCGAAGCGGTGCGGATCCTTTGCCAGGAAACCGGCTGTGCGCAGCGCTATCTGGTGCACGACGCCTTCAGCGCCCTGGTCCAGGCCACGACCCGCATCGACGCCGACAAGGGCACGCGCTACGCCGAGCGCTTCACGGCCTATCTTCACGACTTCCAGGACAAGGACCTGAGCCTCGGCATCTGCATGACCGACGCCAAGGGCGACCGCAGCAAGCGGCCGCACGAGCAAGCCAACATCGACAGCTACGTCCACATCGTCGAGCGCAACGCTCGCGGCATCGTCATCTCGGGCACCAAGGCGATCGTCACCGGCGCGCCGTACGTGCATGAGTTCCTGGTCATGCCGTGCCGCAACATGATCGCCGCCGACGCGGATTTCGCGGTCTGCTGCGCGGTGCCGTGCGACGCCGACGGCGTGACGGTCATCGCGCGGCCGGCGGGGCGGCCCGGCGAGAAGGCGGCGCTCTTTTCGAACAGGTACGGACAGTCGACTGGCGTGGTCGTCTTCGACACGGTGTTCGTGCCGTGGGAGCGAGTGTTCCTGGCCGGCGAATGGGAGCATTCGTCGCACCTCACCTACAGCTACGCGACGCACCACCGGCAGACCTGCATCGCGGCGCGGGCCGGCTTCGGCGACCTGCTGATCGGCGCCGGCGCCCTGATGTGCGAGGCCAACGGCTTCGATCCCGGCCAGGAAACGCACTTGCGCGAACAGATGGTCCAGCTGATCTCGATCGTCGAGGGCTTCTACGCCTGCGGCGTCGCGGCCAGCGTCTACGCGACGGAAGACAAGGCATCGGGTGTCGTCATGCCGGACCCGGTCTTCTCCAACATCGGCAAGCTGCTGCTGGCCAACCAGATCTACGAGATGCACCGGATCGCTCATTACGTGTCGGGCGGCTTGATCGTGACACTCCCCGGCCCCGACGAAGACCACAACCCGTCCACCGCGGCGAACCTCGCTGACGTGCTGCGCGCGAACCCCGACGTCCCGTACGACAAGCGCATCCAGGCGGCTCGCTTCATCGAGGACCTGACGGCTTCCTACCAGGGCGGCTGGTACTCGGTCATCAGCCTGCACGGCGGCGGCTCGCCGGCGGCGATGAAGCAGGAGATCTGGCGCAACTATCCGGTCGGCAACAAGGTCGAGCTGGTCGAACGGCTGCTCAATCGCGGCCTGCTTGCCGACGCGCCGCGCCCGATCACCGCCAATCGCCAGCCCGGCAAATGCTGCGACACGGGTTGCACGCCACCCGCGAAGACGACGATGGTCGCGCTGCCGGCATCGCATCGCGACAGCCTGGCGACGTGATGCGCACCGACAACGCGAGCGCAGGCGAGGACGCAATGCCGAGGCGCGGGACTGCCGGCGGTGACGCCTTCGCCGCGGTCCATCGCCGCTCGCTCGAGGACCGCGACGCATTCTGGGCGGAGCAGGCGCAGCTGATCGACTGGCAGCGCCCGTTCGAGAGCGTCTGCGATGCCAGCCGACCGCCCTTCGTTCGCTGGTTCGCCGGCGGCACCACCAACCTCTGTCACAACGCCGTCGACCGGCATCTGGCAACCCGCGCCGACCAACGCGCCTTGATCTACGTCTCGACCGAGACTGGGATCGAGCGCGTCTACAGTTTCAAGGAGCTGCACGAGGAGGTGCAGCGCATGGCGGCGATCCTGCTGGCGCTCGGCGTGACCGAGGGCGACCGGGTCCTCGTCTACATGCCGATGATCCCCGAAGCCGCCTTCGCCATGCTTGCCTGCGCCCGCATCGGCGCGGTCCACTCGGTCGTCTTCGGCGGCTTCGCGAGCGTCAGCCTGGCCAGCCGGATCGACGACGCCGAGCCGAAGCTCATCGTCAGCGCCGACGCCGGCAGCCGCGCCGGCAAGGTCATCGCCTACAAGCCGCTGCTCGACGACGCGATCGCCCTGGCCAGGCACAAGCCGGCGCGTCTGCTGCTCGTCGATCGCGGCCTGGCGGCGATGCCGCTGACTGCGGGCCGGGACGAGCTCTACGCCGCGCTCCGTGAACGCCACGTCGATGCGCGCGTGCCGTGCGTCTGGCTCGATGCCACACATCCCAGCTACACGCTCTACACCAGCGGCACGACCGGCCAGCCGAAGGGCGTGCAGCGCGACACCGGCGGCTACGCGGTGGCCCTCGCGGCGAGCATGAAGCACATCTTTTGCGCGCCTCGAGAAGGGGCAGGACGGAACCCGGCCAGCGAGACATTCTTTTCGACCAGCGACATCGGCTGGGTGGTCGGCCACAGCTACATCGTGTATGCACCGCTCATCGCCGGCATGGCGACCCTCATGTACGAAGGTCTGCCGATCCGGCCCGATGCCGGCATCTGGTGGAAGCTGGTCGAGAGGTACCGGGTCACTGTCATGTTCACGGCGCCGACCGCGATCCGCGTCCTGAAGAGACAGGATCCGAAGCACCTTCGCGAGCACGACCTGTCGTCGCTGCGGACGCTGTTTCTCGCCGGCGAGCCGCTCGACGAGCCGACCGCGGCCTGGATCGGCGAGGCCATCGGCAAGCCGATCATCGACAACTACTGGCAGACCGAAAGCGGCTGGCCGATCCTGACGATCGCCAACGGCATCGCGCCAGCGCCGAGCAAGTTCGGCAGCCCCGGGGTGGCGATGTATGGCTTCGACGTCAGGATCGTCGACGAACTCACCGGCCGCGACATCGTCGAGCCGAACCAGAAGGGCGTTGTCGTCATCGAGGGGCCGACTCCGCCCGGCTTCATGCAGACGGTCTGGCGGGACGATGCACGGTTCATCGCGACCTACTGGAACAGCATCCCCGGGCGGACCGTGTACAACACCTTCGACTGGGGCATCCGCGACGCCGAGGGCTACTTCTTCATCCTCGGCCGGACCGACGATGTCATCAACGTCGCCGGCCACCGCCTCGGCACCCGGGAGATCGAGGAAAGCATTTCGAGCCACCCCAACGTCGCTGAGGTCGCCGTCATCGGCGTCGCCGATGCGCTGAAGGGGCAGGTCCCGGTGGCGTTCGTGATCGCGAAGGACAGCAAGGGCCTCAGTGATGCCAGCGAGCGCCTTCGCTTCGAAGGCGACATCATGAAGACGGTCGACAGGCAGCTCGGCGCGCTCGCTCGACCGTCGCGGGTGCATGTCGTCAGCGCCTTGCCCAAGACTCGCTCCGGGAAGCTGCTGCGTCGTGCCCTGCAGGCGATTTGCGAGGGCCGTGAGGCCGGCGACCTGACGACGATCGAAGACGCCT
This sequence comes from Pseudomonadota bacterium, assembly GCA_030946925.1. Taxonomy (GTDB): domain Bacteria; phylum Pseudomonadota; class Gammaproteobacteria; order Burkholderiales; family Burkholderiaceae_C; genus Schlegelella_A. The sequence continues at coordinate 6,661 of JALYXU010000112.1, forward strand.
CGGCCCTCGACCAGGTGCGCGACGCCGTCAGGTCCTAGCCGCTACGGTCGCCGGCTCGGCTGCGACGCAGCTCGAGAGTCAGAGCACTTCGCTGGCGAAGTCGGCGAGGCGGGAGCGCTCGCCTCGGGCCAGGGTGACGTGGCCGGAGTGGGCCCAGCCCTTGAAGCGATCGACCGCGTAAGTGAGGCCCGAGCTGCCTTCGGTGAGGTAGGGCGTATCGATCTGCGCCAGGTTGCCGAGGCAGACGATCTTGGTGCCGGGCCCGGCCCGCGTAATCAGCGTCTTCATCTGCTTGGGCGTCAGGTTCTGCGCCTCGTCGATGATGACGAACTTGTTGAGGAAGGTGCGGCCGCGCATGAAGTTGAGGCTCTTGATCTTGATCTTCGAGCGGACCAGGTCGTTGGTGGCCGCGCGGCCCCACTCGCCGGCGCCGCCGTCGGTCTTCGACAGGACCTCGAGGTTGTCGTCGAGGGCGCCCATCCAGGGGCCCATCTTCTCTTCCTCGGTGCCGGGCAAAAAGCCGATGTCCTCGCCGACCGGAACGGTCACCCGGGTGACGATGATCTCGGTGTAGCGGCGGTCGTCCATCACCTGGGCCAGGCCCGAGGCCAGCGACAGCAGCGTCTTGCCCGACCCGGCGGTCCCCGTCAGCGTGATGAAGTCGCAGTCGGGATCCATCAACAGGTTGAGGGCGAAGTTCTGGTCGCGGTTGCGCGCCATCACGCCCCACACCGAGTTCTTCTGATGCGTGAAATCGCGCAGGGTCCGCAGCACCGCGGTCTTGCCGGTGATCTCGATCACCTTGGCGTGCAGCGACGGGGCGGAAGCGGCCTCCAGATAGACGAACTGATTGATGAGCAGCTGCGGAATGATCGGGCCGCTGATCCGGTAATAGGTGAGGCCGGCCTGCTGCCAGCTCTCGACGGTCTTGCCGTGCTTGTCCCAGAAATCGGCAGGCAGCGCCATCGCGCCGGTGTAGAGCAGGTCGCCGTCGTCGAGCGTCTTGTCGTTGAAATAGTCTTCTGCGGGCAGGCCCAGGGCACGCGCCTTGATGCGCATGTTGATGTCCTTCGACACCAGCACCACGTCGCGCCCCGGCTGCTGCTCCACGAGCGCCTTGACGACGCCGAGGATCTGGTTGTCGGCCTTGCCCTGCGGCAATCCTTCGGGGAGGGTGACGTTGATCAGATCGGTCTGGAAGTAGAGCTTGCCGCCGGTCTCGCGATGGCCGGTGCGCGACAGCAGGATGCCCTCGGCGCGGCCGGCGGCATTGCGGGTCGGCATGTTCGACGCGAGCGCGTCGAGATCGCGGCTCACCTGGCGCGCATTGCGCGCGACCTCGGTCATGCCGCGCTTGTGCCCGTCGAGCTCCTCGAGCGTGATCATCGGCAGATAGATGTCGTGCTCGGCGAAACGAAAGAGCGAGGTCGGATCGTGCATCAACACGTTGGTGTCCAACACGAACAGCGTGGCCGGCCCGCTGCCACGCGGCTTTTTCTGGCGTTCCGGGCGCCAGAGGGCTCGCGTCGACGCAAGAGCTAGGGCCGGCGCTGCGGCCGGGGCAAGCGGCGGCTCGGCCCGAGCGACGACCTCGTCGATGCGCTCGAGATGCGCGGGCACGGGCGTCTCCACGCCCGGCCGATCTCGGCGGCCCCTTTTCGCAGTCGCAACCGCGACCTGTGTCTCGAACGCCTCTCGGCTGAGAAGATCGGCGCGCTTGGCCGGAGGCTTGGGCAGGGGCATGGGAATCTCGATCGGTGGGCGCCGGCCCGACGGATCGGCGCGAAGGCGGGATGCGGTGACGACCGGCCTGCGCGTCGACGCAGACCGATGACTCAGCCGGCTTTCTTCAACGCCTTGACAGCCTTCAACACTTCTTCCACATGGCCGGCGACGGTGAGGCCGCGCCATTCGGAGCGAAGCACCCCGTGCGCATCGATCAGGAACGTGCTGCGCTCGATGCCCTTGACCTTCTTGCCGTACATGATCTTGTTCTTGACCACGCCGAACATGTGGCAAAGCTTTTCTTCGGTGTCGGCGATCAGCTCGAAGGGCAGCTCGAGGTTGGTCTTGAAACGATCATGCGATGCCATGTTGTCGCGCGACACCCCGAACAGGACCGCGCCTGACTTCAGGAATTCCTTGTAGTGATCGCGAAACTGCATCGCTTCGGTGGTGCAGCCCGGCGTGTTGTCCTTGGGGTAGAAGTAGAGGACGACGATGCTGCCGGCGTAGGCCTGCGGTGTGAATTTCACCCCTCCTGTGGCAAGCGCTTCGAATTCCGGGACCGCTTTGTTGAGGGCAGGCGTCATGTCGCTCGTGTCGGTTTCGGGTCGGTGATCTGTCGCTGCCCGGACGTGCGGGGCGTAACCGGCGATTATAGGGCTTGAGGAGGCGCTCTCGAAGCCGCTCCGCCCCCTTCAGCCCGTGGCCGTCGCGGCCGCAAAGAGCAAGGCAGCGATGACCGAACGGCCCTCCGCCAACAGCACGTTGTAGGTTCGACACGCCGCGGCGCTGTCCATGGTCTCGACGCCGATACCGGCCTCGAACAAGGGCCTAAGCAAGCCCGGCGCCGGAAATCGCAGCCTGGCGCCGCTGCCGAAAATCAGCAACTCCGGCTTGCGCGCCGCAAGCTCCGCGAAGTGCGCGGCCGTCAGGGCTTCGAAGGTGGCCGCGTGCCACGCCTGGACCTCGCCACGCCAAGGCACGACCACGCTTTCGGTCCAGACGGCGCCATTGACGACGACGCCGTCCGGGCCATGCCGCGCGATCGCGTTCTCGCCCTCGATCCGGTCGGCACGCATCTTCATGGCGCGATTATCGGAGCGAGTCGCCAAGTCCTGTCGGATCGGGCCTTGCATCGCGCGTGTCGGCCGGACCCCTGTGGTCCAATATCTGCCACTCGCCGCAACTCCCGCCGAAGCCCGTCGTGTCGCCTCTTCTCAAGTCGAGCAAGCTCGCCAGCGTCTGCTACGACATCCGCGGTCCGGTGCTCGAGAAAGCGCGGCAGATGGAGGAGGAAGGCCAGCACATCATCAAGCTGAACATCGGCAACATCGCCGCCTTCGGGCTCGAGCCGCCAGACGAGATCGTGCAGGACATGATCCGCAACCTGCCCCACGCAGCCGGCTACACCGACTCCAAGGGCCTGTTCGCGCCGCGCAAGGCGGTTGTCCACTACAGCCAGCAAAAGCAGGTCAAGGGCGTCAGCGTCGACGACGTGTTCCTCGGCAACGGCGCCTCCGAGCTGATCACGATGAGCATGAACGCGCTGCTCAACGACGGCGACGAAGTGTTGATCCCGGCGCCCGACTACCCCCTCTGGACCGCGTCGGTGGCGCTCTCGGGCGGCACGCCCGTGCACTACCTGTGCGACGAAGCCTCCGACTGGATGCCGGATCTCGCCGACATGGCGGCAAAGATCACGCCGCGAACCCGCGCCGTCGTCGTCATCAATCCGAACAATCCGACCGGGGCCCTCTACCCCGTCGAACTGCTCGAGCAGATCGTCGCGCTGGCAAGACAGCACGGCCTGATCGTCTTCGCCGACGAGATCTACGACAAGACGCTCTACGACGGCTGCAGCCACACCTCGATCGCCTCGCTGGCCGACGACGTGCTCTTTCTCACCTTCAACGGCTTGTCGAAGAACTACCGCTCGTGCGGCTACCGCGCCGGCTGGATGGTCGTCTCAGGCGAGAAGCGCCATGCCCGCGACTACATCGAAGGCCTCTGCATGCTGGCGTCGATGCGGCTCTGCTCGAACACGCCCGGCCAGCTGGCGATCCAGACTGCCCTGGGCGGCTACCAGAGCATCGACGACCTGGTCGCACCGGGCGGGCGGCTCTGCCGGCAACGCGACCTCGCGCACCAGCTTCTCACCGCGATCCCCGGCGTCAGCTGCGTCAAGCCGAAGGCTGCGCTCTACATGTTCCCTAAGCTCGATCCGAAGCTTTACCCGATCGAGGACGACCAGCAATTCGCCTACGAGCTGCTTGCCGAACAGAAGGTCCTGATCGTTCAGGGCACCGGCTTCAACTGGCCCAGGCCCGACCACATCCGGGTCGTGTTCCTGCCGAATTCCGACGACCTGACCGACGCGATCGGCCGCATCGCGGCCTTCCTCGAGCATTACCGAAGCCGGCACGCGCAGTGAGCGGGGTGGGTTCGCCATGACCCCGATCCAGGTCGGTCTGCTCGGCGCCGGGGTCGTCGGCAGGGGCACGGCCACCGTCCTGCGGCGCAACCAGGACGAGATCCGGCGCCGCGCCGGGCGGGCCATCCGCATCACCCACGTCGCCGACCTCGACACGGCGCGCGCCGACGAAGTCGCTGCAGGCGACGCAGTCGTCACCGCCGACGCCCACTCGGTGATTCGCAGGCCGGACATCGACGTCATCGTCGAGCTGATCGGCGGCACCGGCATCGCCAGGACGCTGGTCCTCGAGGCGATCGCCGCCGGCAAGCACGTGGTGACGGCGAACAAGGCACTGCTGGCGATTCACGGCACCGAAATCTTCGCGGCGGCGCGCAGCAAGGGCGTGGTCGTCGCCTTCGAGGCGGCGGTCGCGGGCGGCATTCCGATCGTCAAGGCATTGCGCGAGGGCCTGACCGCCAATCGCATCGAATGGATCGCCGGGATCATCAACGGCACCACCAACTTCATCCTCTCCGAGATGCGCTCGCGGCGCATCGACTTCGCGCAGGCGCTGGCCGAAGCGCAGCGGCTCGGCTATGCCGAGGCCGATCCGAGCTTCGACATCGACGGCATCGACGCGGCGCACAAGGCGACCATCGTCAGCGCCATCGCCTTCGGCGTGCCGGTTCAGTTCGCGAAGGCGCACATCGAAGGCATCGCCAACCTGCAGGCGGCCGACATCGCCTATGCCGAGCAGCTCGGCTACCGGATCAAGCTGCTTGCCATCACCAAGCGGCGCGACGCGATCGCGGGCGTGTCGGCCGGCGGCATCGAGCTGCGCGTGCACCCGACACTGGTGCCGAGCACGCGCCTGATCGCGAACGTCGAGGGTGCCATGAACGCCGTGCTGGTGCAGGGCGACGCCGTCGGCACCACGCTCTACTACGGCAAGGGAGCTGGCGCCGAGCCGACCGCCTCGGCGGTGATCGCCGATCTCGTCGACCTGGCGCGGCTGGCGACGGCCGACCCGGATCACCGGGTCCCGCATCTCGCGTTCCAGCCGTCGGCGATGCAGGATCTCGCGGTGCTGCCGATCGGCGAGGTCGTGACGTCGTTCTACCTGCGCCTGCAGGTGGCCGATGTCGCCGGCGTGCTGGCCCGGGTCACCGGCATCCTGGCCGAACACGACATCTCGATCGACGCCCTGCTGCAGCGGCCGGCCGCGATCGGTGCCCACGAAGGCGCCGCCCGCACCGACGTCATCATCCTCACCCACGACACCGTCGAGGCGCGCATGACCGAGGCGATCGCGGCGATGCAGGCGTTGCCGACGGTGCTCGCCCGGATCGTCCGCATCCGCAAGGAAGACCTCGGGTGAAATACCTCAGCACGCGAGGCGAGCAGGCCGGCCGGCGCTTCTGCGACATCCTGCTCGAAGGCCTGGCTCCCGACGGCGGCCTCTATCTGCCCGAGCACTATCCGTCGGTCGATGCGGCGACCCTGGGTCAATGGCGAACCCTGCCCTATGCGGAGCTCGCATTCCGGATCCTCTCCCTCTACATCGACGACATCCCGCCAGACACCCTGCGCGAGCTGCTCCGCGCCACCTACACCGAGGAGACCTTCGGCGATGCGCGGATCGTGCCGCTGCGTCCGCTCGACGCCGGCACGTTCGTCCTTGCCTTGTCGAACGGGCCGACGCTCGCCTTCAAGGACCTGGCGATGCAGTTCCTCGGCAACGCCTTCGAGTTCGAGCTGGCGCGGCGCGGCCGCAGCCTCAACGTGCTCGGCGCCACTTCGGGCGACACCGGCAGTGCGGCCGAGCACGCCTTGAAGGGCAAGCGCGGCGTCCAGGTGTTCATGCTGTCGCCGCTCGGCCGGATGAGCGAGTTCCAGCAAGCGCAGATGTTCAGCCTGCAGGAACCGAACATCCACAACATCGCCGTCGAAGGCGTGTTCGACGACTGCCAGGACCTGGTCAAGGCGGTGTCGGGCGATCTCGCCTTCAAGCAGCGCTACGCGATCGGCAGCGTCAACTCGATCAACTGGGCCCGGCTGCTCGCCCAGGTCGTCTATTACTTCGCCGGCTACCTGCAGGCGAGCAAGTCGAACGAAGCGGAAGTCGACTTCGCGGTGCCGACCGGCAACTTCGGCAACATCTGCGCCGGCCATATCGCCAGGCAGATGGGCTTGCCGATCGGCCGGCTGGTCCTGGCAACCAACGAGAACGACGTCCTCGACGAGTTCTTCCGCAGCGGCACCTATCGGGCCCGCTCGGCCGCCGAGACGCACGAGACCTCGAGCCCGTCGATGGACATCTCCAAGGCATCCAACTTCGAGCGATTCATTTTCGATGCGCTCGGCCGCGATGCGGCGCGGGTCCGGGCCCTGTTTGCCGAGGTCGAGCGCGGGCGAGCGTTCTCGCTCGACGCCGGCGAGCGCGGGCGCGTCGCCTCGTTCGGCATCGTCAGCGCCTCGAGCACCGGCGCCGATCGGCGGGCGACCATCCGCGACGTGCATCGACGCTTCGGCCAAGTGATCGATCCGCACACTGCAGATGCGCTCAAGGTCGGCCGCGAGTACCTGCGACCCGGCACGCCGATGGTCGTTCTCGAGACCGCCTTGCCGGTCAAGTTCAACGCGACGGTCTGCGAAGCGATCGGCGCCGACGCGCCGAGGCCGGCGCGGTTCGTCGGCATCGAGGCGCTGCCGCGCAGGGTGACGCGCATGACGGCCGATCTGCAGCGTCTGCAGTCCTTCATCGCCGAACATGCCTGAGCGATGGCAGGCGAATCCACCGTCCGGTCCGGACCGACCCTGCTGAGTCTCGACGAGGCCCTCGCAAGGATGCTCGGCCGCGTTGCCGCACCGAAACCAGGCGACGCCGAAACAGTCTCCACCTTCGACGCCCTGCACCGCATCCTCGCCGCCGATGTCCGGTCGCTCCTCGACGTGCCGCCCGCCGACAACAGCGCCATGGACGGCTACGCCGTCCGCTGCGCCGATGTGACCGTGGCGGGCACGGTGCTGCCGGTCTCGCAGAGGATCCCGGCGGGGGTGGTCGGGAGCCCGCTCGAGCCCGAAACGGCGGCCCGCATCTTCACCGGCGCGCAGGTCCCGCGAGGCGCCGACGCTGTCGTCATGCAAGAGCATTGCAGCGTGGTCGAGGCCGGCGTCCGGATCGACCATGTACCGCAGCCCGGCCTCGAGATCCGGCGTCGCGGGGAAGACGTCGCGCGCGGGTCGGTGGTGCTGTCCGCGGGACTGCGTCTGTCGCCGCAGGCGCTCGGCATGGCGGCCTCGGTGGGAGCTGCGGCCCTGCAGGTCGGCCGGCGGCCACGGGTGGCACTTTTTTCCACCGGCGACGAGCTGGCGATGCCCGGCGAGGCACTGAAGCCCGGGGCGATCTACAACTCGAACCGCTTCACGTTGCGCGGCTTGATCGATTCGTTCGGCGGCATCTGCGACGACGTCGGCATCGTCGCCGACCGACTCGAGGCCACCCGGGAAGCCCTGAAGCGGGCCGCCGAACTCAACGACCTCATCGTCACCTGCGGCGGGGTCTCGGTCGGCGAAGAAGACCACCTGCGACCGGCGGTCGAGCGCGAGGGCAGGCTCGATCTCTGGCAGATCGCGATCAAGCCGGGCAAGCCGCTGGCGTTCGGCGAGGTGTTTCGTGCCGACGGCTCGTCGGCCTGGTTCGTCGGCCTGCCAGGCAATCCGGTGTCCGCCCTCATCACCTTCTTGTTCGCGGTCCGGCCGGTGCTGCTGAAGCTGCAGGGCGGCTCCGAGCTGGCGCCGAAGACGATCGCGATGCGCGCCGACTTCGCCTGGCCGCGTGCCGACCGGCGCCGCGAATTCCTGCGCGTGCGCCGCAACGGCGCCGGCGGTCTCGACCTGTTCGGCAACCAGGGCTCTGCCGTCCTGACCTCGACGATCTGGGCCGATGGCGTCGTCGACAACCCCGGCAGCATGACGATCGCCCCCGGCGACCGGGTGCAGTACCTGCCGTTTTCCGAGCTGCTCGCGTGAAGATCGCAGTCCGCTACTTTGCCTCGATCCGCGAAGCGCTGGGCGCCGGCGAGACGGTCGATGCCGACGCTGCCGATGTCGCGGGCTTGCGTCGCCAGCTGGTCGAACGCGGTGGGCTGTACGCCGAAGCGCTCGGCCCCGGGCGCTCGGTGCGGAGCGCCCGGAACCGGGTCCTCTGCGCCGAATCGACGCTGCTGGTCGAGGCCGACGAGATCGGCTTTTTCCCACCTGTCACGGGCGGCTGACGGCGTGACCGCGCGCGTCTCGATCCAGCACGCCGACTTCGACGTCAGCGCCGAGATCGCTGCGCTGCGCGCCGATGACGGCCGGGTCGGCGCCGTCTCGGTCTTCGTCGGCACGGTCCGCGACCGCAGCGACGGCGGGCGCGTCGAATCGATGGAGCTCGAGCACTACCCGGGCATGACCGAGGCCGCGATCGAGGCGATGGTCGAGGCTGCGTTCACTCGTTTCGAGCTGCTTGGCGCCCGTGTCGTGCACCGCATCGGCGTGCTCGACGCGCGCGAGCAGATCGTCCTCGTCGCCGTCTCCTCGAGCCATCGGGGCCAGGCCTTCCAGGCCTGCGAATTCCTGATGGACTATCTGAAGACACAAGCTCCGTTCTGGAAGAAGGAAGCCGGCGCGACCGGCGCCCGCTGGGTCGACGCCAGGGTCAGCGACGATGCTGCGCTGGCCCGCTGGGGCATTGCGGCAGGCAACGCCGTGGCATCGCCTTCGCCAGGAGACGGCACCGGCATGGCTGGCGATGCCGGCTCCGGGGCCGAGGCTTTTCGCTAGGGCCTGTCAAGCCATGCCGCTCTGGTGGAACATCGGCGCGGTGGCGTTCGGCGCCGTCGTCGGCTCGCTTGCGCGGTGGGGTGCCGGCATCTGGCTGAACGCACGCTGGGTCGGCTTTCCGCTCGGCACCCTGTTCGTCAACTGCGTCGGCGGCCTGCTCGTCGGCATCGCGTTGTTCTGCTTCGAGCGTTCGCCGAACGAGACCATGCGCCTGCTCGTGGTCACCGGGTTGCTGGGCGGCTTCACGACCTTCTCGTCGTTCTCGGCCGAGTCGCTGATCATGCTGCAACGAGGCGAACTGTTGCTGGCCTTCGCGCACACGACGGCCCATGTCCTCGGCTCGCTGGCGGCGGCGGCGCTCGGCTTTCGCCTGGCCCAGATGGTGCTGAGCCGCTAGCGGCCCGGTCCGTGCGGTCCGGCGCCGGCCCTGGGCCGCTTGAAAATTCGCTCTCGGCGCCTCACGTTCTTCGTATCCGGAGGAGCTCGACATGCGAATCGACAAACTGACGACCACGTTCCAGCAAGCGCTCGCCGATGCGCAGAGCATGGCCGTCGCCAAGGACAATCCCTACATCGAGCCGGCCCACGTGCTCGCCTCGATGCTCGCCCAGGCCGATGGCCCGAAGGCACTGCTCGCTCGCGCCGGCGTCAATGTCGGCCGGCTGCAGGCCGGCCTCGATGCCGAGATCGCCAAGCTTCCGCAAGTGCAGGGCGGCGAGGCGGTGCAGCCGAGCCGCGAGCTGGCGACGCTCCTGCAGGCCGCCGAAAAAGAAGCGACCAAGCAAAGCGACCAGTTCATCGCCAGCGAGATGCTTCTGCTGGCCGCCGTCGAGTCGAAGGGTGCTGTCGGGGCGCTGCTGAAGCAGAGCGGAATGACGCGCAAGGGGCTCGAGGCAGCAATCGAGGCCGTGCGCGGCGGCCAGAAAGTCGACAGCGCCGAGTCTGAAGGCCAGCGCGAAGCGTTGAAGAAGTACACGCTCGATCTCACCGAGCGGGCGCGCCTCGGCAAGCTCGATCCGGTGATCGGCCGCGACGACGAGATCCGGCGTGCCATCCAGGTCCTACAGCGCCGGACCAAGAACAATCCGGTGCTGATCGGCGAGCCCGGCGTCGGCAAGACGGCGATCGTCGAAGGCCTGGCCCAGCGCATCGTCGCCGGCGAAGTCCCGGATTCGCTGAAGGACAAGCGCGTCCTGGTTCTCGACATGGCATTGCTGCTCGCCGGCGCGAAGTTTCGCGGCGAGTTCGAGGAGCGGCTGAAGAGCGTGCTCAAGGAAGTGGCAATGGACGAGGGCAAGACCATCGTCTTCATCGACGAGATCCACACCATGGTCGGGGCCGGCAAGGCCGAAGGCGCGATGGACGCGGGCAACATGCTGAAGCCGGCGCTGTCGCGCGGCGAGTTGCACTGCATCGGCGCCACCACGCTCAACGAATATCGCAAGTACATCTAAAAGGACGCGGCGCTCGAGCGACGCTTCCAGAAGATCCTGGTCGGCGAGCCGACGGTGGAGGCGACCATCGCCATCCTGCGCGGCTTGCAGGAGAAGTACGAAGTCCACCACGGCGTCGAGATCACCGATCCGGCGATCGTCGCCGCTGCCGAGCTCTCGCATCGCTACATCACCGACCGGTTCCTGCCCGACAAGGCGATCGATCTGATCGACGAGGCGGCATCGAAGGTCAAGATCGAGATCGATTCGAAGCCCGAGGCGATCGACAAGCTGGATCGGCGCCTGATCCAGCTGCAGATCGAGCGCGCCTCGGTGCTGAAAGAAAAGGACGAGGCCTCGCGGCGGCGCCGCGACCTGATCGAAGAAGACATCGGCCACGTCAAGCGCGAGCTCGCCGATCTCGACGAGATCTGGAAAGCCGAGAAGGCAGCGGCGCAAGGCTCGGCGCATCTCCTCGAAGACATCGATCGCACCCGCTCGCAGATCGAGGAGTGGAAGCGCAAGGGAAATTACGACAAGGTTGCCGAACTGCAGTACGGCACCCTTCCGGAGCTCGAGCGCGAGCTGAAGGACGCGCAGGCGACCGAACAGAAGAAGAGCGCTGACAAGGGCCGGCCGCAGTTGCTGCGGACGATGGTCGGCGCCGAGGAAATCGCCGAGGTCGTCGCCCGCGCGACCGGCATTCCGGTGTCGAAACTGATGCAGGGTGAGCGCGACAAGCTGCTCGAAATGGAAACCAAACTGCACGAGCGCGTCGTCGGCCAGGACGAGGCGATCACTGCGGTTGCCAATGCGATCCGTCGCTCCCGCTCGGGCCTGTCGGACCCGAACCGGCCGACCGGCTCGTTCCTGTTCCTCGGGCCTACCGGCGTCGGCAAGACCGAGCTGTGCAAGGCCCTCGCCGGTTTCCTGTTCGATAGCGAGGACCACCTGATCCGCCTCGACATGAGCGAGTTCATGGAGAAGCACTCGGTCGCGCGGATGATCGGCGCGCCGCCGGGCTACGTCGGTTACGACGAGGGCGGCTACCTGACCGAGGCGGTGCGGCGCAAGCCCTACTGCGTGCTGCTGCTCGACGAAGGCGAGAAGGCCCATCCGGACGTCTTCAACGTGCTGCTGCAGGTGCTCGACGACGGCCGCCTCACCGATGGCCAGGGCCGCACGGTGGACTTCAAGAACACGGTCATCGTCATGACGTCCAACCTCGGCTCGCAGCAGATCATGCAGATGGTCGGGCAGAGCAGCCAGGCGATCGATGCGGCGGTCTGGGCCGAGGTGAAGAATCATTTCCGGCCGGAGTTCCTGAACCGCATCGACGAGACGGTCGTCTTCCACGCCCTCGACGCGAAGAACATCGCCGCCATCGCGCGAATCCAGCTGAAGGTGCTCGAGAGCAGGCTGGAGAAGATGGACATGAAGCTCGACGTCTCGCCCCGGGCGCTGGCGCAGATCGCCAAGGCCGGCTTCGATCCGGTGTTCGGGGCGCGGCCGCTGAAGCGGGCGATCCAGCGCGAGATCGAGAACCCGGTCTCGCGGCTGATCCTCGAGGGACGGTTCGGCCCGAAGGACGTGATCCCGGTCGACTTCGAAGGCGGCAAGTTCGCTTTCGAACGTGTCGTCCACTGACGCGTCGCGACCCGCCGTCCAGCTCCAGGTTTAGGGTAGGGCGGCGAGTGCGCCGCGCCGTGGCTCAGGCGACCTGGGTCGGCTCGTCGAACATGGCGTCCAGGCGCATCAGCTGAAGACGCGCCAGCGTCAGGTTGGCGCTGGTCTTGTCGAGCACCACGTGCATCGCCAGGCCCGGGTTGCGCGGAACGCCGCGCAGCAACAGATGATGCGAACCGAGCGTGATCGCCGCTTCGGGCATGGAGTGACCGAAGCCGAGTGCGCGGGCGACGCTCATCATGGTCGCGACCAGCTCGCTGCCGTGCAGGGCCAGCGGCCCGGCGCCGGGGTTCGCCCCCGCATACGCGGTGGAGTGGCCGCTCTGGGTTTCGAAGACGCAGCAGCTGACGACGCCGTTCAGCTCGCTGACCTGCCTGACGTAACGGTCGATCAAGGTCGACGGCGGTGGCGTGGTGAAGCCGCCAAGGGCGATCGCCGGCATCGGCTGCATCGTCAACATCGGCATCACCGCGGGCTGCTCTTCCATCGGCAGGGTATCGCCCGAGGGAATGCCGCCCATCGCCGGCGCCAGCGGAGCCTTGCGCGGCTGGTACGGAGCAGGGCGGAAGGCACCGAGCTCGGGCACGGTGCGGCCATCTGTCGGCGCCTGCTCGCGCAGCCGGCTCCAGGTGCCGGTGATGAAGGCCCAGGCATCGGCTGGCCGCGCCACCTGCGGCGTCGTGCGCACGGCGACGCCGGTGCCGCGGCCGAGGTCGAGGCCGTGGGTCACAAGCGTGCTCGCCGAAGCCAGCGGCAGGAGCAGGAGATTTCGATTCGGCCAGGGTCCGGCGAGGATGTCGTCGTGCAGCGGCTTGAGGGCGGCCGCGATCGCGTGCCCGGGCAACTCGCCCATCATCACGACGCCGAGCCGGCTGTAGGCCAGCAGCATCCGGGCCAGGGCATGGCGCGACGCCGTGTCAGCGTCGGCCTCGGTGGTGTAGAGGCGAAGCGACTGGTTGTCGCTGGTGGGCAGCTCGACGAATTCGAGTGTCGCCAATGCCGTGCCATAGCCCTGACGCCGGATCACCAGCTTCTGCACGGCCCGGCCGCTCGCCGCCGCGATGCCGGCAAGCAACTTTCGCGACGACGCCGTGCCGATGTCGTGCACGGCGATGAATTCAGGCCGGAGATGGTCGAATTGCTGCTGCAGCGCCTCGGCGGGCGCGCAGGAGACGAAGAGTTCGCGTTCGTTGCCGCCGATCTGCCTGCCGATTTCGTTCTTCTCACCGGCGAGATAGTCGTTCTCGTCGGCCAGGATTTGCGTGGCGAGCGCCGTATGGGCACGGGTCGAGGCCCAGGCGTCTGGCGATTCGGCCAGTTCGGAGGTAGCCCGCGTGTCGCCGCCCTGACGATTTTCGCGGCCGCTCGGCGCGCCGCCGGACAGGTTGCTGCGCGTCTGCCCACGCGGCCCGGGCAGCGCTTCGGCTGGACGCTGCACCGCACGGGTGGCCTGCCACTCGCTGATCTCGTCGGCAGTCGCCTGCGCAGCGCGTGTCGCCGGCCAGCCCTCCGAGGCAGCCGGCGTCGCGCCGCCGCCCTTCGACGCCTCCCAGGCAGACTTGCTGCTGCCATTGGAATTGCTCATGGAATCGATCCGATCCGAAGTCCTGGCAGCAACCGAGCCGCTGACCGCAACCAGCGTTTTGCCGGGTGTGAGGCCGGCTGGTCGCGTGCGTGCAGTGTAGTCGGCATGTCGGTCTCGGCAGTGCGTCTGGATGGACCGCGGCGAGTGTGGTGCCACGGAATGCCGCAATCTCGTGCCGGCGGACGAAAGCGAAACAAAACGTGCCGTTCGCTCGCCGCGCGGGCGCCTTGCCTTGACCAACGACTGCACACAACGCTGCCGTTCTCCCTGGCAGCGTCGTATAATCGTGGGTTTCCCTTGCCGCTTCGACTCGAATTCGACGCGGCTTCCACGCCGGCTTCGCGGCGGAACCCACAAGGACATTCGATGCGTCATTACGAGATCGTGCTTTTGATCCACCCGGATCAAAGCGAGCAGGTTCCAGCCATGCTGGAGCGTTACAAGACATCTGTCACCGCCGGGGGCGGCAAGGTGCACCGGGTCGAAGACTGGGGTCGGCGACAGCTGGCCTACATGATCCAGAAGCTGGCCAAGGCCCACTACCTCTGCGTCAACATCGAGTGCGATGCCAAGGCATTGAACGAGCTCGAAACCGGCTTTCGTTTCAATGACGCGGTGCTTCGCCATCTGACCGTGGTGAAAGACCATGCCGAAACGACACCGTCGGTGATGATGAAAAACGTCGACCGCGAGGACTCGCGCCGCGCCCCGCCGCAAGAGGCGGCGGCCTGACCAATCGGCTCGAACTGACGGCGTCGATCGTCGAGCGAGGCGCAATGCGCTTCACACCTGCCGGATTGCCGGCCCTCGATCTGAACCTGAAACACGAGTCGGAAATCGCAGCGACGGGCGTCAAGCGCAAGGTATCGCTCGAGATCCGGGCCAAGGCGCTCGGTGCCATCACCACGGCACTGGCCGCCGCAGAGCTCGGTGCCGCACATCGGTTCGAAGGGTTCCTCGGCTCGCAGCGCAACGGTCGCGGAATCGTCTTTCACATCCAAACCATCGCATTGAAATAGAGAGGTCATCACATGCCCCCGCCACGCGGTAAAGGTCGGTTCTCGAAGGACCGCAAGCCCAAGCGCAACACCCAGTCGCTGTTGTTCCGTCGCAAGCGGTTCTGCCGCTTCACGGTCACCGGCGTCAAGCAGATCGACTACAAGGACATCGACACCTTGCGCGATTTCATCAACGAGAACGGCAAGATCACGCCGGCCCGGCTGACCGGTACACGTGCCTTCTTCCAGCGCCAGCTGACGACGTGCATCAAGCGCGCCCGTTTCCTGGCGATGATGCCGTACACCGACCAGCACAAAGCCTGAGGCCGCCATGCAAGTCATTCTTCTCGACAAGGTCGCGAACCTCGGCAATCTCGGCGACGTGGTCCGGGTCAAGGACGGTTTCGCGCGCAACTTCCTGATCCCCACCCGGGCCGCCCGGCGGGCCACGCCTGCCGCGATCAAGGAGTTCGCGGACAAGCGGGTCGAGCTCGAAAAGACGGCTGCCGATCGCCTTGCCGCCGCCCAGGCGCTTGGCGAAAAGATGAGCGGGCGGACCGTGCACATCACGCAGAAAGCCGGCGTCGACGGGCGCCTGTTCGGCTCGGTGACCAATGCCGACGTCGCCGACGCGCTGAACCGAATCGACTTCAAGGTCGCTAAGGCCCAGGTCCGGATGCCGAACGGTCCGTTGAAGACGGTCGGCGAGCATCTGGTCACCGTCGCACCGCACACCGACGTCGTCGTCGATGTCAAGGTGGTCGTCCTCGGCGAAACCGCCTGACGCGTTTCCAGCGCGGCGATTCGCCGCTCTTGCAGAGGGGCCGCCAGTGCGGCCCTTTTTTTGTCGCCCGGACTCTTGTCCCTGAGTTGTCGACAGGCCATGCACAGGCTTGTCCACGGGTGCCGGCGGCGGCGGTCTTATGATTTCCCGGATGTCGACGCTTTTCTCATCCTCTGATCCTGTCGTCTCGGCGCGCCCCGACGACGAGGTTGCGCGCCTGCGCGTGCCGCCGCATTCGGTCGAGGCCGAACAGAGCGTGCTCGGCGGACTGCTGCTCGACAACGGCGCCTGGGACCGGATCGGCGATCTGCTGACCGAGTCGGACTTCTACCGCTACGAGCACCGGATGATCTTCACGGCGATGGCCGTGCTCATCAACGCGACCAAGCCGGCCGACGTGATCACGGTCTTCGAGCAGTTGCAAAGCCTCGGCAAAGGCGAGGAGTGCGGTGGCCTGGCCTATCTCAACGCACTTGCGCAGAGCGTGCCGAGTGCGGCCAACGTCCGGCGCTATGCGGAGATCGTCCGCGAGCGCTCGGTGCTCCGCAAGCTGGTTGCGGCCAGTGACGAGATCGCCACCACCGCGTTCAATCCGCAAGGCCGGCCGGTGTCGCAGATCCTCGACGACGCCGAGAGCAGGATCTTTCGGATCGGCGAGGAGGGCTCGCGGTCAAGGCAGAGCTTTCAGACCATGGACCAGCTGGTCGTCCAGCTGATCGACCGCGTCAACGAGCTGCATGAAAACGGCGCCGAAGAAGTGACGGGCGTCCGCACCGGCTTCTACGATCTCGATCGGATGACCGCCGGCTTGCAGGCCGGCGATCTGATCGTCCTGGCGGCGCGGCCGTCGATGGGCAAGACCGCGCTGGCGCTCAACATCGCCGAGCATGTCTCCGTCAAGGAGGGCCTGCCGGTCGTCGTCTTCTCCATGGAAATGGGCGCCTCGCAGCTGGCGCTGCGAATGGTCGGCTCGCTCGGTCGCATCGATCAGCAGCATCTGCGCACGGGGGCGCTGCGCGATGACGAATGGGGCCGGCTCTCCGAAGCGGTGGAGAAGCTGCAGAAGGTCAGTATCTTCATCGACGAGAGCGGCTCCTTGACGCCGAGCGAGTTGCGCGCGCGGGCCCGCCGTCAGGCGCGGCAGTGCGGCCAGCTCGGCCTGATCGTCGTCGACTACCTGCAGCTCATGACCGGATCGGACTCGAGCGACGAGAACCGGGCGACCGTGATCGGCGAGATCTCGCGGGGCCTGAAGTCGCTGGCCAAGGAATTGAAGTGCCCCGTGATCGCCCTGTCGCAACTGAACCGCGGCGTCGAATCGCGGACCGACAAGCGGCCGATGATGAGCGACCTGCGCGAGTCGGGCGCGATCGAGCAGGACGCCGACGTCATCATGTTCATCTATCGCGACGACTACTACAACAAGGAGTCGAAGGAGATGGGCGTGGCGGAGATCAACATCAGCAAGCAACGCAACGGCCCGACCGGGATGTTCAAGCTGACATTCCTGAAGCCGCTGACCAAGTTCGACAACATGGCGCCGGGCAGCGCCGGCAGCGACTACTAGCCAGCGACGGGTCCCGAGATCCGCCGATGCAGATCGCCGCCAACGGCATCGCTCTCGAAGTCGAGGAGCACGGTTCGCCGCAGGGCGAGCCGTTGCTGCTGATCATGGGCCTGGGCATGCAGTTGCTGGCCTGGCAGGACGACTTCGTCGCCTCGCTGGTCAAGGCCGGCTTTCGCGGCATCCGCTTCGACAATCGCGACATCGGCCTGAGCCAGAGCTTCGACGCCGCTGGCATGCCCAACTTGGCGCTGGATTCGATGCGCTACGCGTTGGGCCTGCGCGTCAAGAGCCTCTACACGCTCGCGGACATGGCGCTCGACTGCGTCGGCCTGCTCGATGCGCTCGGCATCGGCAAGGCACACATCTGCGGTGCCTCGATGGGCGGCATGATCGCGCAGCGGCTGGCCGATCGCCATCCCGAGCGGGTCAAGAGCCTGACCTTGATGATGAGCACGAGCGGTTCGCGGCGTCTGCCGGGCCCGTCGCTGAAGGTGCGCAGCGCCATGATCTCGCGGCCGAAGGATCCGGGCC
>JALYXU010000131.1 GCA_030946925.1 Pseudomonadota bacterium
GTTCTGGTTGTAGTCGACCAGCACCCGCCCGGCCGGCCGCTTGGCGATCCGGTACTCGGCGGTGATCAGGTCGGGCCGGAGGCCGGCGATGTCGAATGCGAAGCGCTTGGCGAAGCGCCACACCTCCTTTTGCAGCGGGCCGCGGACGATGCCGACGTAGACATGCAGGCCGCGCGAGCCGGTGGTCTTGACCAGCGGCCGCATGCCGAGGCCTTCGAGCGCGGTACGGACCAGCTGTGCAGTCTCGACGACCTGGCCATACGTTGCCTCGGGGACCGGATCGAGGTCGAAGTGGAGAACGTCCGGACGATTGACGTCGTCGCAGCGCGCGTACCAGGGGTTGAGGTCGATGCAGCCGAGATTGACGACCCAGAGCAGCGCCGCGAGGTCCTGGATCATCGGGAAGTCGATGACGCTACCGGAGCCGTGCGTGATCGCGCAGGTCCGGGTCCAGTCGGGCCGCGGCGACGGCGCCCGCTTCATGAAGAACGGCTCGCCGGAAGCGCCGTCGGGGTAGCGCTTCATCACCATCGCGCGATGCGCCAAATGCGGCAGCAGGACCGGGGCGACATCGGCGTAGTACTGCAGCAGGTCGCGCTTCGTGATGCCGAGCTCGGGCCAGAACGGCTTGTCGAGGTTGGTCAGCCTGACCTGCCGGCCCGCCGCGTCGACGACTGCGTCCTTGCCTGCCGGCAGCTGCAGCGGCGAGGCCGGGTCAACCGAAGGGAGCTTGGCCATGAGGTCGCCCGGAAGCTCACCGGGCCGGGCAGGCCGCGTGCCCGACATCGCGGCAGATCACTCGCCGACGACATGCACCGCGACCTCGCGCCGGTGCGGGCGGAGGCGGTGCTCCCAGAGATAGAGGCCTTGCCAGGTCCCGAGCATCGCCCGGCCATCGGCGATCGGCACCGACAGTTGCACGGCGGTGAGCGCCGCCCGCACATGCGCCGGCATGTCGTCCGGGCCTTCGTCGCGATGTCGGAACAGCGGGTCGCCGTCAGGCACCAGCCGGGCGAAGAAGCGGTCGAGGTCGGCGCGCACGTCGGGGTCGGCGTTCTCCTGAATCAGCAGGCTGGCCGACGTGTGCCGGACGAACAGCGTCAAGA
Source organism: Pseudomonadota bacterium (assembly GCA_030946925.1). GTDB lineage: Bacteria > Pseudomonadota > Gammaproteobacteria > Burkholderiales > Burkholderiaceae_C > Schlegelella_A. The sequence goes on from JALYXU010000131.1 coordinate 1,107, forward strand.
GGCCGCTCTGCAACCCGGTCGCGGCCAACCAGCTCTGGACCGGCCGCGTGATCTCGAGCAGGCCGCGGCCCGGGGTGTCGAGACCGAGCGTGGTGCCGAACTGGCGAAGCATCGACGGTCGACAGCGGCGCCTCGGTCTTGCTTCAGCGGGCGGGGCCGGGCGCCTGCAGGAAGTCGAAGTCGCAGCCGCCGTCGGCCTGCAGCACGTGCTCGTGATAGAGCTTGGCGTAACCGCGCGATGGCGGCGGCGGCGGCGCGGGCAGGCCAGCGCGGCGGCGCTCGAGCTCGGCGCCGTCGACCAGCAGGTCGAGGCGCCGATCCTTGACCGAGAGGCGGATCCGGTCACCGTCCTGGACCAGGCCGAGCGGGCCGCCGACCGACGCCTCGGGCGTCACATGCAGGACGATCGTGCCGAAGGCGGTTCCGCTCATGCGCGCGTCGGAGATGCGGATCATGTCCTTCAGACCGGCCTGGGCCAGCTTCTTCGGGATCGGCAGGTAGCCGGCCTCGGGCATGCCGCTGCTGCTCTTCGGGCCGGCGTGCTGCAGCACCATGATGTCGTCGGCGCGAATGTCGAGCGCCGGGTCGTCGACCCGCGCGGCGAGGTCGTCGAGCGAGTGGAAGACGACCGCGCGACCTTCCTTCTCGAACAGGCTCGAGTCGGCCGCGGAGCGCTTCAGGATCGCGCCGCCAGGCGCCAGCGAACCGAACAGGGCAACCAGGCCACCGACCGGCTCGATCGGCTCGGCCAGCGGCCGCACCACCCGGTGATCGATCCACCCGCCGGCCTCGGCGGCGAGCCGCTCGGCGAGCGTCTCGCCGGTGATCGACACGGTGTCGAGGTGCAGCAAGGGCTTCAGCTCGCGCAGCAGGGCGCTCATGCCGCCGGCGGCGAAGAAGTCTTCCATGTAGTTGTCGCCGGTCGGCTTGAGGTCGACCAGCACCGGCGTGCTGTCGCTGAGCTGGTTGAGCCGATGCAGCGAGACCGGGATGCCGAGGCGGCCGGCGATCGCCGTGAGATGGATGACGGCGTTGGTCGAGCCGCCGAGGGCGAGCAGGACGCGCAGCGCGTTCTCGACCGACTTCGCCGTGATGACCTGGCTCGGCCGGATCGGCGCGCCGATCAGGCCGACCGCGGCGGCACCGCTCGCCTCGGCGGCACGCAGCCGATCGGCATGAACCGCGGGAATCGCCGCGGTCCCGGGCAGCGACATGCCGAGCGCCTCGGCGATGCAGGCCATCGTGCTCGCCGTGCCCATGACGGCGCAGGTGCCCGCGGTCGTCGCCAGCCGGCCTTCGACGAGGTCGATCTCGGCACGCTCGATCTTGCCGGCGCGAAAGCCCGCCCAAAAGCGCCGGCAGTCGGTGCAGGCGCCGAGGCGCTCGCCGCGATGCCGGCCGGTCATCATCGGTCCGGTCACCAGCTGCACCGCCGGCACGTCGGCGGCGGCGGCGCCCATCAGCTGCGCCGGCACGGTCTTGTCGCAGCCGCCGATCAGGACCACCGCTTCCATCGGCTGGGCCCGGACCATCTCCTCGACGTCCATGCTCATCAGGTTGCGGAACATCAGGCTGGTCGGGCTCAGGAACACCTCGCCGAGCGAGATCGTCGGGAAGTCGATCGGCAAGCCGCCGGCGGCCAGCACGCCGCGCTTGACCGCCTCGACCAGCTCCGGCATCGCCCGGTGGCAGTTGTTGAAGCCGGACGGGCTCGAGGCGATGCCGACGACCGGGCGGGCCAGCAGCGCCGTCGAATAGCCCATCGACTTGATGAAGGAGCGGCGCAGATAGAGCGCGAACGCCGGGTCGCCGTAGTTGGTCAGGCCACGGCCGATGCCGACCGCAGCCGCTTCCGGTGAATCGTTCATGGCCGGGATTGTCGAACAACGCGATGGCGCTGGCGACCCCGGCCGGCTCAGCCGAACAGACGATGCATCGTCTGCGCAAAGGCATCGGGATCGTGGCCCGCGACGAACGCGATCCCTGCCAGCGCCCCGGACAGATGCGCGTCGTGATTGATGCGTCCTGAGCCGCGCGAGGCGGCGAACACGGTGTAGGCGAGGTAGAGCCCGGCGAAGATCGGTGCCGGGATCGCGATCGGGATCGGCAGCATGAAGATCGACGCCGACGGCTGATAGACGATCGACGCGAACAGCACCGCCATGATGGCGCCCGACGCGCCGAGGCTGCGGTAGTCGGGGTCGTGACGATGCGCGAGCCAGGTGCCCGCGTCACCGGCCAAGAGGCCGAAGCCGTACAAGGCCGCGAACGGGCCGCTGCCGATGGCGCGTTCGAGGCCGAATCCGAAGCTCCAGAAGGTGAAGGCGTTGAACAGCAGATGGCCGAGGTCGGCGTGGACGAAGCCGTTGCTGGCGAGGGTCTCGAATTCGCGGTTCGGCAGCAGCCAGTGCGGCCGGAACAGACTGCGCTCGATCAGACCCGGAACGGCGTAGAGGCCGAGCAAGCCGACGCCGAGCAGCGCCGCCAGCAGCAGCCCGGCGACCGGCGCGCCGCCGCTCAATTCCGAGAGGACCTCCATGGCCACGATGTTGCCCGAGCGGCCGGCGGCGAGAATGGCGATCGCACGCCACTCGGCGCGGCGTTCGCGATGCCGATCGCCTTCCAGTCCACAGTTCAGGAGCACCCACAACTTGAAGCGTGATCTCGTATTGGCGGCGGCAGCGCTGTGCTTCGCCGCATCGGCCTGGCCGGCCGAGGGCATGTGGACGCTCGACAACCCGCCGCTCAAGAAGATGCAGCAGGAGCTCGGCTGGACGCCGAGCCAGGCCTGGCTCGACAAGGCGATGCTCGGCTCGGCCCGGATCGCCGGTGGCTGCTCGGCGTCGTTCGTGTCGAAGAGCGGCTTGGTGCTGACCAATCATCACTGCGTCGCCGACTGCGTCGAGCAGTTGTCGCGTCCAGGCCGCGATTTCCTGCAGGCCGGATTCCTGGCCCGTCGCATGGACGAAGAGAGCCGGTGCCCGGCGATGGAAGTGAATCGCCTGGAACAGATCAGCGACGTCACCGCCGCGGTGACCCAGGCGACCGCCGGCCTCGAGGGGGCCGCCTTCACGGCAGCGCAGAACGCCGTCAAGGCCCGGCTCACCTCGGCCTGCGTCGGAGGGCAGGGCAGCAAGGCGCGCTGCGACGTCGTCGATCTCTATCACGGTGGCCAGTACAAGCTCTATCGCTACCGCCGCTTTCAGGACGTGCGCATGGTCTTCGTGCCTGAACAGGCCAGCGCATTTTTCGGCGGCGATCCCGACAACTTCAACTTTCCACGCTACGACCTCGACATGGCGCTGATCCGCGTCTACGACGATGGCCGTCCATTGCAGGTGCGCGAATTCTTCCCCCTGAGCGCCGCCGGACCGGCCGACGGCGAGCCGGTGTTCGTGACCGGCCACCCCGGCTCGACCGACCGCGAGCTGACGGTGGCGCAGCTGGCCTTGCTGCGTGACCAGCTGTTGCTCGACCGGCTGCTGCGCCTGGCGGAATACCGAGGCGTTCTGACGGTCTATCGCTCGACCGGCAGCGAGCCGGCTCGGCTCGCCGCCGCCGAGCTTTTCTACGTCGAGAACAGCTACAAGTCCCTCCGCGGCGAGCTCGAAGCGCTGAACGATCCGGCGCTGCTCGAAGGCAAGGCGGCGCAGGAGGCGGCGCTGCGCGGCTACGTCGCCGGGCAACCGGCTCTGGCGGTTCGCGTCGGCGGCGCCTGGGAGGCGATTGCCCGCGCCGAAGCCACGCATCGGATCCTGGCCCCGCTGCACGGACAGATCGAGCGCGGTCGCGCCTTCAACAGCCGCTACTTCGAGCTCGCTCGGGTGCTGGTCCGGGGCGCTGCCGAGCGGGCCAAACCGGATGCCGAACGCCTGCCGGAATTCAACAGCAGCCGCTTGCCCGCGGTCGAGGCGGAGCTGTTTTCCGCGGCGCCGATCTACGCCGATTTCGAGACGCTGAAGCTCGGCTTTGCGCTGAGCAAATTTCGCGAGCAGATCGGCGTCGACGCGCCGGTCGTGATCGGTGTGCTCGGCAAGCAATCGCCGGAGCAGCTCGCCGCCCGGCTCGTCGCCGGCACCCGGCTGGCCGACGTCGAGGAACGTCGCCGGCTCTGGAACGGTGGCGCGGCGGCCATTGCCGCCAGCGACGATCCGTTCATTCGTCTGGCCGTCGCCATCGACCAGCCCGCCCGCGCCGTGCGTGCCCGCTACGAGCGCGAGGTCGATGCCGTCATTCGGAAAAACAGCGAGCTGATCGCCGAGGCCCGCTTTGCCATGAACGGCACCGCCGTCGCCCCGGATGCCACTTTCACGCTTCGCCTGTCGTACGGCGTCGTCAAGGGCTGGACCGAGGCCGGCGTGCCGGTCCCGGCCTTCACCCGCATCGGCGGTGCCTTCGATCGCGCCACCGGTGCAGAGCCGTTCGCCTTGCCGGCCACATGGCTGGCGGCGAAGAGCCGGCTCGACCTGTCGACGCCGCTGAACCTGGTCAGCACCAACGACATCGTCGGCGGCAACTCCGGCAGCCCGATGCTGAACCGCAACGGCGAGCTGGTGGGCCTCGTCTTCGACGGCAACATCCATTCGCTGGGCGGCAGCTACGGCTACGACCCGATCTTGAACCGGGCCGTGGCCGTCGACAGCGCCGGCATCCTCGAAGCGCTTGACAAGATCTATTCCGCGCAGGCGCTGGTCAACGAGCTGCGCGGCCGGTGACGACGCGATGAAAGCGCCGCCGCGCCTGCGCCCCTTGCTCGAGGAGGGCTTGATCGACTCGGTCGTCCGCCAGCTCATGAGCGGCAAGGAGGCGATGGTCTATGTGGTTCGCTGCGGCGCGGAGACGCGCTGCGCCAAGGTCTACAAGGAAGCGACCCAGCGCAGCTTTCGCCAGGCCGTCGACTACACCGAGAACCGCAAGGTCAAGAACTCGCGCCAGGCCCGGGCGATGGCCAAGGGCACGCGATTCGGTCGCGCCGCGCAGGAAGCGGCCTGGCAGAGCGCCGAGGTCGATGCGCTCTATCGCCTGGCCGCGGCCGGCGTGCGCGTGCCGAAGCCGCTCAACTTCCACGACGGCGTGCTGCTGATGGAGCTCGTCACCGACGCCGCGGGCGACGCGGCGCCGCGCCTGAACGACGTCGAGCTGACGGAAGACGAGGCGCGCCGCCACCACGCGACCCTGATCGGCGAGGTGCAGCGAATGCTCTGTGCCGGCGTCATCCACGGCGACTTGTCGGAGTTCAACATCCTGCTCGCTGCCGACGGGCCGGTGATCATCGACCTGCCGCAGGCCGTCGACGCCGCCGGCAACAACCACGCCCAGCGCCTGCTGCTGCGCGACGTCGACAACCTGCGCAACTTCTTCGGCCGCTTTGCGCCCGAGCTGCTCGCCAGCCGCTACGGCGCCGAGCTGTGGGCGCTCTACGCGAGCGGAGGCCTGCAGCCGGGCACCCCGCTGAGCGGCCGCTTCACCGGCGTGCTGGCGCCGGTCGATGTCGATGCCGTGCTGCGCGTCGTCGACGACGCGCGTGCCGAAGAGAAGGCGCGGCTGGTGCGAATGCAGAGCGGCAGCGGGAGCTCGCGGACATGACGCGGATGACCGTCACCGCGAGCTCGCTCGCCGAGCGGATCGACGCTGCCGCGAGCGCCGTCGAGTCGAGGGTCATCGCCTGGCGGCGCGACTTCCACGCCAACCCCGAGCTCGGCAACCGCGAGTTCCGGACCGCCAAGATCGTCGCCGAGCATCTGCGCCGGCTCGGCTTCGACGAGGTGCGTACCGAGATCGCCCACACCGGCGTGGTCGGCCTCCTGAAGGGCGCGCTGCCGGGCCCGGTGGTGGCGCTGCGTGCCGACATGGACGCGCTCCCCGTCGCCGAGGAAGTCGACCTGCCTTTCGCATCGAAGGTCCGGGCGGTCTGGAACGGCGAAGACGTCGGCGTCATGCACGCCTGCGGCCACGACGCCCACACCGCCATCCTGATGGGCGTTGCCGAAGTGCTGGCCGGGCTGCGTGCCGGCCTGCGCGGCTCGGTCAAGTTCGTCTTCCAGCCGGCCGAGGAAATGCCGCCGGAGGGCGAACAGGGCGGCGCGTCGCTGATGATCGCCGAGGGCGCGCTCGAGCGGCCGGTGCCGCAGGCGATCTTCGGCCTGCACGTGACCTCGCGCTTGGCCGTCGGCACGATCGGCTACCGGCCCGGGCCGACGATGGCCAGCGCCGACCAGCTGAAGATCACCGTGCATGGCCGGCAAACGCACGGCGCCATGCCATGGTTCGGGGTCGACCCGATCGTCACCGCGGCCCAGGTGGTGCTCGGCCTGCAAACCGTGGTCAGCCGCGAGACCGACCTGACGCGGGAGCCCGCGGTCGTGACGATCGGCGTCATCAGGGGCGGCGTCCGCGAGAACATCATTCCCGATTCGGTCGAGATGCGCGGCACCATCCGGACCTTCGACGAGACGATGCGCAGCGAGATCCACGAGCGCGTGACGACGCTGGCGGAGTCGATCAGCAAGGGCGCACGGGCCGGCTGCACCGTCTGCATTCGCAAGAGCTATCCGGTGACGATCAACGACCCGGAGCTGACCGCGGCGATGGCGCCGACGCTCGAGCGGGTGGCTGGCGCGGGCCGTTGCAGCGTGGTGCCGAAGGTGATGGGCTCGGAAGATTTCTCCTTGTTCCAGCGGATCGTGCCGGGACTCTTCTTCTTCGTCGGCGTGGTCCCGGCGGGCCAGGCTCCGAGCCACGCCGCGCCCAATCACTCACCGCGCTTCTTCATCGACGAGGCGAGCCTTCTCGTCGGCGTCAGGGCGCTGGCGAACCTGAGCTGCGACTTCCTGGAAGCAAGCGCTGGCCGGCTCTGACGGCTGGTCCGAGCGAGCGGTCAAGGCCTCTTACCGTCAACCGCGCTCGTCGAGGAGCGGCACGAAGCCGCCGTAGATCATCCGTTTGCCGTCGAACGGCATGTTCTCCATGAACTCCTTCATCCGGGGATCGCTCCGCATCTTCGCGCCGGCGGCGTCGCGAATTTCCTTCGACGGGTATTCGATCCACGAGAACACGACGGTCTCGCCGGCTTCGGCTTTCACCGCACGCTGGAAGTCGGTGGTCTTGCCGACGGGCACGTCGTCGCCCCAGCATTCGACCTGGCGGGTCGCACCGAACTCCTTGAAGAGCAGCCATGCCTTGGCCGCCATGGCGCGGTAACTGTCGCGGTTGCCGTTCGGAACGGCGACGATGAAACCATCCACGTAGTTCATTGATTTCTCCTTGTTCATCGATTCGAATCAGCAGGTTTCGTCGGCAGAGCCGCCTCGCCTGGGTCTCGGTCGGGCGTGACCTGCAACTCGCGCACCGGCCGAACCTCGACGCTGCCGTGTCGCGCCGGCGGGATGCCGGCGGCAAGCTGGATCGCTTCGTTCAGGTCCTTCGCGTCGACCAGGTAGAAGCCGGCGAGCATCTCCTTGGTTTCGGCGAAGGGACCGTCATAGAGCGTCATCTCGCCGTTGCGAACGCGCACCGTGGTGGCGGTATGCGTGCCGTGCAGCGGCTCTGCGGCGAGCAGCCGGTGGCTGCCGGCGAGCTTCTGCGCATATTCGGCGCAGACCTGGTCGCTGCAGGCGTCCCAGTGCGTCGCGTCGAGATAGACCAGGCACAGGTACTTCACGGAGCGGAAGCCATGGCGATCGGTTCGCCGTTGACGGCCCAGCTCACGCCGAAGCGGTCGGTCAGCATGCCGAAGGTCTTGGCCCAGAACGCGGGCATCAGCGGCATCGTCACTTTGCCGCCTTGCGAAAGGGCGTGGAAGGCGCTGTGCGCCTGGTCGACGCTGTCGTACTGGACCGCCAGCATCACGCCCTTGACACCCTCGTACGGCATGCCGGGCGGGGTGTCGCCGGCAAAGAGCATGGCCCCGCCCGGCAGCTCCAGGCACGCATGCATGATGGCGTCGCCGCTGGGCCGCACCGCATCGCCGCAGCCGGCCTCGGGCGCCGGCGCCTGAGGCATGTCGGCGTAGCTCATCATCGTCTTGATGCTGGCGCCGAGCGCCTGTTCGTAGAAGGCGAAGGCCTCGCGGGTGTTCCCGGCGAAGCTCAGGTAGGGGGTCAATGTGATGGGCATGTCGGCTCCTTGAGGGACAGGTGGCGGCGTTCCAGTGCCGGCATGATCTTGTCGAACGACCGCGACCGTTTTCGACAGCGTTCGTGAAAGAAAATTCGAAGGCGGTTCAGCCGCCGACTTCGGCCAGCCGACGCCACAGGAACCGGCGCTCGGGCTCCTGCCGCGCCAGCGAAGCGGCGGCGCCGTAGTGGGCCCGGGCTTCTTCGAGCCTGCCGGCGCGGCGACACAGGTCGGCGGCAGCCGCGGCTGCGGCGTGGTAGCCCGGCAAGGCAACCAGCAGCGGCTCGATCAGCGCCAGGCCGGCTTCGGGGCCGTCGCGCATCGCCACCGCGACGGCGCGGTTCAGCGCGATCACCGGGCTGGGTTCGATCCGCAACAGCGCGTCGTACAAGCCGACGATCTGCGGCCAGTCGGTGGCCGCTGCGCTCGGCGCTTCGCCATGCAACGCCGCGATCGCGGCCTGCAGGGCGTAGGCAGCGAAGCCGTGCCGCGACAGTGCCGCTTCGGCCAGCGCCGAGCCTTCGGCGATGGCAGCGTGGTTCCATCGGCAACGATCCTGCTCGTCGAGCGGCACGAATTCGCCCGAGGCACCGAGGCGTGCGTCACGTCTCGCGTCGTGCAGCAGCAGCAGCGCCAGCAGGCCGATGACCTCGGGTTCGGGCAGCAGGGCAGCGAGCAGCCGGGCCAACCGGATCGCTTCGTCGGCGAGTCCCGCGGCCTGCGTCGAGTGGCCTTCGTTGAAGACCAGATACACGACCCGCAGCACGCTGGCCAGCCGCGCCGGCCGCTCCGCCGGTTCCGGCACTTCGTAGGGAATCCGCGCCGCAGCGATCTTCGCCTTGGCGCGCACGATCCGCTGCGCCAGCGTCGGCGTGGCGATCAGGAGGGCGCTGGCAATGGCCTCGGTGGTGAGGCCGCACACTTCGCGCAGCGTGAGTGCGATGCGCGCTTCCTCGGCCAGGCCGGGATGGCAGCAGGTGAAGACCAGCCGCAAGCGATCGTCCTCGATCGCCTCGCGCTCATCCCGTTGCCGGTCCCACGTGGCGGCGTCGTCTGCCACCGCGTCGACCTGCTCGGCGGCTTCGTCCCAGGCCACGAATCGTCTGTCCCGGCGGATCCGGTCGATCGCCTTGAAGCGCCCGGTGGACACCAGCCACGCCACAGGGTTGGCCGGCACCCCCTGGGTCGGCCACTGTTCTGCAGCCGCGACGAAGGCGTCGTGCAAGGCATCTTCGGCTTGATCGAAGCTGCCCAGGAGCCGCACCAGCGTCGAGAACACGCGCCGGCTTTCCTGCCGGTAGATCGCCGTGACGATGTCGTTCATGGCCACAGGCTAACCACTCGACGAACTGCTCGCTTTGATGGCAGCCGGAGCGAGTCGCGTGCGCCATCGAGCCTGCCTCCGAAAGGCAGGCTCGATGTCGAGGGAGAGGTGACGCCGGACGAGGCGCCCGGCGCGCCTAGACCGGGCCGGGTCCCACGGGACGGGCCTTGCGCCGACGCGCCGCCAGGCCGAGCGCGGCGAAGCCGCCGAGCATCAGGGCGTAGGTCTCCGGCTCCGGCACCGCGGAGACGACCGCACCCCTGTCGACGAGGGCCACGTTGTCGAGCCCGTTGCTGTTGTCTCCGCCCGGGTCGCCGTTGCTGAGGGCCAGGGTCGTCGAGGCTCCCGTGGCGACGAAGTCGTAGGTGAACTGTTGCCAGCTCAGCGAGGTCGGATTGACCAGCGAGTTCACGGCGGTGAAAGACTGCACGCCGTTGACCGCGACGTTGACGGTGCTCGTCGTCCCGAAAATATCACCCCCCGTGGTGTTGCCGACGTAGAACGT
>JALYXU010000146.1 GCA_030946925.1 Pseudomonadota bacterium
CGACGAAGGCATCTGGGGAAAGATCGGCCGCCTGCAGCAGGACGACGCCGAGCGCATCGTCGGCGGCGCCATCGACGCCGGCATCAACTTCATCGACACCGCGGACGTCTACTCGGGCGGCCGCTCCGAGGAAATCACCGGCCAGGCGCTGAAGAACCTGAAGCTGCCGCGCGACAGCGTCGTCGTCGCGACCAAGGTCTTCGGCGAGACCGGGCCCGGCCCGAATGCGCGCGGCGCCACGCGCAGCCACATCGTCGCCGGCCTCAAGGAGAGCCTGCGCCGGCTGCAGCTCGACCACGTCGATCTCTACCAGATCCACGGCTTCGATCCGGCCACGCCGATCGAAGAAACGCTGCGTGCCCTCGACACGATGGTCCAGCACGGCCACGCACGCTACATCGGCGTCTCGAACTGGGCCGCCTGGCAGATCATGAAGGCGATCGGCATCTCGGAGCGGCTCGGCCTGGCCCGCATCGAGAGCCTGCAGGCCTACTACACGGTGGCCGGCCGTGATCTCGAGCGCGAGCTGATCCCGATGCTGCAGAGCGAGGGCCTCGGCCTGATGGTCTGGAGCCCGCTCGCCGGCGGCTTCCTGAGCGGCAAGTACGGCCGCGACCAGCAGGGCGGCGCCGGCGATCGCCGGGTCGCCTTCGATTTCCCGCCGGTCGACAAGGGCCGTGCCTTCGACTGCATCGACGTCATGCGCGAGATCGGCAGCGCGCGCAGCGTGTCGGTGGCGCAGATCGCCCTGGCCTGGCTGCTGCATCAGCCGCAGGTGACGAGCGTGATCATCGGCGCGAAGAAGCCCGAGCAGCTCAGCGACAACATCGGCGCGACCAACGTCTCGCTGACGGCCGAGGAGATGCGGAAGATCGACGCCGCCAGCGCGCTGCCTTCCGAGTACCCCGGCTGGATGCTGTCGCGCCAAGGCGATCTGCGTCGCAAGCAGATGGCCGACGCAGCGCGCCGACCGCAGGCAGCCGCGCCGCCGTCGTCTTGAAGCCGCGCTTCGGCCGGCCGATGCTCGAGCAGTTTCCGCTCGAGCAAGGCGCCGTCTATCTGAACCACGGCACGGTCGGCGTGACGCCGCTGCCGGTCATGCGGACGCGTTCGGCGCTGCTCGACGAGATCGAGCGCCATCCGTCGCGCTTCATGCTCCGCGAGCTGATGAATCTCGGCATGACGGCGCCGCCGACCGCGCCGCGCCTGCGCCTCGCCGCGGCCGAGGTTGCCGAATTCCTCGGCGCCCGCGGCGACGACCTGGTCTTCGTCGACAACGCCACCAGCGGCGTCAATGCGGTGCTGCGCGCGATCGGCCTCGAGCCCGGCGACGAGATCCTGATCCACGACCTGGCCTATGGCGGCGTCGCCCGTGCCGCCGCCTTCATCGCCAGGGAGCGAGGCGCGAAGGTCGTCACGTGCCGATTCCCGTTCCCGGCCGACGACCCGGCGCAGTTCGTCGCCGCGGTCGGCGCTGCGATCACGTCGCGGACCCGCATCGCCGTGCTCGACCACATCTGCTCGGAGACGGCACTGGTCCTGCCGCTCGCCGAGATGGCCGCGGCGTGTCGCGAGCGCGGCGTGCCGGTGCTAGTGGACGGCGCCCACGCGCCCGGTGCGATCGAGGTCGACATCGAGAGCCTCGGCGTCGACTGGTACGCCGCCAACCTGCACAAGTGGGCGTTCGCGCCGCGCAGCTGCGGCGTCCTCTGGGCCGCGCCGGAGCGGCGTTCCAACCTGCATCCCGGCGTCATCTCCTGGGGCATCGACAACGACGACTGGCTGCAGGAATTCGACTGGACCGGGACCCGCGATCCGACGCCGTGGCTGGCCGCGCCGGCCGGCCTCGACTTCATGCGCGACGTGCTCGGCGTGGCGGCGATGCGCGAGCACAACCACCGGCTGGCCTGGGACAGTGCACGGGAACTGTCGCGGCGCTGGGCCCGGCCGTGGATCACGCCCGAGTCGATGGTCGGCTGCATGGCGAGCGTGCCGCTGCCGGCGCGCTTCGGTCCGGCCGATGCCGCCACCGCGTCGCGGCTGCGTGACGCCTTGCTGTTCGAGCACCGCATCGAGGTGCCGGTGCTGGCCCGCGGCGACGCGCTCTGGCTCAGGCTCTCGGCCCAGGTCTACAACGATGCGGCCGACGTCGATTGCCTTGCCGCAGCAGTCGACACCTTGGCCTGACGGCCCTGCCTAGAACGCGCCGGCCTCGCCGGCAAAGACGATCGGCGATTCGCTGCCGTCGGCGCCGAGTGCAGAGACGCCGAAGGCCCAGTCGTCGATGACGATGTTGCTCAGCACCAGCCGCGTCGGCGCACCGGCCGCAGCCGGCGCGTCGCGGTGGTGTTGCCACTGCGGCGCGGTCGTGTCGCGCCACCAGACCCGATAGCCGGCCGCGCCCGGCACGGCCTGCCAGCTGACGGTGGTGTCGTGCAGCACGGCCCCGGCGATTTCGACGTGGCCGGGCGGCGCCGGCGCTGCTGCCATGGCCGCGAGCGCGAGCGCATTGAGTCGCGTCACCTGCGCCAGGTAGGCGAAGTCGACGCCGTCGATCGTGTCGCCGTAGCGGCGGCCGTTCTCGACGCGAAGGTCCTGGTGCTGGCGGTCGTAGTGCTCGTGCGCCTCGGTCACGCGAACGGCGGGATAGCCGGCCTCGAGCAGCGGAATCTGGTCGCCGCCACGGCCGAACCGGTCCAGCCGGTAGATGAGCCTGACCTTGAAGTTGACGAGGTCGCGCTCGGCGATCGCGGCCAGGTAGCGGGCGACGTTGCGCGAGGGCGAATCGATCTCGCCGCCGCGGTAGCGACGCAAGCCGGCCTGGGCCGGCGTCTCGTTGGCCCGCGTGCCTTCGGAGAAGACGCGCACCGTGCCGTTGTCGTGCACGCCGTCTTCGCCGGAGCTGTTGCCGACGATGTCGTTGTTGAGGTCGGCCTCGATCTTCCAGCCGGCCGACCTGGCGTGCTCGGCGAGCACCTTGCCGCCGTAGAGGCCCTGCTCTTCGCCGGAAAGCGCCGCATAGACGATGGTCGCGGCGAAGCGGTACTTCGACAGCACCCGCGCCGCCTCGATCGCTGCGGCGACGCCCGAGGCATCGTCGTTGGCGCCGGGCGCATCGGCGGTCGCGTTCATGACGTCGCTGACCCGCGAATCGAGATGGCCGGCGATGACGACGACGCGATCCGGGTCGCTGCTGCCGCGCTGGATGGCGACGACGTCCATCACTTCGGTCGGCTGCGGCATGCGCTTGTCCGAGAACGTTTGCGACGGCGTGACGACGCTCAGGCAGCCGCCGCAATCGCGCGAGATCGCGGCGAACCGCGAGGCGACCCAGCGCCTGGCCGCGCCGATGCCGCGCGTCTCCGACTTCGTCTCCGAGAGGGTGTGTCGGGTGCCGAAGGAGACCAGCTTTTCGATCGTCGCGCGGAGCTCGGCCGGGTCGACCCGGGCGACGATCTCCTGGGTCCGTGCGGTGACGGCGGCCGTCGACGATGCAGGCTTCGAAGTGTCCTGGGCGATGGCTGGCGACGCGCACGCGAGCAACGTCGAGAGAAAGGCTGTCGAAAGAAGGGCTGCGATGGGCTTCATGCCGGCCATTTTGCGGTCAACCCCGTGCCGCAGACAATGCAACGGCGGCTCGGCCGTCCACCAGTCAAACGCCCCATGAAGATCTCCAGGACGCATCGATTCGAGACTCTTGCCGTGCACGCCGGCCACGGCGTCGACGCCGCCACCGGAGCCGTCACCGAGCCGATCCATCTGTCGACCACCTTCGAGCGCGGCGCCGACGGTTCCTATCCGCACGGCTACGTCTATGCGCGCAACCACAACCCGAACCGCAACGGCCTGGAAGCGGCGCTGGCGGCGCTCGAGGGCGGCGCCGCTGCTGCGGCATTCAGCTCGGGCCTGGCGGCGGTGACGGCGATCTTCCAGGGCCTGCAGCCGGGCGACCATGTGGTCGCGCCGAACGACATCTATCACGGCACCGCCAATGTGCTGAAGCACCTGTTCGCGAAGTGGGGCGTTGCCGCCAGCTTCGTCGACATGACGCGCCTCGACGCAGTCAGCGCGGCGCTGCAGCCGAGCACCCGGATCGTCTGGATCGAGACGCCTTCGAATCCGCTGCTGCAATGCGTCGACATCACCGAGGTCGCGGCGATCGCGCATCGTGCCGGCGCCCGCGCGGTTGCCGACAACACCTTCGCCTCGCCGGCGCTGCAGCGGCCGCTCGGGCTCGGCTGCGACTTGGTGATGCATGCGACGACGAAGTACCTCGGCGGGCGCAGCGACGTCCTCGGCGGTGCCGTCGTGACGCGTGCCGACGACGAGGCCTTCGCGCAGGTCCGCACGGTCCAGCTCTACGGCGGCGCCGCGCCGTCGCCGTTCGACTGCTGGCTGGTGATGCGCAGCCTGCCGACGCTCGCCTACCGGATGCAGGCGCACTGCGCGAACGCGCGCAAGGTCGCGGCCTTCCTGCGCAGCCATCCGAAGGTCTCCGCGGTCCACTACCCCGGGCTCGAGGACAGCCCGTTCCACGCCGTCGCGACGCGGCAGATGTCGGACTTCGGCGGCATGCTGTCGTTCGAGACCAAAGGCGGCAAGGACGCGGCGATGACCGTCGCCGCGCACGTCGATGTCTTCACGCGGGCAACCAGCCTGGGCGGGGTCGAAAGCCTGATCGAGCACCGGGCCTCGATCGAAGGCCCTGACAGCAAGACGCCGCAAGGGCTGCTGCGCGTCTCGGTCGGGCTCGAGCATGCCGACGACCTGATCGACGACCTGGCCCAGGCGCTTGACCGCATCGACTGAATCGGCTGCAGCTCCGGCGCCGCACCGCACCGCGGTGGCGCTGCTGGTGCTGGCGCAGTGGTTCGGCACCTCGTTGTGGTTCAGCCCGAGCGGCGCGGCCGACGGCCTGATGGTCCGGCTCGAGATCGGCGCCGGCGGCTTCGGCTGGCTGATCGCCGCGACCCAGCTCGGCTTCATCGCGGGCACGCTCGGCTTCGCCGGCACCGGAGCCGCCGACCGCTTCGCGGCCAGCCGCATCTTCGCCGTCAGTTGCCTCGCGGGCGCGATCGCCAACGCGGCGCTGGTGCTGCCCGGCCTCGGCTATGCGGCAGCGTGGGCGCTTCGCTTCGGCGTCGGTCTTTGCCTGGCCGGCGTCTATCCGCTCGGCATGAAGATGATCGTCCAGTGGGTCGGCGGCAAGCCGGCCGCGGCCCTCGGCTGGCTCGTCGGCATGCTCACGCTCGGCACGGCGATGCCGCACGCCCTCCGCGCCAGCGACGCCGCATGGCCCTGGCAGGCGGTGCTGCTCGCGGCGTCGGCGCTGGCGGTGGTCGGTGCGGTGGTGGTGTTCTTTCTCGGCGACGGCCCGCACGCGATGCCGCGAAGGTCGACGGTCGCGCCGGCAGCACCGGCCCGAGCCGCCGCGCTCCGCGAGGTCTTCGCGATCCCCGGCTTTCGTGCCTCGGCGTTCGGCTACTTCGGCCACATGTGGGAGCTCTACGCGTTCTGGAGCGTGCTGCCGTGGCTGTGCCGGCCGGTGGCTGTCGAGCTCGCCGGCCGCTTCGGCGCCGACCGGGCACCGTCGGTCGCCTTGCTCAGCTTTGCCGTCATCGGCATCGGCAGCGTCGGCTGCATCGCCGGCGGGCAATGGAGCAAGCGGGTCGGCAGCGCCCGCGTCGCCGCGGCCGCACTCGCGGGCTCGGGCCTGATGTGCCTGCTCTATCCGCTGTTGTCGGAGCAGGCGCTGGCGCTGCGGATCGGCGCCCTGTTCGTCTGGGGCTTCTGCGTGATCGCCGACTCGCCGCAGTTTTCCGCGATGTCCGCCCACTACGCGCCGCCGCGCCTGCTCGGCAGCGCACTGGTTGCGCAGAACGGCATCGGCTTTCTGATCACCGTCGTCAGCATCCTCGTGCTCAGCCGGGCCGTGCCGGCATGGGGCGCCACGGCGATGTGGATCCTGCTGCCGGGGCCCGTGCTCGGCCTGATCGCGCTGCGGCCGCTGTTGCGCTCCGGCCAGCGCAACGGTCGTGGGTGAGGGGTTTTCTCGGCCGCGGCCGCTGCTTCGCGCCACTACGATGCGACATCACTCGAGGACCGCCATGACGATCTTCCACTCGGTTCGCAAAATCGGCGCGCTGCTTTGCCTGCTGCTGCTGGGGCTGCAATCTGCCGACCTGGCGGCGCAGACCCGGCCGACCCGCCTCGATGCAGGCGGCGAGCCTGTCCGGTCGCTGCTCTGGGTCGGCAACAGCTTTTTCTACTACAACAACAGCATGCACGGCCACTACAACGAGCTCGCCAAGGCCGGCGATCCCGGCGCCAGCTACCGCGGCGTCTCGGTGACGATCAGCGGCTCCGGTCTGGACTGGCACGACGTGGCGTCGTATCTGCAGCCCGACGGCATCGGCAAGTACTCCTTCGTCGCCGACAACAAGATCGTCTTCAACCCGCCGGGCCGGCAGTTCGACGCAGTGATCATGATGGACTGCAGCCAGTGCCCCATCCATCCGCAACTCTCGGGCTCCTTCCGCGACACGGTGAAGAAGGACGCGGCGATCGTCGCGAAGTACGGCGCGCGGCCGGTCCTCTTCATGTCGTGGGCCTACAAGGACAAGCCGGAGATGACGGCGCAGCTCGCCGAGCAGTACACGCTGGCCGGCAACGCCAACGACGCGCTGGTGGTGCCGGCCGGCCTGGCCTTCGCAAAGGCGATCGCGCGGCGGCCCGAGCTCGAGCTCTATCAGCCGGACAAGCGCCACCCGACCCTGGCCGGCACCTACCTGGCCGCCTGCACCACTTACGCGGCGATTCTCAAGAAGTCGCCGGTCGGTCTCAAGTACACCGGCGGCCTCGACGCCGAGCTCGCCGCTTTCCTGCAGACCGTCGCCGCGGACACGGTGCAGGAGTACTACCGCCGTTAGGCGCGCATTGCCGCAGCGGCGCGCCGGATCGATCCTGGCCGCACGCTAAGCTCTCGCGAAGAGCAGACCGCTCGCACGGAGACCTGCAATGCCCCATCTCCCCGGCCTCGCATTCGATCTCGGCGAGACGATCGGCATGCTGCGCGACAGCATCCAGCACTTCGCCGACGACGAGATCGCGCCACGTGCAGCGGCGATCGACAGCGACAACCTGTTCCCGTCCGACCTCTGGAAAAAGCTCGGCGAGCTCGGCCTGCACGGCATGACCGTCAAGGAAGAGTACGGCGGCAGCGATCTCGGCTATCTGGCGCACATCGTCGCGATGGAGGAGGTCTCGCGGGCCTCGGCCTCGGTCGGCCTTTCCTATGGCGCGCACTCGAACCTCGCGGTGAACCAGCTGCACCGCAACGGCAACGCCGCGCAGAAGGCGAAGTACCTGCCGAAGCTGGTGTCAGGCGAGCACGTCGGCGCCCTGGCGATGAGCGAGCCGAACGCCGGCTCGGATGTGGTCAGCATGGCGCTGCGCGCAGAGCGGGTCGGCGGGCCGCGCGGCGACCGCTACGTGCTCAACGGCTCGAAGATGTGGATCACCAACGGCGGCGATGCCGACACCATGATCGTCTACGCCAAGACCGCGCCCGACAAGGGGGCAGGCGGCATGACGGCCTTCATCGTCGAGAAGGGCTGCGAGGGCCTGTCGTTCGGAACCAAGCTCGACAAGCTCGGCATGCGCGGCTCGAACACCCGGCCGGTGTTCTTCGCGGACTGCGAGGTCCCGGCCGAGAACGTTCTCGGCGTCGACGGCAGCGGCGTCAAGGTGCTGATGAGCGGCCTCGACTACGAGCGCGCCGTGCTTTCCGGCGGCCCGCTCGGCATCATGGCCGCCTGCATGGACGTGGTCTTGCCCTACGTGCACGAGAGAAAGCAGTTCGGCCAGTCGATCGGCGAGTTTCAGCTGATGCAGGGCAAGCTTGCCGACATGTACACGACCTGGTCGGCGTCGCGCGCCTATGTCTACGCGGTGGGGCAGGCCTGCGACCGAGGCGACCATGCGCGGACGCTGCGCAAGGATGCGGCCGGGGCGATCCTCTATGCAGCGGAAAAGGCGACCTGGATGGCCGGCGAGGCGATCCAGGCCCTCGGCGGCGTCGGCTACACCAACGACTATTGCGTCGGCCGCCTGTGGCGCGACGCCAAGCTCTACGAGATCGGCGCCGGCACCAGCGA
>JALYXU010000153.1 GCA_030946925.1 Pseudomonadota bacterium
CGCTCTCGGTCGACGTCAAGCTGGACGCCGCGAGGGCCGACGACTTCGGTGCGTTGCTGCTCCCGGGTGGCGTCATGAACCCGGACAAATTGCGGATGAACGACAAGGCCGTTGCCTTCGTCAAGGCTTTCTTCGACGCGGGAAAGCCGGTGGCCGCCATTTGCCACGGGCCATGGACGGTGCTCGAGTCAGGTAACGCCAAGGGTCATCGCATGACCAGTTGGCCATCGCTGCAGACGGACCTGCGCAACGGTGGCGCATCTTGGACCGACGAGGAAGTCGTGGTGGACCGGAGCCTTGTCACAAGCCGGAAGCCCGATGACATTCCGGCATTCAACCGAGAGATGATTAAGCTCTTCGAGCGTGCCGCTTCGTCTGCTGCGTGATCCACCGATCAACGACCGGTTTCGCTTAGTGGTCGGTTGCGGGGCGCCGCTGTCGCAGTCGGATCTACCTGCATTCGGGAAACAGAAAGGGCGAGTCCACTTCGGCATTATTTATCTGGCGGAGACGGTGTCCGCCGGGAGCGAACTTCATGCTGCATCATCCCGCATCTCCGGTAACCCGTTCCCATAGGTGAGCACGCGAATCGTTGACCCAATCTGCGTCAGCGCGCATCATCCAACTTCGCCCGGTTTGATGGGTTCTTGTTGGGGCCCTCTGCGCTATTGATTGCCCAGCCGCCTGCTTCCTGAGCCCCGGAAGATTGTCAGTGCCTCGCGCGCGTCTGTCGCCATAAGCCGCACCGCCCACTCCTTGTAGGGCAACGCACCAGGAAGGAAGCGCTCGATGGCGTCGGCGACTTCGTCCCAGCCAGGCGACTCGTCGGTGATCTCGTAGACCCGATCTTCGACGACGGAGATGAGCAAGCAGGAGAGATCGCCGACATAGACGTCTCGCTTGTAGACGTCGACGCGGCCGACGTCGCTCCATTTCAACCGTACGCCGCCGATCTGCACGCCTTCGGCATCTGCGGTCACAGCAACCCCTGCAGCGCGGCTCGGCCGTGCCATGGCCACCAGTCGCTCCCAATAGCGGGAAATCACTCCCATCGGAAACTGGCGACGAAGTCATAGGCAGCGGCTCCAGCCGTCCTGCCGGCCTCGCGGCCCAGCCAGCCGACGCCGATCGCGCCCAGGATGCCGCCGACCGCGCACAGCGTCCCCTCGGCAACTTCGCCGATGACGGGCAGCACCAAGCTGGGCGAACCGAGGGCGGCCAACGCGACACAGCCAGCCCAAGCCCCACCTACGCCGCCCGCCGCGCCGCTTCCGAGGCCCGTGTATTCGCGCGCCGCCACGCGGCCTCGCTGCTCCGGAGCCGCTTTCATGACCACCACTGTGGTGACGGTGATGTCGAGCACCAGCAATGCGGGGCCGGCTACACGGAACACCATGCTCAGTCGATTCACCGCAGCGCGCGACTTGCCGACGCTCTCGAGCACGGCGTCGACGCTCCCCTTTCTCGCCAGCAGCTCGCCGGGCTGCGGCAGCCTCGAGCTCGGCTTCAGGATTTCCGAGTACTGCTTGCCGAACGGGCTGAGCGGTTTCCGGAATTCTTCGACCAGCCGATTGCGCGCTCTCACGAGTTCATCGAACTCCGCGTTCGTGATGTTTCCGCGCTTGAGCAGTTCGTTGGCCTGCGCTTGGAGCACCTTGTCGGCACGGCCGTACGCCAGACGCCAGTACGCATCCCACGTCATCGGCGCAGTCATGTTATCCGTCACCTGAACTGTTTCCCGGAAGACCGGGCTGAGAAAGACCTCAGTGGCCCAGGCTGTCGAATCTTCTTCGCACAGGTCGGTTCCATGTGGCCCAGGCGGGCGATGCCTGGTCAGCGCCGAGGTTCCGGCATCGAGCCAATCGTCGCCCAGTTGGTAGCCGCAAGTGGGTCCGGGCATAGCAGTTCCTGAGTTCGCGATCTAGGACCTTATGGCACGACGGTCAGCTTCCCGCAAGTGCGCTTCGTCGAGGACGCCGCTCGCGGAATAGACGGTGTTCGACGCCTTGACGGGGTCGGGTCGCGCCGCAAGCGCAGTCTGCGGGGCGTCGTCGGCAGGTCGCGCCATCGTCAACTCTCCTCATCCCGTCAGCGGCGAGAACTCCCTGTGTCCCTGCCAAGATGTGTAGCGGCCTACCGCCCTCGGCGAAACCCCGCTGACAGCCTGTCCGTTCGATTGCCGTTCGGCGCCCAGCGGCTCTCACCAAAGAGCTTGCGTCTACTTCAACCGGTTGTGTTCTACCAACCAATACCCGCCAACCGGTGTAAGCCGGCGAACCCATAGCCGCCATATTGGGCCCTCGGGTAGCCGAGATCGTCCGTGAACGCGCGTCGGCGGAGCCGTTGCGACTGATGCACTGAACTTAAGGTCGCAGGAGGTCGCGGGCAAGCAAGCCGCACCCTCGAATCCTCAGGGCGGGCTACGCAGGCTCCCAGAGTGCGTGATCCACGCCGTTCGTCGTGCCCAAGCGCTCGTGCGGTTGATGGGTTAGACGGTGGGTCAGGGTAAGAGTGCCTCTGAAACACGCATCGATGCTGGCGGTGTGGCGGAGACGGTGAGATTCGAACTCACGAAGGGGTTGCCCCCTCGGCAGTTTTCAAGACTGCTGCCTTCAACCGCTCGGCCACGTCTCCGAAGTGTCGGGCGCATGGCACCCGAGGCCTCGCCGATTCTGGCATGCCATCCGGCCACGCGATCGGCCGTCAGCCGTTCAATCGCGGCCGCTGCGCCTGATCGCAGGCGACCTGAAAGACCTCGCGCCGGGCGCCGTCGATGCGCACGGCGGTGAGGGCGCCGCCCCAGACGCAGCCGGTGTCGAGGCCGAGCAGGTCGGGCCGCTCGAGCAGGCCGAGCGTCGACCAGTGGCCGAACGCGATCGGCGTCCCGACGGTGGCACGACCCGGCGCATCGAACCATGGAAAGAAGCCGGGCGGCGCTGCATCGACGCCGTCCTTGGCTGCGTAATCCAGCGTGCCGCCGGCGTCGACGAAGCGGATGCGCGTCAAGGCGTTGAGGGTGAAGCGCAGCCGCGCTTCCCCGTGCAGGGAATCGCTCCAGCGCGATGGCTCGTTGCCGAACATGGCCTCCAGGAACTCGCGCCGCGGCGCGGTCCGCAGCTGCTGCTCGAGCGCGCCCGCGAGGTCGAGCGTCTGCTGCAGATTCCACTGCGGGACGACGCCGGCGTGCAGCATCAACCAGCCATGGGCGTGGACTGCCATGCGGCGATGCCGCAGCCACTCGAGCCAGGCTTCGCGATCGGGCGCATCGAGTATGTCGTCGAGCGTGTCGTTGCGATGCTTCGGCCGCACGCCGGCGGCGACCGCGAGCAGGTGCCAGTCGTGGTTGCCGAGCAGGCAGGTGGCGGCGGCGCCCAGGCCACGCAGCAGGCGCAGCGTGCCGAGCGAATCGGGGCCGCGGTTGACGAGGTCGCCCAGCACGTACACCTGATCGCGCGACGCGGAGAAGCCGATCTCGACGAGCAGCCGCTCGAGCGCGCCGGCGCAGCCCTGCACGTCGCCGATCAGATAGTGCATGCAGGTCCGGGGCGGGCGCGCGAGCGGCGCGGGCAGGCGCCAGCGCCGTGAGCTGGCGAGGCAGGCAGGGGGCTGAGCACGGAATCGATTCTGCTACGCTCGTTCCCCGATACCGCTGCGCCCGCCGCATGGACGTTGCCCTCCTGCTCTTTCTGATCTTCCTCAACGCGCTGTTCGCGATGTCGGAAACGGCGCTCACCGCCAGTCGCAGGGCGCGCTTGCAGGTGATGGTCGAGGCCGGTGATTCGGGTGCCAACCATGCCATGGCCCTGCACGACAACCCGACCAAGTGGTTGTCGGTGGTGCAGATCGGCATCACCTCGATCGGCCTCTTGAACGGCATCGTCGGCGAGGCTGCGTTCTCGGGACCGCTCTCGCTGTGGCTGCGCTCCCACTTCGTGATCAGCCAGCGCCTCGCCGACATTTCCGCACTGGCGCTGGTGGTGCTGACGATCACCTTCGTCAGCATCGTCTTCGGCGAGCTGGTGCCGAAGCGGATGGGCCTGATGTTCCCGGAGACGATCGCCCGCTTGGTGGCGCGGCCCATGGAATGGCTGTCGCTGCTGACCCGTCCCTTCATCAAGCTGCTGACGTGGAGCACCAACGCGTCGCTCTACCTGTTGGGCATCCGCGACGGTGGGCCCGACCGCAGCGTCACCGAGGAAGAGATCGCGGCGAGCCTCGAAGAAGGGCTCGACGCCGGCGTCATCGAGGCCCAGGAGCATCAGATGGTGCGCAACGTGTTTCGCCTCGACGACCGCCAGGTCGGCTCGATGATGATCCCGCGCGCCGAGATCGTCTGGCTCGAGGCGGCCGGCAGCGCGGCCGACGTGCTGCGGGTGATCGGCGATGCCGACCATTCGCGCTATCCGGTCTGCCGCGGCGGCCTCGACGACGTGATCGGCGTCATCAGCGCCCAGGGCCTGCTGCGGCAATCGGTTCAGGGCAAGACCTTCACGCTCGATGCCGGCCTGCAGCCGCCCGTCTTCGTGCCGGAAACGCTTTCGGGCATGGAATTGCTCGAGCAGTTTCGCGCCTCCAATGCGCAGATCGTCTTCGTCGTCGACGAGTACGGCGAGGTTCAGGGAATGATCACGGTCCGCGATGTCCTGGAGGCGATCACCGGCGAATTCAGCACCAGGACCGACGACGATTCCTGGGCGGTCCGGCGCGACGACGGCAGCTGGCTGTTCGACGGCCTGATCCCGATGCCGGAGCTGAAGGACCGGCTCGGTCTGAAGGAGTTGCCGGAGGAAGACCGCGGCCGCTACAACACGCTGGCCGGCATGGTGATGCTGCTGCTCGGCCGGCTGCCCGAGACCGCCGACGCGGTCGAATGGGACGGCTGGCGGTTCGAGGTCGTCGATCTCGACGGCAAGCGGGTCGACAAGGTTCTTGCCAGCGCGCTTCCGCGCGACGCGTCGGGAGCGGTGGCGTGAGGCATGCGCCGCCGCCGGCGCGCACGCGGCCCACCTGCGCGCGGTGCGCGGG
>JALYXU010000157.1 GCA_030946925.1 Pseudomonadota bacterium
ACGGTCTCGCCGTCAAGCTCGGCATCTTCAACATGGACGAGTACCGGCATGCGATCGAGCGCATGGAGCCGCGCCACTATCTGTCGGCCAGCTATTACGAGCGATCGCTGACGAGCCTGGCGACGCTGCTCGTCGACAAAGGCATCGTCACGCGCGAAGAGCTCGAGAGCCGCGCCCTCGGTTCCTTCCCGCTGGCGTCGGCCAGCGCCTCGGGCCGCAGCAACGTTGCCACGCGCGAGCGCTTTCAGGCCGGCGACCGCGTCACGGCGCGCGCGGAGCATGTGCCGGGCCATGTCCGCATGCCGGCCTACATCCGCGGCAAGACCGGCGTCGTCGTCGGCGAATCGCCGGCCTATCCGTTTCCCGACGCGCACGCCCATGGCGTCGCCGCCGACGACGAGCCGACCTACGATGTCCGCTTCAACACCGCCGATCTGTGGCCCGGCTCGGCCGACCACGCCTTCGTGCACGTCGGCGTCTTCCAGAGCTACCTGGAGCGCGCCGAGAGCTGAGGCACTCAGAGCTCGCGCAGTGCCGTCGTGACCGGCAAGCGGGCGGCGCGGACCGCCGGAAAGAGCCCGCCGATGAAGCCGATCGCCAGCGCCCACTTGAGCCCGGTCCAGAGCAGCTCGGGGGTGACGTGCAGCTCGAAGTTCAGCTTGCCGACCGAGCCGCCCGCCATCGTCGAGGCGCCGTAGCCGTTGAAGACGAGATAGGCCAGGACGCTGCCGATGACACCGCCGATCAGCGCCAGCAGCATCGTCTCGAGCATCACCGCCACCACCACGGGCAAGCCGGGGAAGCCGATCGCGCGCAGGGTCGCGATCTCGCGGGCCCGCGCCGCGACCGCCGCGAACATCGTGTTGAGGGCGCCGAACATCGCGCCGATGCCCATGATCGCGCCGACCGTCAGGCCCATGACGCGGATCACCTGGGTCATGCGCTCCGACTGCTTGCTGAAGTAGTCGAGCGTGGTGGCGGCCTCGACCTTGAGCTGCGGGTTCGATTCGAGCCCGGCCTTGAATGCGGAGAAGGCTTTCGGATCGGCCAGCCGCACCGTCACCGAGGCGCGGCTGCTGCCGCGCCGATAGGTGTCGGCGACGACGTTGGCGTCGCCCCAGATCTCCGACTCCATGGCGTCGCCCGAGGCGAACACGCCGGCCACCGTCCATTGCTGGCTGCCGAGCCGCAGCTCCTGGCCCGGCACCAGGTTGGCGAACTGCTTGGCCGCGCCACGGCCGACGATCAGCTCGCGCAGGCCGGGCTTGAAGCGGCGGCCGTCGACGATCTTCACCTGAGGTCGCACCACCCAGGCCTGATCGCCGACACCGCGCAGCTGCACGCTCCCTTCCTCGCCGGCAGCGCCGCCTCGCATCGGCAGGTTGGCGGCGACCACCATCTCGTCGGAGGCGATCGGCTCGCCCTTGGCGTCCCTGGCGATGCCGGCAGCTTGCGCGATCTGCACGACGCTGTCGTGGTCGAGCACCGACATCACCTCCGAGGCCGAGGCGCCGCGCATGACGATCGCCGTGTCGGGGCTGCCGGTGTTGCGCAGGGTCTCGGCGTAGCCCTCGGCCATCGACAGCAGCGCGACCAGCACGGCGACGACGCCGGCGATGCCGACGACGATCACCGCGGTCGAGCCGAGCCGCTGGCCGAGCGTGCTGATGCCGACGTTGGCGACCGACGCCGCCTGGCGGCCACGCCGGCTGAGAGCGAGCCAGGCGGCGAAGAGCAGCGCCAGCGCCACCGCGCCCGGCCACGGCAGCAGCACCCAGACCGCGAGCACCACGACCAGGAAGACGAACAGCAGCACGTTCATCAGAAAGCGCATCGTTGTCCTCGTGGGGCGCGTGAGCCCGTCCGCTCAGCGGCCGGCCAGGGCATCGACGATGTTCAGGCGCATGGCGCTCCACGCCGGCAGCGAGCCGACGAGCAGGCCGATCACGCCCATCAGGAGCAGACCGAGCAGCCAGCTGTCCTTGCCGACCGTCGGCAGGTTGAGCATGCCGCCGCTGCCGGCGCTGACCACGGGGATCAGCAGCGCCGCGATCGCCAGGCCGATGACGCCGCCGAGCAGCAGCAACAGCACCGACTCGGCCAGCACCATCGACAGCACGCTGAGGTTGGAAAAGCCGATCGTCTTCAGGACCGCGATCTCGCCGGTTCGCTCGCGCACCGCCTGCATCATGGTGTTGCCCGACAGCAGCAGCAGGGTGAAGAACACCGCGCCCATGATGGAGCCGACGATCAGGCCGATGTCGGCGAGCTGCTTCATCCACGAAGCGGTTGCGGCCTGCTCGGTCTGGGTCCGCGTCTCGTGGTCGGAGTTGGCGGAGATCGCGTCGATCGTCCTGGCGATGCGGTCGGCCTGGTTGACGTCGGCCACGCGGGTCACGTACCAGCCGACCTGGCCGCGGTTGAAGGGCGTGGTCTCGTCGAAGTACTTCCAGTGCAGCAGGAACATCTGGTCGAAGAAGCCGCCGCTCTTCTTGTCCGTTGCATGCAGGATGCCGACCACCTCGAACGACCAGTTCTTGCTGCCGGTGCGGTCCGGAAAGATGGTCGATTGCAACGGGATCTTGTCGCCGACCTTCCAGTGGTAGCGCTTGGCCAGGGCTTCACCGACCAGCGCGCCGGTGCGGGTCTCGTCGAAGGCCTTGCGCTCGGCGGCGCTCACCGCCACCTCCGGGTACAGGTCCAGGTAGTTTGGCTCGACCGCGAAGCTGAAGACCTGGTTGTGCGGGTCCTGGTAGGCGCCGCCGAACCAGTTCGCGAAGGTCACGCTCTTGATGCCGGGCACCGCGGCGATCTGCGCCTCGATCGACTGCGGCAAGGTCTGGATGAACGACAGCTTCGAGCTGGTCTGCAGCCGCTGCGCGCCGTTGGCGCTCTGGCCGGCCTGCGTGAACGAGGTGCGCACGGCATCGAGCAGGCCGAACAGCAGGAATGCGGCAATGATCGAGACCAGGGTGAGGAAGGTCCGGGTCTTGCGCCGGAACAGCGCCGCCCAGACCAGGTGCAGGTACTTCATCGGCGCGGCCTCAGGCGGTCAGCGCCTCGACCAGCGTGCCCTTGTCGAGGTGCAGCGTCTGGTTGGCGTACTCGGCGGCCTTCGGATCGTGCGTCACCATCAGCACGGTCTTGCCATGGTCGCGGTTGAGCGCGCGCAGCAGGCCAAGCACCTCCTCGGCGGAGCTGCGGTCAAGGTCGCCGGTCGGCTCGTCGCAGACCAGCAGGGTCGGGTCGGAGACGATCGCCCGGGCGATCGAGACGCGCTGCTGCTGGCCGCCGGAGAGCTCGGCCGGCTTGTGGCTGGCCCGGTCGGCAAGGCCGACCAGCTGCAGGGCAATCGCCGCGCGCTTTTTCCGCTCGGCCGACCCCAGCTTGGTGAGCAACAGCGGCAGCTCGACGTTGCGCTGCGCCGAGAGCATCGGCATCAGGTTGTAGAACTGGAACACGAAGCCGACGTTGGCGGCCCGCCACTTGGCCAAGGCGCCGCCGCCGAGCTGATCGATGCGCTGGCCGCCGACGCTGATGCTGCCGGCCGAGGGCACGTCGAGGCCGCCGATCAGGTTCAGCAGCGTCGTCTTGCCCGAGCCCGAGGGACCCATGAGGGCCAGGAAATCGCCCTGCTCGACCTCGAGATCGATGTGGTGCAGGACTTCGACCTTCTGCTTGCCGCGCTCGTAGGCCTTCGACAGGTCGCGAATCTCGATCAGCTTCGTCATCAATGCGGCTCCTCGACCGTGACGCTGGCGCCGTCGCGCAGCGTCTCCGGCGCCGACACTACCACCCGATCGCCCGCCTTCACCGCGTCGGGCACGAGCTTCATCCCGCCGATGTCCTGTGCGGCAGGCGTCACCGCACGCTGCACCGCCTTGCCGGCCTCGACCACGAAGACGACGCTGTGGCCGTCGCGCTGCACGACTGCTGCCGGCGGCACCAGCACACCCTTCGGCGCCTGTGTCGCGGGCGTCGTCTTCTGGCTGAGGAACGAGACGCGGGCGCCCATGTCGGGGACGATCCGCGCATCCTTCTGCTCGAGGCCGACGCGGACCTTGACGGTCGCCTTGCCGCGGTCGGCCGACGGCACGATCGCGATCACGTGCGCCGGGATCTTCCAGTCGGGATAGGCGCTCAGCACGGCCTCGGCGGGCATGTCGGGCTTGACCTGGCCGATGTAGGCCTCGCTGACGTCGACATCGATCTCGAGCGACGCCATGTCGACGATGGTGCCGACGCCGGTGCGGGTGAAGCCGCCGCCGGCCGACAGCGGCGAGACGATCTCGCCCACCTGCGCCGCCTTGACCGTGACGACGCCGGTGAACGGAGCGCGGACGATCGCATAGTCGAAGTTGACCTTGGCCTGGGCGACCTGGGCCCGTGCCGCATCGGCCTCGCGGCGGCGCGCGTCGAGCTGCGCGGTGGCGGTCGAGACGGCGGTGCGCGATTGCTCGGCGAACTGCCGCGTCGCCATGCCGCTCGAGACCAGCGACTCCTGCCGCCGCGAGTCGGCCTGCGCCTGCGCCAGCTGCGCCTGCGCGGTTGCGATCTGCGCCTGCGCCGTCATCGCGTTGGCATTGGCGACGTCGAGACTGGCACGCAGGCCGCTGTCTTCGAGGCGGGCGATGATCTGCCCCTTCTGCACCGTGTCGCCTTCTTCGATCAGGACGTGGGTCAAGGTGCCGGTGATCTGTGTCGAGACGGTCGCCATCCGGCGCGCCGTGATGTAGCCGGTGGCCTGCAGGAGGGCACCCGCCGCGCCTGCATTGCCCGGGGCAATCGCGGTCGCGGTCTGCACGGCGACCGGCCTCGCACCGAGCCACCACCAGGCGGCGCCAGCGAGCAACGCGGCGACGAGCACCGCGGCAATCGCCGGCCAGAGCCAGCGCGGCACCTTGCCGCTGCCCTCGCTCTCGCGTTGCCCGCCATCGATGCGCAGCTCGTTCAGCAGGGTGGCGTCGATGTCGCTCAAGGCCGAAGCTCCATGGTGTCGCGGGTCGCCGCTCGTGGGGTGTGGCAGTCGCGAGCTCCGGCATCCCGCGCGCGCTCCGGCAGTCCGATGCAAGCATACAGGCGCCGCGCCTCGTCGCAGACCACGACGACGGCGCCAGCTTGTGGACTCGGCAGCGCGTTCCCGAGCTGCGACGCTGCCGCCCAGGCCGCGACCCCAGCGCTCGAACTACAGGCGCTTCGCGGCGACCCGGCCCAGCTCCTCGAAGATCTTCAGCGCCGCCGCGCGATCGCGGCGCGGCAGCTCGCCGGAGCCGATCGAGATGTTGTGCCGGCCCTTGCGCAGCTCCATCAGGGCGCCGTCGCCGAGGATGCCGCGGCTGGCGTCGGCGGTCTCGACGAACGCCGCGGCATCGCCGAGCGCCGGGAACGATTCGATGCGCACGTTCTTCAACGACTTCGGCTTGAGCGGGTCGGTGAAGCCCTGGGCCATGCCGAGCGCATCCTCCTTGGCACTGGTGCCGCTGTTGTAGGACTCCTGGACCACGACCGCGATCTGGCCGCTCGGGCCTTTCCAGGCGCACTCGGTGATGCCGTATTCCTCGAGCCGCTTGCTGCGCTCGCCGGCCTTGGCGCCGGGAAAGAACTTCTGCACGTCGGCCTGCGACAGGATGCCGCACGGATCGCCCGCCGGCAGCTGCTTGGCCGCGGGCTTCACGCCGGTCGCCGCCTTGATGCCGTTGGCGAGCTCGGTCGCCGACCTGAGCGCTTCGCTCTGCGTCTGCGACTGTGCTGCGGCAGGGCCGATGCAGGCGCAGAGCAGCGCGAGCGCCGCGATGGCTGGATGGCGCGGGTTCATGGCCGGGCGACGCCATCGCGCCGGTCGAGCT
Organism: Pseudomonadota bacterium; assembly: GCA_030946925.1. GTDB lineage: Bacteria > Pseudomonadota > Gammaproteobacteria > Burkholderiales > Burkholderiaceae_C > Schlegelella_A. The sequence goes on from JALYXU010000157.1 coordinate 5,847, forward strand.
GCACGAACATCGTCTGCCAGGCGCTCGGCGGCTGGAAGCCTTCGCCGCAGTCGTCGCCGACGGTCGTCGCGGCCACCTGCGAGACGGCATCGAGCAGCGACGCGCTGAAGCGTTGCGCATCGGCGAAACCGAGCTTGCTCTTGACCGCGTGGTTGTCGACCGCCACGACGCCGCCCGGCGACAGCACGTACTTGTCGAAGTACTGGGTCGGACGGACAGAGCCGATCTTCTGCGCATCGAGATAGGCGAGCAGCGCGTCGTCCTTGAAGGGATACGGCATGCCCGGCCAGAAGGCGTTGAAGAGGCCATCCCAATGGCTCGGGATGTAGGCCTTCGGGTGCAGCACCGGAACGACGATCTCCGCGACCGGCTTGCCGCCGGTGCCGATCCAGGCGTCGACCTTGGTCAGGCCGGCATCCTTCATCGCCGCCGCAAGATTGCCGATCGGCGAGCCGTAGCTGACGCCGTCGACGACGATGTCCTTGTCGAGGTCGAAGGCGCTGGCCGAGTTGTTGACGAAGAAGGCAAGCTGACCTTCGCTGCTGTCGACGGTGAACAGGAAGGCCCGGTTGCCGCCGCCGTTCGGATAGTCCTCGCCGACACCGGCGCGAAAGCCGCCGGTGCTCGCATCGGGCACCGGCGGCCGATACAGCTCGCGCGCGAAGTGCTGGATCGGATTGGTGGCGTCGCCGCTGTGGTTCCAGCGAACGACGCGCATCGTGATGCCGTTGCCGAGCGAGATCTTCTCGCCACCGTTGACGCTTCGGCACTGCGTCCCGAGAACGCCCTGGGCGGCCGCCTGCATGCAGCTCGTGGCGCCGCCGACCATCGGCGCGCCGGTCAGCTTCGACCAGGCCGGCGTGTCCCAACTGTGGTCCCAGTGGCTGTGCCCGACGAGCAGCAGATCGACCTTGTCGGCGCCGAGCATCGCGTCGCGGACCTTCGCGATCGACGCGGTGTCGATGCCGTAAGCGGCCTTGGTGAATGTGTACATGTCCTTCGGGAATACCGGCGACGGCACGAACTGCGCCTCCGGCACGCGCGTGATGTAGCCGTCCATGACGATGCGCTTGTCGCCGATCTTGAAATACCAGTTGGCGATCGACATCCAGGTCATCTCGACAGTCGGCGGCGCTGCGTGTGCGTCCAGCGTCGCGACCGACGAGAGCGCCAGTGCGGCCAGCGCGATCAACTTGCGTGTCATGGGCGTCTCCTTCAGGGGGATGCAGATTACCGTCCCGGCGGTCGGATGACTGTTAGGGCTTGAACTGAGCCGGCATGCCGGCGACAGCCTAGAGATCGAGCACGAGCACCGCCGACTTCGCACGCGAGCAGCACGGCATGAACTGGTCGTTCCTCGCCTGCTCGTCCGGCATCAGGTACATGTCGCGGTGGTCGGGCGTGCCTTCGAGGACGCGGGTCAGGCAGGTGCCGCAGACGCCTTGCTCGCACGAGGTCTGGATCTCGATGCCGGCCGCGCGGAGCGCCTCGACGACGGTCTGGTCGTTGCCGACGACGACGCATTTCCCCGAGCTCGCCAACCGGACCTCGAAGCTGCCGTCGCTCGCCGTCTTCACGACCTCGGCCGAGAAGTACTCGAAGTGCAGCTGCGCCTCGGGCCAGCCGGCAGCACGGGCAGCGCCGAGCACCGCCTCCATGAAGCCGGTCGGGCCGCAGACGTAGACGTGCGTGCCCGGCTGCGGCCTGGCCAGCAAGCGGTCGATGTCGAGCTTCTGCTCGGCCGGGCCGTCGTCGAAATGAAACTGCACCTTGTCGGCCAGCGACGAACCGGTGACTCGCGCGTGGAAGGCGGTGCGCGCCAGCGAGCGGGTGCAGTAGTGCATCTCGAACGCGGCGTCGACGATCGCCAGCCGTTCGGCCATGCACAGGATCGGCGTCACGCCGATGCCGCCGGCGAGCAGCAGGTGCCGCTCGGCATCGTGGGCCAGCGCGAAGTGGTTCTTCGGCGTGCTGATCTGCAGCGTGTCGCCCTCGCCGACGAGATCGTGCATCGATGCCGAGCCGCCGCGCGTTGCCGCGTCTTTCAGCACGCCGATCAGGTAGCGGTGACTTTCCGCCGGGTCGTTGCAGAGCGAGTACTGGCGGGTGATGCCGCCGGGCAGATGGACGTCGACGTGCGAGCCCGCGGAGAACGCCGGCAGCGGCGCGCCCCTGGTCGCGACCAGCTCGAAGGTGCAGATGTCCGTGGCCTCGACCCGCTTGCGGGCGACCCGGACCTCGATCATCGATGCACTCATCGCCGCGCCTCCTGCCTCGGATTCGGCCGTTCGGGTTCGGGGCGACGCGAGCAGCGCATCGCTACATCACGTGCAGGCCGCCGTCGACCATCAGCGTCGTGCCGGTGATGAACGATGCCTCGTCGCAGGCCAGCCAGAGGATCGGCAAGGCGATCTCTTCGGGTGCCGCCCAGCGGCCGAGCAACGAGCTGTCGCGGCGCTCCGTCTTCAACGTCTCGACGCTCTTGCCGCCGCGCTCGGCCTTGTCGCGATGAAAGTCGGTCAACGTCGAGCCTGGGCAGACCGCGTTGACGCGGATGCCGTGGCCCGCTTCCTCGAAGGCCAGCGTGCGCGTCATCGACAGGATCCCGGCCTTCGTCGCGTCGTAGAGGCCCATGCCCTTGCGACCGGTGACGGCGTAGCACGACGAGACGTTGACGATGCTGCCATGGCCCGCACTGCGCAACGCCGGCAGCGCCGAGCGGCAGTAGTTGGCGGTGCCGATCAGGTTGACGCCGACGACCGCCTGCCACTCCGCCGGCCGCGCCGCGGCGAGCGTGGAGTTGTTGCGCATCGCCGCGTTGTTGACGAGCACGTCGAGGCGGCCGAACGCAGCCAGGGCCTGCTGCACCGCGGCCTCGGCCTCGGCCGCATCGGCGACGTCGGCGGTCCGCGCTTCGACGCGTGCCTCGGGCGTATGGACGCGAACGGCGGCGACGCTGCGGGCCAGTGCCTCGGCGTCGGCGTCGACCAGCAACACGGCAGCGCCCTCGGCACAGAACAGGCGCGCCGTCGCGGCACCGATGCCGGCGCCGCCGCCGGTGATCAGCGCCACCTTGCCGTGCAGGCGCAGCCGGCCGCTCATCACTCGACCTTGATGCCGGTCTCCTTGATGACTTTGCCCCAGCGCGGGATCTCGCTGTGGATCCATTGCGCGAATTGCTCGGGCGAGCCGGCCACGACATCGAACTCCATGCCCTGCAGCGCCGCGGTGACTTCGGGCAGCCTGAGGATGCGGACGATCTCCTTGTTGTAGCGGTCGATGATCGGCTTCGGCGTGCCTGCCGGCGCGAGGAAGCCGATCCACGACAGGGCCACGAAGTTCGGGTAGCCCTGCTCGATCATGGTCGGCACGTCCGGCGTCGAGGCGAAGCGCTTCTGCCCGGTCGAGGCGATCAGCCGGGCCTTGCCGACCTTGACGAACTGCATGATGTTGCCGGGCACCAGGAACGCCGCGTCGACCTGGCCGCCGATCAGGTCGTTGACGGCCGGCGCCGAGCCCTTGTACGGCACGTGGGTGACGTCGATCTGCGCCGCCGACTTCAGCATCTCCATCGTCAGGTGCGACGCGCTGCCGGTCGACACCGACGCGTACGACATCTTCCTGGTCTTGGCGAGGGCGACGAATTCGGCGACCGTCCTGACCGGCACGCTCGGATGCACGACCAGGAATTGCGGCGAGGTCACCGCCAGGGTGATGGGCGAGAGGTCCTTGACCGGGTCGTACGGCATCTTCGCGAACAGCGTCGTGTTGATCGCGATCGGGCCATTGAAGCCGACCAGCAGGGTGTGCCCGTCGGGCGCCGCCTTGGCGACCTCGTTGGCGCCGATGGTGCCACCGGCGCCGCCCTTGTTCTCGACGATGACGGCCTGGCCGAGGGCCTTTTGCAGCTCCGGTGCGACCAGACGTGCAACGACGTCGTTGGTGCCGCCGACGATCGGCACGACGATGCGCACGGTCTTGCTCGGCAGCCAGTCGGCGGCGAGCGCCGCGGCCGGCCAGACCGCGGTGGTGGCAGCAACGACGCCGATCGCGCCGG
>JALYXU010000177.1 GCA_030946925.1 Pseudomonadota bacterium
CCGTCGACGCGCCGACCGTGCTGGTCGAGTACGCGCCCGAGCTGCGGGCGATCGAGACGAACTGGCCGAAGATCCGCTTCCACGCCCTGCGCGAGCACGCCGGCCTGGTGTTTCAGAAGCAGCTCGAAGGCTGAGCCGACGCCTCAGTCGCCCTTGTGGCCCCGGCCGTGGCGGTCACGATCGCCGTCGCCGCGGTCGCCGTCCCGGCGCTCGCCACGACCGTCGCGGCGGTCATGGTCTTCAAACCGCTCGCGCTTGTCCCAGCCGCGATGCCGGCCATGATCCCAATCGGGATGCTCGTGCGCATAGCGTTCGCGAACCCAGTCGTCGCGAACGAAGTACACGGGTTGGCCGCAGGCACTGTAGCGGGCGCAATAGCGACGCCAGTTCTGCTGGTGCTCGGGCGGCACATACAGATAGACCGGCTGCCGTTCGACGACCACGCGCGACGGCTGGATGATCACCGGCTCGGCGCGATAAAGCGCTGGCCGGGGCACGTCGCCGATGTTGATGCGGCCGTACACGCCGGGCTGGTTGATGCCGATCGACACACCGACGCTGGGCTGGGCCAGCGCCGGAGCGACGGCACCGGCGGCGAGGACGAGGGCCAGAATGGACTTCATGAGGGGCTCCTTCAGCAGACTCCACCTTAACGCGCGACCGGGCGCCGGCGGTGACCCGCCTCGCACCGGCGCACTGGCCTTTGCCTACCTTCACACAGCGCCTTCGCGCGCGGGCACTCGGCCCGGCCGTTCGTGATGCTGCCGAGGGGTCGTCTGGCGCTCTGGCTCGACCTGATCCGTTGGGATCGCCCGGCCGGCACCTTGCTGCTGCTCTGGCCGACGCTCTCGGCCTTGTGGATCGCCGCCGACGGCTTTCCCGGCTGGCATCTGCTCGTGGTTTTCGTGCTCGGCACCTTCCTCATGCGCAGCGCCGGATGCGCCGTCAACGACGTCGCCGATCGCGACTTCGACCGACACGTCAAGCGCACCGCGGGCCGACCGGTGACGCGGGGTGCGATCGGCATCGCCGAGGCCCTCGCGCTGGCTGCAGCGCTGGCTCTCATTGCCTTCGCGCTGGTGCTCACGACAAATCTTGCTGCGGTCGCCTGGAGCGTCGCGGCGCTCGCCGTCACGCTCGTCTACCCGTTCAGCAAGCGCTTCTTCGCAATGCCGCAGGCGGTCCTCGGCGTCGCCTTCAGCTTCGGCATCCCGATGGCATTCGCGGCCGTGCGCGGCGGCGATTCATGGTCGCCAGAGTCGCTCGTTAGCGCAGTGCCGGCCCTGGCCTGGTGGCTCCTGCTCGGCAACCTGTTTTGGGTCCTCGCCTACGACACCGAGTACGCGATGGTCGACCGCGACGACGACCTGAAGGTCGGGATCCGCACGTCGGCGATCACGCTCGGCCGCTACGACGTCGCGGCCGTGATGGCTTCCTACGCCGTCTTTCTGGCGATCTGGGCTGGGGTCGGCGCGCGGCGCGGAGAGGGCGTCGCGTATTTCGCCGCCCTGCTCGCCGCTGCCGGGATCGCGGCGTGGCACTACGCCTTGATCCGCGCGCGAACGCGCGACGGCTGCTTCCGCGCTTTTCGGCTGAATCACTGGCTCGGTTTCGTCGTCTTCGTCGGCCTGGTGCTGGACCGCCTGAGCCGCTGAGGCCGCGTCCGCGACTAACTGGGATGGCCGTCGAGGCCTTGCAGGCGCCCCGAGTGGCGGCCACCTTCTACCGCCAAGTCAGGCGGCGCGCCGGCTGAACGGCACCAGCGCGGTCTCGAGCGCCGCAGCAGCGATCTCGACGTGCTCGCTCTCGACGATCAGCGGCGGCGCGAAGCGGACCACCGTGCCGTGTGTGTCCTTGCTCAGCACGCCTGCCTTGAGCAGCCCTTCGCAGACTTGCCTCGCCGAAGCGAACGCCGGATCGATCTCGACGCCGATCAGCAGCCCCTTGCCGCGCACTTCACGGATCGCCGGATGGCCGATGCCGCGCAGTCGCGCCAGCAGCTCGTCGCCGCGGAGCTTTGCCCGCTCCGACAGGCGCTCGCGCAGCAGCAAGTCGAGTGCGGCTTCACCGACTGCGGCGGCGAGCGGATTGCCGCCGAAGGTGCTGCCGTGGTCGCCGGGCTGGAACACCGCCATCAGCTCATCGGTCGCCAGGAACGCGCTGACCGGAAGCAGGCCGCCGCCGAGCGCCTTGCCGAGCA
>JALYXU010000235.1 GCA_030946925.1 Pseudomonadota bacterium
ATCGACGAGCCGCTCGTCATCGAGCTCGACTACGTGCAGCGCATGATGGCCTGGATGCTGTTTCGCGAAGCGGCCGAGGTGGCCGACGGCCACGCCGTGCAGCTCGGCCTCGGCGCCGGCGCGATCACCCGGTTCTGCCTGAAGCGGCTGAAGATGCGGACCACCGCGGTCGAGCTCAATGGCCGCGTCATCGTCGCCTGCCGCCACTGGTTTCGCCTGCCGGCCGTGGCCGAGCGGTTGTGCGTCATCGAGCAGGACGCCGCCGCTTTCATCGCCGAGCCGGCACGGCGCGGGTCGATCGACGTCCTGGCGGTCGATCTCTACGATCACGAGGCCGCCTGTCCGGTGCTCGACAGCGAAGCGTTCTACGCCGACTGCCGTGCCGCGCTCGGCGACGGCGGCCTGATGACCGTCAACCTGTTCGGCCGCGACGCCTCGTTCGAACGCAGCATGGCCCGCATCGGCGCGGCGTTCGGCGCTGCCAACGTCCGCAGCCTGAAGCCGACCCGCGAGGGCAACACCATCGTGATTGCAATGAAGCATGTCACGGTGCCCGATGCCGACGAGCTTGCCCGGCGTGCTGAAAACATCGAAACTCGCTGGCAGCTGCCGGCTCGCAAGTGGCTGCGCATGATGCGGCCTCCCGCGGAGCTGCAACCCACCTCACCAGCCGCCTCCTGAATGAAAACGACGACGAAGAGCGGGCGCCCCGAAGCGCTGACCCCCGTCGGCGGCACGGAGGTCCGGGTCCTGCCGGTCGGCGCTGCGGGCAACGCCTCGCAGCTCGGCTCGACGATCCTGCCGGCGACCGAGCTGGCCCTGCCGACCGTGATGCCGGCCGGCAAGCTCACCTGGCGCACGCTGCTCGGCTGGCTTCGCGAAGACAGGATCCTGAGCCGCGAAGACGTCGAGCGCACGGCCCATCGCTTCGCCGGTGGCAACAGCTCGCAGCATCCGCTGGTTCGGCTCGGCAGCGCCAACCTGAGCCGCGTCGGCGACGGCAAGGTGCTCGACATCGAGACCCTCACCGAATGGCTGGCCAAGCGCTGCAAGATGCCGTACCTGCGGATCGATCCGCTGAAGGCCGATGTCGGCCGCGTCGCCGACGTGATGTCGATCAACTATGCGGAGCGCCGGCACGCGTTGCCGCTCACCTTCGGCCCGACCGAAGTGACGATCGCCACCTGCGAGCCGCTCGACATCGCCTGGATCTCGGAGATCGAGTCGCACACCAAGCGGGTGGTGCGGCTGGTCATCGTCAACCCGGTCGAGATCGCGCGCTACACGACCGAGTTCTACGCACTGTCGCGCTCGGTCCGCAACGCCACCAAGATGGGCGAGTCGGCGGCCCTCGCCAACTTCGAGCAGCTGGTCGAGCTCGGCAAGAGCTCGAAGCAGCTCGACGCCAACGACTCGGGCGTCATCCAGGTCGTCGACTGGCTCTGGCAATACGCCTTCGACCAGCGCGCCTCCGACATCCACCTCGAGCCGCGCCGCGAGAGGAGCGTGATCCGCTTTCGCATCGACGGCGTCATGCACACCGTCTACCAGCTGCCGCCGGGCGTGATGAGCGCGATGGTCGCGCGGGTCAAGCTGCTCGGCCGCATGGACGTGGTCGAGCGCCGCCGGCCGCTCGACGGCCGCATCAAGGTTCGCAACCCGGCCGGCGACGAAGTCGAGATGCGCCTGTCGACCTTGCCGACCGCGTTCGGCGAGAAGATGGTGATGCGGATCTTCGACCCGGACACCACCGTCAAGACGCTCGAGAGCCTCGGCTTCGGCAACCACGACGGCCGCCGCTGGGAAGAGCTGGTCGCCAAGCCGCACGGCATCATCCTCGTCACCGGCCCGACCGGCTCGGGCAAGACGACGACGCTCTATTCGACGCTGCGCCGGCTCGCCACCGACGAGGTCAACGTCTGCACGATCGAAGACCCGATCGAGATGATCCAGCCGGCCTTCAACCAGACCCAGGTGCAGCCGCTGATCGACCTGAACTTCGCCGAGGGCCTGCGCGCCCTGATGCGGCAGGACCC
>JALYXU010000236.1 GCA_030946925.1 Pseudomonadota bacterium
GCATCACCATGAAGCGGTCGCCCGGCCGCTCGTAGATCATCATCTTGCGAAACGTGCCGATCTGGTCGAGGCCGGCGTTGGTCCGCGAATCGGACAGGAAGACGAGGCCGGCGTCGAGCTTGACTGCCACGCAGTAGGTCATGGGGGGTCCTTGTTCAGGGCGACGCTCAAGGCCTTGAGGCGGTACAGCGCCTCGAGCGCTTCTCGGGGCGAGAGCATATCGGGGTCGAGCGATGCCAAGGCCGCGTCGACAGCGGCATCCGTCACGCGCGTCGCCGGCGCCGACGCCTCGTCGAGCATGGCCGGCACGGTGAAAAGATCGCTCTGCGGCTGCCGCGCCACTCGCTCTGCTTCGAGGCTTTCCAGCGTCGTCCGGGCCTGGCGCAGCAGCGTCGCCGGCATGCCGGCGAGGCGGGCCACCTGGACGCCGTAGCTGCGGCTGGCCGGGCCGGCCTCGATCTCGTGCAGGAAGGCGATCGCGTCGCCGGTCTCGACCGCGGCGACGTGCACGTTCACGGCGCGGTCGTGCCGAGCCGGAAAGTCGGTCAGCTCGAAGTAGTGGGTGGCGAACAGCGTGAACGAGCGGTTGCGCTCGTGCAGGTGGTGCGCGATCGCGCCTGCCAGGGCGAGGCCGTCGAAAGTGGAGGTGCCGCGGCCGATCTCGTCCATCAGCACAAGCGACTGCTCGGTCGCGCTGTGGACGATCGCCGCGGCTTCGGTCATCTCGACCATGAAGGTCGATTGCGCATTGGCCAGATCGTCGGCAGCGCCGATGCGCGTGTGGATGGCGTCGATCGGGCCGAGCCGGCAAGCCGCCGCCGGCACGAACGAGCCGATCGAGGCGAGCAGCGTGATCAAGGCGACCTGGCGCATGAAGGTGCTCTTGCCGCCCATGTTGGGCCCGGTGATGACGAGCATGCGGCGTTTCGCATCGAGCCGGCAATCGTTCGGCATGAAGGCGAGGCCGCGCTCCTGCAGGCGCGCTTCGACGACCGGATGGCGACCGCGCTCGATCTCGATGCAGGGCTCGCGGACGAATCGCGGCCGGCACCAGTCGGCGCGCCGCGCGCACTCCGACAACGCGCCGAGCGCGTCGAGTGACGCCAGCGAACGGGCGATCGCCGAAAGCGCTTCGAGATGCGTGGCCAGACTGTCGAGCAAGGTCTCGTAGAGCTGGCGCTCGCGGGCCAGCGACCGTTCGCCGGCCGACAGTGCCTTGTCTTCGAAGGCCTTGAGTTCCGGCGTGGTGAAGCGGTCGGCGTTCTTCATCGTCTGCCGGCGTCGGTAGTCGGCCGGCACGCTCGCGGCCTGGGCCTGCGACACCTCGATGAAGTAGCCGTGGACCCGGTTGAACTGGACCCGCAGCGTGGCGATGCCGCTGCGCAGGCGCTCGCGGCCTTCCAGCTCGAGCAGGACCGCATCGCTGTGCTGGCCGATGCTGCGCAGCTCGTCGAGCTCGGCGTCGTGGCCGGCGGCGATGACGCCGCCGTCGCGGATCAGCGCAGCCGGCTCTTCAGCGAGGGCGGCGACCAGGAGCTCCGCAATCGCTGCCGGTGGTTCGAGTGCTTCCGCGAGCATGGTCAGGAGCACGCAGCTCTCGTCGGGCAGCGCCGCGCGGACCAGCGGCAAGGCCAGCAAGGTGGCGCGCAAGCCGACCAGCTCGCGCGGGCGCGCCTGGCGCAAGGCGATCCGCGTCGTGATCCGCTCGACGTCGGCGAGATGGCGCAGCGACGCGCGCAAGCCGTCGAGGCCGGACGTCAGCAGGACCGCGATCGATTCGTGACGCTGGATCGCGACCCGGCGATGGCGCAACGGCTGCGTCAGCCAGGTCCGCAAGGTGCGGCTGCCCATGCCGGTGGCGCAGAGGTCGAGCGTCGACAGCAGCGTCGGCGTGTCGTGGCCGCGCAGGGTCCGGGTGAGCTCGAGGTTGCGCTGCGTCGTCGGCGGCAGGTCGATCAGCTCGCTGGCCCGGTGCACGCTGAGGCGATGCACGTGGGCAAGGGCGCGGCCCTGGGTGTGCTCGGCGTAGCTGAGCAAGGCGGCGGCCGCGGCATGGGCTGCGACGAGCGTCTCGGCGCCGAAGCCGGCCAGCGTCGCGACCCGAAGCTGCTCGCGGAGCTTCCGCG
>JALYXU010000249.1 GCA_030946925.1 Pseudomonadota bacterium
GCACCACGACGGCAACCCGAGGCGCCGTTGCGGTCGGATCTGCGCCGGGCCTGGGCGCCGTGCGCGTCGCTGCGCTCGGGTCTGCGCGGACGGGCCGCGCCGGCTTCGCTGCGGCGACGGATCGGCCCGCTGCCGAGCTCGCGCCGGTCTTGGCCTCGAGCCGTGCGCCTTGCAGGCCGGGCAAGCTCGGCATGCGCGTGGATTCGCTCCACGGCGCCCACAGCACGACTCCGGCAACCGCAGTGGCGGCGACACCCGCGGTCCAGGCCAGCCGACGCGCCCGTTGCCGCTCGCGTTGCCGTCTGGCCAGAGCCCTGGTCTCGACGTCGCTCTCGTCCACGCTCATCGGCGCATGGTCGAACCCGGCATGGTCGACACCGGTGTCGTCGGCGCGCGGATGCGGAAGTGGCCGCGTTTCGAACGGGGCGCGGTCGAGCCCTGGCGGTTGTTGCAAGGTCGGGTCCGGCGCGGGCGGCGCCATGGCAGCTGCCTCCGCCATTGCCGGCGGCGCGGCCGAGGCTTGCGCCGGTGGCTGCACGTATGGCGGTGGCACCGGCGGCGTCTGTGCGAGCGACGTCTGGGCCGGTGTCTGGGCGGGCGGCGTCTGCGCCAGAGACGCCTTCGCGGGAGGCGCTTGTGCCGAGGTCTCTGCACGAGGCGTCTGCGCAGGCAGCGTCCCTGCCGTCGGCCCCGGAGCGAAGGCTGGCGACGGTGCGAACACCGGCTCGATCGGTGCCGCCACCGGTGTCGGCAGTGGCTGCGCGATGCGCGTCACGGGCGTCGGCCGGACGGCGGCCGGGGCCGGCGTCTCGATGGCCAAGGCCCAGCCGCGCTCGAGCGACTGCCGGAGCTCCGGGTTGTCGAGCGGAGCCGAGGCAAGCGCGATCAGCTCGGCGTGCGGGCGGGTCTGCGGCAGATCGGAATCGTGCGCCTCGATCAGACGCCGAACCAGCGCCCGCGCCTTGCTGTGGCGGGGCCGCGTCCAGGCCCGGCCGGTCGACTCGTCGAATTCCGGCAGGTAGCGCCAGAGCATCGCCGCCAGACTGAACAGGTCGCAACGCCAGTCGAGCTGGCGGGTCGGGGCGAGGTCGCCGTTACGCCCGGCTTCGAGCGCGAGCAGCAGCCGCGGTGACTGGTATTCGAAGTCCGGCTGACGGGCGATCGGCAAGGCGTTCTGCAGCCGCTCGCCGGAGACCAGCGAGAACGCGAAGTCGATCAGCGTGATGTCCTCGAAGCGCGGGTGCAGCGATTGCTCGCGCACCAGCGGATCGAAATCGGCCGGGCCGACCGGAATGCAGATGTTGTCGGCCTTGAGGTCGAGGTGCACCAGACGCAGCTCGTGGATCGCGTCGAGGGCGATCAGGCTGTGCTGCGCCAGCGCCCACCAATGGGCGCAATCCTCGAAGACGTTGCGCAGCAGCTTGCCGTCGCGCTGCAGCGGCAACAGCGTCGCCCAATGGTCGACGGTGACTCCGGCGTCGTAGGTCTGGACCAGCGCCGGCCGATCCGCCGCGCCGCGATCGAACTGCACGACGTCGGGCACCGGTTTGATGCCGTGGCCGACCAGGCGCGCCAGGATCCGCCATTCGCGCTCGGTCCACTCCCGGAAATCGCCGACCGAGGTGGCGAGAAAGCGCTTGGTGTAGCGCCGTCGTTCGCCCGGTTGCGAGGCCTCGCGGAACACTTCGACGTGCTCGCCGGTGACCATGCGCAGGCGGTCCCTGCCGAACACGCGATCGATGTCGGCTGGGGTCATGACTCGTTCCTTCCGCTGTTCGATCCGGCCGCGGTCCGGCCGTGCCGGCTGAGCGCCCGCCACGCCGGCTCCGAGCGTTCGATCAGCATGACCGTGGTGTCGTCGGTGCTGCCGTGGGCCCGGGCCAGCGCGGCCAAGGTCTCGGCTCGGGCCGCCAGTGGCTCGGCCGCTGCCAGGAGACGGCACCAGTCGGCGACGTCGAGGTGCTTGTGCGCGCCATCGCTGCACAGGGCAATCACCTCGCCCACGCCGAGGCTGTGCGTCGCCGCATTGGCGCCCGCGATCGCGCCGTTGCCGACCATCCGCGCCGGATCGTCGGCCGAGCCACCGGCGGGCGGCGCCTCGCCCAGGTTGGCGAAGGTGTCGTCGCGGGTCAGCTGCTCGAGCGCCGGCTCGAGCCGCGGCGACCAGCGATAGGCACGGCAGTCGCCGACCGAGGCGACCAGCCATTTGGCGGCGAACACGTCCAGAGGCGCGCACAGCACCACGGTCGCCGCGCCGGGTCGCTCGGTGACGCGGGCGATCGCCGCGGCGATGGTCCGGTCGGCGGCGAGCATGGCCTGATCGACCCGCTCGGCATCGAGCTGGCGGCCCTCGAGGCCGGCATGCAGCTCGGCGACGAGCAGGCGGCTCGCGACTTGCGCCATCGCCCCGCCGCCGACGCCATCGGCGACGACGAAGAAGCGGCCGCTGCCGTCGAGGCGGCTGTGCGCGTCCTCGTTGACGCCGTGGTGGCTGCCGCAGATCGAGGCGACGGCGACGTCGAGGCGGCGCAGCGCGTTGGCGAATGCCGCATGGGTCGGCCCGGCCGGGTTCGACGCGACGATGCGGCGCCCGGCCCGGTCGGGCTCGAGCGGCGTGATCAGTCCGCGCGAGGAGGGCGGCACCATCAATGCACGGCTGGGCGAGCCAGCGTGAGAGTGCACGGCGGCTCGCCGGGCCAGGCGCCGCCGAGCACCAGCGTCTGTCCGGGCGACCAGCGAAACCGGGCGCCGGTGACATGGTGCTCGGAACCGATGTCGACGCCGTTGTCGCCCTGGACCACGCCTTCGACGCCGCCATCGTCGATCACGTCGATCTCGACGTGATGGCCGGACACGCCCTGGTGGCTCCAGTCGATGACCAGCGTCTGGTCGCGCGATCGACCGATGCCGATCGGCAGGTCGCCCCGACGGATCGCCTGCGCTCCGGCGGCCCCGCCTTGCGGTTGGAGGATCTCGAACACCGGCTCGGCCGCACCGGCTCCGAACACCGCGGTTCGCGGTGTCGAGGGCATGCCGGCCGCCGCCGCCATCGGCCGGACGTCCGGGGTCGTGAGCGGCGCCAGCATCGAATCGAGCGTCTTCGCCGGCGCGGTGACTGCGGCCGGCGCGGGGGCCGGCGCGGCGATCGGCGTCGTTCCGGCTGACTGGGCCGCCCGGCTGGCCGAGCGAAGCGCGAGCCATGGGTAATCGGCGGGCGGGCCCTCGGCACGCGCGGACAGAACGATTCGCATGCCTTCGCGGACCGTGATCGCCTCGGTACTGCCGGCAGGTGCGGCCCGCGTTTCCCCCGGCTTTGCGGCGCCGGGCTCGGCGCTCTCGACGCGGATGCCATTGGTCGAGCCGGCATCGGCGACGTGCCAGCTGCCGGCCTCGAACCAGAGCTCGGCATGGCGGCGGCTGCTGTACGTGCCGCTGATGCGGAGATCGCAGTGCTCGTCCTTGCCGACGACGTAGCGGCGGCCCGGCAGGACCGCGTCGAGCGCGGCACGGCGCGGGCCCTCGGCATCCTCGATATCGAATTCGCAGCGCCGGCCGGCCAGCGGCGTCGCGGGCGTGTGCGACCGGCGCGGCCCCGGCCCCGACCCGGTCGAGCCGGACTCGCTCTCGATCCAGCGGCCGAGCACGCTGACTTCGTAGGGGCGGCCGAGGGCCGCCGGTGGCGGCGCCTGCAGGGCGGCCAGCAATTCGCCGTATTCGGGGTCTTCCTCGGCCCGGTTGCGCATTTCCAGATCCGAGAGGCCGCCGAACTGCGCCAGATCGATCGCCGTCCCGTTGGGCAGGCGGGCGATCACTTCACGGGCCAGATAGCGCTTGACCTGCTCGGGCCGGAATTCGCGGATGAACTGATGCAGCAGATCGCGCGCGCGTGCACCGCCCAAGGCGCGCACGCCGATCGCGGTGATCGCGAAGCGGTCGCGGTCGGCGATGACCACGTGCAGCCGAATGTGGCTGGCGACGAAATGCTCGAGCTCGTCGCGGACAGCGTTGATCAACGGCGCGTAGGCGCCCAGGTTGTCGGCGTCGGCCAGGCTCGGAGCTGCACCCGGCTCCGGGCCGATGCGGTTGCCGTCGCTGGTGCCGTCGCGGGCGGCGTCGCCTTTTCCGGCCAAGGTGCCTTTGCCGATCCCGAGGTCGGTGCGATTGCCGGCATCCCACCGGAACTCCGGACCGGAGCCGGTCCCGGCCGCGTCTCGCGGCGGCAGATCGCCCCGACCGGCAGCGGCGCCGAGGCGCTGGACCCGCTGCAAAACCCACGACTTCATCGACATGGAGGAGCCTTCATTCAACTGCGATAGCCCACCACCAGCGTCGCAAGCGGCCCCGGCGCGCGCAGATGGCGGACGCGAGGAAGGGCCGGCAAACCGTAGGCCACTGTGGTGCGCTCGACGAACCGGCCCCATGCCGGCTGGACCGAATCTCCGGCCCGAACCCGCTGCTGCAAGGCCGGCAGCGACAGATCGATCAGCAAGGCGATCCGCGAGACGTC
>JALYXU010000250.1 GCA_030946925.1 Pseudomonadota bacterium
GCGTGATGCGCGAGCGCAGCGAACGAGACCGTGCCTTCGCGCCGCGCCGCCAGCTCGCCGAGCAAGCGGGCGTGAAACTGAGCCGCGCGCAGCGGCGGCACCGATGCCTCGACTGCCGAGCGCGCGAGCTCATGACGAAAGCGCAGCCGCCGGCCGTCGGTGACGAGCAGGCCGCTGGCGACGCAGGCATCGACGGCATCGGCAGACGGCGCCAGGACCGCGTCGACGAGAGCGATCTCGGCCTGGGTCGGCACGATCGCGACGAGATGCAGCACCTGCAGCGCCGGCGCGGCCAGCGAGGCGGCGCGCGCGAGCACCGCGTCGCGCACCGTCTCCGGCACCGCAGCGCCTTCGCCGCCCTGTCGCAGCAGCTCGGCGACGAAGAAGGCGTTGCCGCCGGTCGCGGCATGGATGCGCGCGGCGTCCTTGCGCGACGCCCCGACAGAGATGCGGTCGACCGCGTCGCGCGACAGCAGCGGCACCGACAGCCGCGTCGTGTGCGTAGTCGGCAGGTCGCCGAGCAACGGGCGGAGCCGTTCCAGCGAGGCCGGGTCGTCGCGGTGGCTGAGCAGCAGCAGCGCCGGCACCTGGTGGATGCGTCGGCCGAGATACTTGACCAGGTCGAGCGTCGCCTCGTCGGCCCAGTGCAGGTCTTCGATGACGAGCAGCGTCGGCGTCGGCGCACGTGACAGCTCTTGCAGCACCGCGGCGAAGAGGCCGGCCCCATCGGTGCTGGACGCGAGCCGCTCGGCGAGCGCGCCACCGCACTGCGCCGCCACGTCGTGGAGCGGCCCGAGCGGGCGCGGCGTTGCCAGCGCCTCGCAGCCGCCCCACAGCACGCGCCCGTGCTCGAAGCCCGACGTGAAGCGCTCGAGCAGCGATGTCTTGCCGACACCGGCCTCGCCGCTCGCCAGCACGGTGTGGCCATTGCCGCGCGCGGCCTGGTCGGCGCTGGCTTGCATGGCCTCGAGCAGGGCTTCGCGTTCGAGCAGGGCGGCCATGTCGCCAGCTTACGTCCGAAGTTCGGCTGGTTTGACCGGAACGAGAGGAGACCGCGGCGACAGGCGTGCGCTGCGCTGAAGCGCCTGCGCTAAGGCACCCGCGCTGGCGTTGGCGGCAGCGGCAGCGCCGGCGAAGGTGTCCAAGGGACCAGCCTGACCTCGACAGCGGTGGCCCGCGGCGGCAATGGCGGCGCGGTTCGACGCCATGCCCGATTCACGACCGCGAAGGTGAGGCCGGCGAAGGCGATGGCGAGCACGACGGCCATCACCCGGGCGCCGAGGCTCGGCCCCGCCCATTGGCCGGTGGCCCGTCTCGGTTCAGGTGTGGTTGCGGACGAGCCCGATGGCATGAAGAACGATGCCCGGATGAAGCTCCCGGGCAGGCTGCAAAAAACGCCATTTTGCCGAGGCAAAGCGAGTTTGCTTTAATCAAGTCGTATGGGCGCCCCGCCGCATCCGTTTCAGCTGCATGTCGCCGACGACGCGATTGCCGACCTGCAGCTGCGCCTCGCGCGGACCCGGCTTCCCGACCAGGCGCCCGGCGAGCCCTGGGCGTACGGAACGAACGTGGCCTATCTGGCGCGGCTCATCGCGCATTGGCAAACGCGCTTCGACTGGCGCGCGCAGGAGGCGCGCCTCAATGCGTTCGCGCAGTGGACGGTCCCGCTGCACGGGATCGACCTGCACTTCCTGCATGTCGAAGGCAAGGGCCCGCGGCCGTTTCCGCTGCTGCTCTCGCACGGCTGGCCCGGCTCGGTATACGAGTTCCTCGACATCATTCCACGCCTCACCGACCCGGCCCGCTTCGGCGGCGACCCGGCCGATGCGTTCACGATCGTCGCGCCCTCGCTGCCCGGCTACGGCTTGTCGTTCAAGCCGGGGCAGGCCCGCTTCGGCCTGGAGGCGATCGCCGATTGCTTCGCCGAGCTGATGACGGGCGTGCTCGGCTACGAGCGATTCGCGGCGCAAGGCGGAGACTGGGGCGCCTTCATCGCCTCGCGCCTCGGCGCGGTGCACGCCGACAAGCTGATCGGCATTCACCTGAACATGCTCGCCGTGCGCCGCGACGCGACCCTGCCCGCCGATGCCACGCCGGAGGAAAAGACCTTCGTCGCCGAGCTTTCCAGGTGGCTGAAAGAGGAAACCGGCTACCAGTGGATCCAGGGCACGCGGCCGCAGACCCTTGCCTTCGGCCTGAGCGATTCACCGGCCGGCCTGGCGGCCTGGATCGTCGAGAAGTTCCGGTCCTGGTCCGATTGCCACGGTGACGTGGAGAGCGTGTTCAGCGCCGATCACCTGCTCGCCAACATCAGCCTCTACTGGTTCACCGGCGCGATCGGCTCGTCGTTCTGGCCGTACTACGCCCGCATGCACGGGCCGTGGCCGATTCCCGCGGCCGGCGTCGGCGTGCCGATGGGCTACGCCGCGTTTCCGCGCGAGATCGTTCGGCCGCCGCGGTCGGTGGCGGATCGCTGCTACATCGACATCCGGCGCTGGACCGAGATGCCGGCCGGCGGCCACTTCGCGGCGATGGAGCAGCCCGAGGCGCTGGCGCGCGAGATCACCGAATTCTTTCGGCCGCTGCGGCCGCATTGACGCCGCCGCGGCTGCCCGAAGCTGCGGTCGCCTTGACGGTGCGGCCGCGTTGATTCAGCGGCCGGTCGCATCGCCCTGCACGAAGCGCAAGACATCGGCGATGACACGATCCTTGTGCGAAGCGAGCAGGCCGTGCGGCGCGCCGTCGTACTCGATCAAGGTGCTGTTGGCGATGCCCGCCGCCGCCTTGCGGCCGGAGGCGTCGATCGGCACCGTCTTGTCGGCGCTGCCGTGGATGATCAGCGTCGGCACCTTGAACGACGCCAGGTCGGGCCGGAAATCGGTGCTCGCGAAGGCCTCGGCGCAGGCCAGCGTCGGCTTCAGGCCGGCCTGCATCGACACGTCGCGCGACCACTCGAGCACTTCGTCGCTGACCGGATGCGAGACCATGCCGACGCCGTAGAAATCCTTGAAGAAGCCGCTCCAGAACTTGGCCCGGTCTTCCTTCATGGCCTTGGCCATGGCGTCGAACGTGCTCTGCGGCACGCCGTCGGGGTTGTCGCTCGTCTTCAGCATGTAGGGCACCACCGACGCCACCAGCACCGCCCGTGTGACGCCCTTGCCGCCATGCCTCGACATGTAGCGCGCGACCTCGCCGCCGCCCATCGAGAAGCCGAGCAGGGTGGCGTCCCGGACCTCGCACTGCGTCATCACCGCCGCCAGATCGTCGGCGAGCGTGTCGTAGTCGTAGCCGGTCCATGGCTGCTCGGACCGGCCGAAGCCGCGCCGGTCGTACGAGATCGCCCGCATTCCGGCGCCGGCGATGGCCAGCGAGAGGTCGTCGAAGCTGTCGGACGACAGCGGCCAGCCATGAAGCATGACGACGGGGCGGCCCTGGCCCCAGTCCTTGACGTAGAGCCTGCAGTTGTCGGCGGTGGTGACGGTGCTCATTCGATGATCTCCTGGATCGCGGGGTTGGTCGGGGCGAATGGCCGGCGCGTGGCAGGGCGCATGCCGTCGAGGATCAGGCGCACCGTGTCGTACGGCTGGTCCCAATGCGGAAAGTGGCCGCTGTGCTCGAACCAGTGCAGTCGTGCATCGGGGAAGAGGTCAAGCGCACGCGGCGCCTGGCTCGGGAAACAGACGCGGTCGTGACGGCCCCAGCCGATGATCGGAGCGGCCGGGATCGACCCCTGCGGCGCGCCTTGCTGAGCCTCGCCGTACGCCAACTCGCGCAGCAGCTCGTCGAACGACGGCGCGGCGACGTAGCTCTGCAGTTCGTCGAGCGCAAGCGGCGCGGGCAGCCGGGCCGGATGGGCCGAGAACTGCGCGAACAGGGCGGCGCGGGTCGCCACGTGCCGGGTCGCGAAAGGCAGCGCGTCGCCGAGCAGCCGCACGAGTCGGATCGAGGCGAAGATCGAGGCATAGAACGCCTCGCGCTCCCAGCCCTGCCAGAAGCCGCCGGGGTCGAGCGAGACGACGCCGCCGAGGACGCCGCCACGCCGCGCCAGCTCCAGGACCAG
>JALYXU010000316.1 GCA_030946925.1 Pseudomonadota bacterium
GTCCTGCACCTGGCGCCACCGGCCGCCGCCGGGGTTCGCGACGAACGGACCAAGCACCTGCTGCAGGCCCTGGCCCGCTCGCCGCGGCTGCGACGGCTGGTCTACGCGTCGACCAGCGGGGTGTACGGCGATTGCGGCGGCGCCAGGGTCGACGAGACGCGGCCGCTTCGTCCGGGCACGGACCGGGCGCGTCGCCGTGTCGACGCCGAGCAACGGGTCCTCTGCTTCGGCCGCCGCAGAGGCGTCGCCGTCAGCGTGTTGCGGCTGCCCGGCATCTACGCGCTCGGCCGGATCGGCGGCGACCCGCGCGAGCGTCTGGCTCGAGGCAGCGCGGTCCTCCGCGCCGCTGACGACGTCTTCACCAACCACATCCACGCCGACGATCTGGCTCGGGCCTGCGTCGCGGCCTTGAGTCGCGGTCTGCGGCAGCGCGCCGTCAACATTTGCGACGACACGGTCCTGCGCATGGGCGACTACTTCGACCTGGCGGCCGATCTGCTCGATCTGCCCCGGCCGCCGAGGCTGTCGCGAGCCGACGCGGCACTGCAGCTGTCGCCGATGCAGATGAGCTTCATGAGCGAGTCGCGGCGGCTCGACAACGGCCGGATGAAGCGCGAATTGCGGCTGGTCCTGCAGCACCCGACCGTCGACAGCGGTTTGCGTCCCTTGCCCTGACGGTCGCGGCCTCGATGCTGTGCAAAGCCAGCGCCGCCACGCAGTGGCCCGGGCCCGCCGTTGTGGACTGGCTCAGATCCCTTGCGGCCGGCGCAGCGTCGTCATCCGGTCGACGGCCTGGACGTTCAGGCGCATCGTCTCGCGACCGCGCCTGACTTCGAGGGCAACGGCGCGGGCCGCCGGCGCGGCTCGCCACAGCGTCTTGTAGAACGTTCTCAGGTCGGACACCTCGACACCGTCGATCGCGATCACGAGGTCGCCGGGCTGCAGGCCGGCCTCGTGTGCCGGGCCGGAAGGTGCCAGGCGCAGAACCCGAAGATGGCCGCCGAACTCGACGCAGCTCAGGCCGAGCCAGGCGCGGCTGCGGTTCGACGCCACAGCGCCGCTGCGCAGCTCGGCCAGGATCGGCTTCAGCAGATCGACCGGCACGAACATGTTGCCGCGGAGCGGCGGCGCCGCGGTGCCGGCGGCGTCGCTCACGACCAGCGAGCCGATGCCGATCAGCTCGCCGTCGGCATTGAAGAGGCCGGCGCCGCTGTGGTCGATGCGCGCCGGCGCGGTGAAGAGCGCGTCATCGAGGTGATATTCCCAGTACGCGGAATACGGCCGCCTCGAGACCATCCGGGCTACGCTGAGGTCGCCGTCCGGGCCGCCGCTCGCGATCAGCAAGGGATCGTCGCCGGCGACCGCCGACGAATTGCCGAGCGGCGCCGGCTGCAGCAGCAACGGCGCCAGCGCCTGCAGCAGGCCGAAGCCGGACGCCACGTCGTAGGCGACGACGCGGGCCGGCACGCGCCGCGGGCCCTCGAGCAGCAGGTCGACGTGATCCGCTTCGAGCACCAGGTAGCCGATCGTCAGGACCAGGCCGTCGCCGTCGATGACGACGCCGGAACCGCTGCGGGCGCGTCCGAGCGTCTCGATCGAGCTGGCGTGTTCGACCGCGGTGACCTCGATGCCGACCACCGCTGCGCCGGCCCGCGCCAGCGCTTGCTGGCGCCGCGCCAGGTCGGGCTCGGCGGCAGATCGAGGCGGCAAATCACTGGATCCGGTCGCCGCCTCGGCAGCAGCAGCAGCGGTCGCCAGCACCGCCACGGTCCCGACCGCGGCCACAGCGCCGAGCAGCAGCCGAACCAGCTGCGTCGGGCCGCGAAAAGGCAAATGCGGGATGAGGTCGATCATGGCTGCCGAACGAACGACGATTGCTCGGCAAAGCATGCGCCCGACAGAGGCTGACGGCTCGCGCGCGTCAGCGCGATTTCAGTCGGGGCGTGATCAGCGCCGCCCGAAGGGCGCCTGGCCGCGCCAGTAGCGGATCGTCAGCAGGCCGCCCAGCATGCCGCCCAGATGCGCGAAGTGGGCGACGCCGCTGTTCATCACGTAGGCGCCCTGGTACAGCTCGGCCAGGCCGTAAAGCGCGACGAGGTACTTGGCTTTCATCGGAATGACGAAGAAAAGCAGGATGATCCGATCCGGAAAGATCATCGCGAAGGCGAGCAGCAGGCCGAACAGGCCGCCGGACGCCCCGATCGTCGGTGCGGTCGAGCCGAGCAGCCAGCTCACCAGCAGCTGCGTCAGCGCCGCGGCGACCACGCTCGCGGCGTAGAACTGCATGAACCGCTTCTGGCCCCAGATCTGCTCGAGCTCGGAGCCGAACATCCAGAGCCCGAGCATGTTGAAGAACAGGTGCGAGAAATTGGCGTGCAGGAAGGCGTAGCTGACGATCTGCCAAGGCCAGAACTCGTTGCTGCCGATCGGCCAGAGCGCGAAGTTGGCGATGAAGCCGCCGCCCGCCAATTGCTCGAGAAAATAGATCGCGACGTTGACGAGAAGCAGGGCCTGGGTGACCGGAGGCAGGGCGGGCATGCGTGGGCGGCAAAGAGGCGATCCGGGGAGTCTACGGGGGCCGGCCGAGGAGCGGCTATGGCAAACTCGCGCCCCTGTAGCCCCGCGGCCTCGGTGGCGAAATTGGTAGACGCGCGGGACTCAAAATCCCGTTCCGCGAGGAGTGTCGGTTCGATTCCGACCCGAGGCACCAGCCCTGCATTGCGACGATGAACGAGACCGCGCCCAGCTACCCGACGATCGAGGACGCGATCGGCAACACGCCGCTGGTGCGTCTGGTCCGCCTGCCCGGGCCGGCCAGCGAAGCGCGCGGCAACGTCATTCTCGGCAAGCTCGAAGGCAACAACCCGGCCGGCTCGGTCAAGGATCGGCCCGCCATCAGCATGATTCGCAAGGCCGAGGAGCGCGGCACGATCAAGCCGGGTGACACCCTGATCGAGGCGACCTCGGGAAACACCGGCATCGCCCTGGCGATGGCGGCAGCGATCCGCGGCTACCGGATGCTGCTGATCATGCCGGAGGACCTGTCGATCGAGCGGGCTCAGACCATGAAGGCCTTCGGCGCCGAGCTGATCCTGACGCCGCGCTCGGGCGGCATCGAGTACGCGCGCGACCTGGCCGAGCAGATGCAGAAGGACGGCAAGGGCCGCGTCCTCGATCAGTTCGCCAATCCGGACAACCCGCGCATCCATTACGAGACGACCGGGCCGGAGGTGTGGCGCGACACGCACGGCCGGGTCACCCACTTCGTGAGTGCGATGGGCACGACCGGCACGATCACCGGCGTGTCGCACTATCTCAAGGAGCAGAACCCGGCGGTCCGCGTGATCGGCGCGCAGCCGAGCGAAGGCTCGCGGATCCCGGGCATCCGCAAATGGCCGGTCGAATATCTGCCGAAGATCTACGACCCTGCCGCGGTCGACGAGCTGGTGCTCGTGTCGCAGGCCGACGCCGAGGAGATGACACGCAGGCTGGCTCGGGAGGAGGGCGTCTTCGCCGGAATCTCGGCCGCTGGCGCCTGCTGGGTCGCGCTGCAAATCGCCGCCCAGGTCGAGCAGGCGACGATCGTCTTCATCGTCTGCGATCGCGGCGATCGCTATCTCTCGACCGGGGTGTTTCCCGCGTGAGCCACGCGACGACCTTCTGCGTCAACTGCGCGACCCGGCTCGAGCCGATCACGCTCGAGGAAGACGGAGGAGCGAAGACGCGGCTGCGCTGCCCGGCCTGCGGCTGGACCCACTGGAACAATCCGACGCCGGTGCTCGCGGCAGTGATCGAGCTGACCGACCGCGGAGGCCACGTGCTGCTGGCCCGCAATGCGGCCTGGCCGGGCAAGTTCTTCGGCCTCATCACCGGCTTCATGGAAGCCGGCGAAACGCCGGAGGCCGGCATTGCGCGCGAGGTGTTCGAGGAAACGTCGCTGACGGTCGAGTCGACGAGCCTGATCGGCGTCTACGAATTCCTGCGCATGAACCAGGTCATCATCGCCTACCACGTTGCCGCACGCGGCGAGGTGGTGCTCTCGGCGGAATTGATCGACCACCGGGTCCTCGCGCCGGACCAGATCAGGTGCTGGCCGGCCGGCACCGGCACCGCACTGGCCGATTGGCTGCGCAGCCGCGGCATCGAGCCCAAATGGCTCGAGCTTCCCGCCGGCAAGCGGGCCATCGAAGTCGACACCGAATAGCAAACGAGGAACGCCATGGACGCCCAGAAAGAGCTCGACACGCGCGGCCTGAATTGCCCCTTGCCCATCCTCAAGGCGAAGAAGGCGTTGGCCGACATGTCGAGCGGCGACGTCCTCAAGGTCGTCGCGACCGACCCGGGCTCGGTTCGCGACTTCCAGGCGTTCGCGCGGCAGACCGGCAACGAGCTGCTCGAGCAGACCAGCGCGAACGACGAGTTCACCCATTTCCTGCGCCGACGCTAGCGCCGGGCGGCGCAGCCACCTGCGGTTCGACTCAAAGATCGAGCGAGCGCAGGAAGGTTCTGAATTCGGGGCCGAGCACGGAGTCGGCCAGGGCCAGCTCGACGTTGGCCTGCAGGAAACCTTCCTTGCTGCCGCAGTCGTAGCGCCTGCCCTCGTATCGGTAGGCGAACACCTTTTCATGCTTCAGCAATCCGGCGATGCCGTCGGTGAGCTGGATCTCGCCGCCCACGCCGCGCGGCTGATTGGCGATCTCCTCGAACACCCGCGGAGTGAGGACGTAGCGGCCGGCGACGCCGAGGAGCGACGGTGCCACCTCTGGCGCCGGCTTCTCGACGATCCTGGTCAGCTCGACGAGCCGATCGCCGACCGCGCTGCCGGCGACGATGCCGTAGCGACGGGTCTGCGCCGGCGGCACTTCCTGGACCGCGACGATCGATGCCTGGAGCGCGTCGAACTGGGCCACCATCTGCGCCAGCACCGGCGGCTTGCCGATCATCAGGTCGTCTGGCAGCAGCACGGCGAACGGATGATCGCCGACGACGTGGCGGCCGCAGAGAACCGCATGGCCAAGGCCGAGCGGCTTCGGCTGGCGCACGAAGATGCATTCCATGTCGTCGGGCTTGACCGCGCGCACGACCCTCAGCAGCTCAGCCTTGTCGGCCTTCTCCAGGGCGTCTTCGAGCTCGAAGGTGAAGTCGAAATGGTCCTCGATCGACCGCTTGTGGCGGCCGGTGACGAAGATCATCTCCCGAACGCCCGCGGCGTAGGCCTCCTCGACGGCGTACTGCATCAACGGCTTGTCGACGACAGGCAGCATCTCCTTCGGCAGTGCCTTGGTCGCAGGCAGGAACCGGGTGCCGAGGCCGGCAACAGGAAAAATCGCGTGTCTGACTAACATCTACTTACAATGCTCCGAGGGTCTGCTGAATTCTTGCACGCGACCGTAATCCCTCGAGGGTGAAGCACCGGCATCGCATGGACCTGCTCGTCGTCGACACACTCGATATCGATGTCATGGAATGGCTCGGGGCCCGGCATCGCCTGGCGCATCGGCCGCAGCTCGCCGGCGACGCCCGCGAATTTCGCCGCGCCATGTACAACGTGCGGTCGGCGATCGTCCCGGCCTCGGTACCGATCGATGCCGAGACGCTCGGCTTCGCGCCGGTGCTCCGGGCGATCGGCCGGGTCAGCTCCGGCGCCGAGAACATCGATCTCGAGGCCTGCGAGCGGCGCGGCGTCGAGGTCGTGCGCAGTCGCACGGCGACGGCGCGGGCCGAGGCCGAGTTCACGATCGGCGCCATGCTGGCGCTGCTGCGCCGGGTGCCGGTGCGCAGTGCCGACGGTTCGTTCGCGGGCCGCGAGCTCGGCGGCGCAACCATCGGTCTCGTCGGCATGCCGCCGGCGGCTCGCTCGATTGCTCAGCTCTTGTCCAGCTTCGGCGCCCGCGTGATCGGCTACGACCCGGCGCTGCATGCCAGCGATTCGGTCTGGGCGCTCTGGCAGGTCGAGCCGGCAGGCCTGCGCAGCCTGGTCGAGCGGGCCGACGTGCTATGCGTGCAGCTGCCGTATTTCAGCCGCTACCAGGGCCTGCTCGGCGAGCGCTTCCTCGCCCACTGCAAGCCGAACCAGGTGCTGGTGAGCACCGCGCACTCGGGCCTCTTCGACGAGCGCGCGTTGGCCAATGCCTTGACGAGCGGGCGCATCGCCGCCGCCTGGCTCGACAGCCTCGAGCCGGGCGCCCTCGACCCGGACCGGCCGCTGCACGGCATCGAGACGCTGCAGGTCACGCCTTGCATCGCCGCGACGACACGCGAATCGCGTCAGCGCAGTGCCTGGGCGGTGGCCCGCCGCATCGACGAGCTGCTCGAGTTCGTGCCGCGCAGCGCCAGCGACTTCATGGCGACGGTTCCAGGCGAGCTTGCTGATCTCGAAGCCGCGACATGGTCGCTGTGAACTCGGCGAGGCGTTTGCGTTCCTGATCGACCACCGCCGGCGGCGCCCGGGCCACGAAGCTGTCGTTGCCGAGCTTGGCGTTCGCCTTCGCCACCTCGGCGTCGAGGCGGTCGATCTCCTTGCCGAGGCGGGCCCGCTCCGCGGCCAGGTCGATCTCGACATGCAGGGCGATCCGGACGGCGCCGGCAACCGCGACCGGCGCATCGCGCGTCGCCGCGGCGAAGCCCGCATCGTCGTCGAACACCGTCACCTCGGAGATGCGCGCCAGCGACTTCAGCAGCGGCGCCGCTTCGGCGACGAAGGCGGCGTCGCCGGTGGTGTAGAGCGGCACCCGCTCGCCCGGCGCCAGGCTCATCTCGCTGCGCAGGACGCGGCAGCTGCCGACGACCGCCTTCAGCGACGCGATCCAGGCGTCGGCGCCCGGGTCGACGCGATCGAGCTGCGCCTTCGGGTAGGCCGCGAGGACCACGCCGTGCTCGGTCTCGGCGGTCTTTCTGCCGGCGGCGACGGCGACCCGCTCCCAGAGCTCGGCGGTGATGAAGGGCGCGATCGGATGCAGCAGGCGCAGCACCGTCTCGAGCACCCGCAGCAGCGTCCTTCGCGTTGCGCGCTGCTCCGCCTCCGACGTCGACTGCAGCTGTACCTTGGCGATCTCGAGGTACCAGTCGCAATACTCGTCCCAGACGAACGCATAGATGGCGTTGGCGACGGTGTCGAGCCGGTACTCGGCGAAGCCCTGCTCGACGGCGTGCTCGACGCGCTGCAGCTCGCCGCTGATCCAGCGATCGGCATGCGAGAACACGAGGTAGCGGTGGAACGGCTGTCCCGGCGCGCACTCGGCCTTGCTGTGCTCGGCGAGGCCGCAGTCCTTGGCTTCGCAGTTCATCAGGACGAAGCGGCTCGCGTTCCAGAGCTTGTTGCAGAAGTTCCGATAGCCCTCGCAGCGCTTGCTGTCGAAGTTGACGCTGCGGCCGAGGCTGGCCAGCGAGGCGAAGGTGAAGCGCAAGGCATCCGCGCCGAACCCGGGAATTCCGTTCGGGAACTCGGCCGCGGTGTCCTTCCTGATCCGCGGCGCCAGCTCGGGGCGGCGCAAGCCGGTCGCCCGCTTGTCGAGCAGCGGCCCGAGGGCGATGCCGTCGATGAGGTCGACCGGATCGAGCACGTTGCCTTCCGACTTGCTCATCCGCTTGCCCTGCGCGTCACGCACCAGGCCATGGATGTAGACGTCCCGGAACGGCACCTCGCCGGTGAAGTGCAGCGTCATCATGATCATCCGGGCGACCCAGAAGAAGATGATGTCGTAGCCGGTGACGAGCACGCTCGAGGGCAGGAACAGATCGAGCTCTTCGGTCTGCTTCGGCCAGCCGAGCGACGAGAACGGGACCAGCGCCGACGAGTACCACGTGTCGAGGACGTCGGGGTCGCGAACGAGCGGACCGGCGTAGCCGGCCGCAACGGCACGGGCATGGGCCTCGGCCTCGCTTCGGGCGACGAACACCTCGCCGCCTTCGCCGTACCAGGCCGGGATCTGATGGCCCCACCAGAGCTGCCGTGAAATGGTCCAGTCCTGGATGTTGTGCATCCACTGGTTGTAGGTGTTGATCCATTGCTCCGGGAAGAACTTGACCGCGCCGGTCTCGACCGCGGCGATCGCCTTGCCGGCGATGCTCGTGCCGTCGGCACCGGGCTTGGTCATGGCGACGAACCACTGGTCGGTCAGCATCGGCTCGACGACCTGGCCGGTGCGCACGCAGACCGGCACGGCGTGCTTGTGCGGCACCGCCTTCTCGAGCAGGCCTTCGGCCTCGAGGTCGCGCAGCACCGCCTTGCGGGCGTCGTAGCGGTCGAGGCCTTGGTAGGCGGCCGGTCCGTTCTCGTTGATCTTCGCGTCGAGGGTGAAGACGACGATCAGGGGCAGCCCGTGCCGGGTCGCGACCTGGTAGTCGTTGAAGTCATGGGCGCCCGTGATCTTGACGCAGCCCGAGCCGAAGTCCTTGTCGACATAGGCATCGGCGATGACCGGAATCTTCCGGTCGCAGAGGGGCAGGTCGACCATCGTCCCGACCAGGTGTTGGTAGCGCTCGTCGTCGGGATGCACGGCCAGTGCGCCATCGGCGAGCATCGTCTCCGGCCGGGTCGTGGCGATGTGCATGCCGCGCATCGGCACGCCGTCCGCGCCCTGTTGCGGTCCGTCGCTGAACGGATAGAGGATGTGCCACATCGTGCCGTCGCGTTCCTCGTTCTCGACCTCGAGGTCGGAGACGGCCGAGCGCAGCACCGGATCCCAGTTGACGAGCCGCTTGCCCTTGTAGATGAGGCCCTCGTCGTAGAGCTGCACGAAGGTGTCGGTGACGACCTCCGACAGCCGCGCGTCCATCGTGAAGTACTCGTGCTTCCAGGCCACCGAATCGCCCATCCGGCGCATCTGCTGCGTGATGGCGCCGCCGCTGCTCTCTTTCCAGTCCCACACCTGGGCCACGAAGTTCTTGCGGCCCAGATCGTGCCGGTTCAGGCCGCTGTCCTGAAGCTGCCGCTCGACGACGATCTGCGTGGCGATGCCGGCGTGGTCGGTGCCAGGAACCCAGAGGGTGTTCTCGCCGCGCATCCGGTGGTAGCGGACCAGCGCGTCCATGATCGTGTGCTGGAACGCGTGGCCCATGTGCAGGGTGCCGGTGACGTTCGGCGGCGGCAGCTGGATCGCGAACGACGCCTTCGCCCGATCGAGCGTCGGCTCGTAGACGCCGCTCTGCTCCCAGAGCGGCGCCCAGTGCGCCTCGATGGTGGCGGGGTCGAAGGACTTGGCGAGATCGGTCATGGACGGCCGCTCCTGACTCGCCTCAACGATCGGCGCTGATGGTGCAGGCGACGGGCGAGGCCGGCACGGCGCCGAGCAGGAAGACGGTATAGACCTTGCCCGCCGTCAGCGTCACGTTGGCCGACTGACAGAGCTGCGTCCCACCCGCCGACACCTGCAGAAGCGCCAGTGCGGCACTTGCCTGCACTTGCGAGTAGCCCGAGGAGGTGCCGACGATCGCCGGGTTGCCGACGTTGATGAAACTGTCGGTCAGCACTGCGGCACCGCTGCCGGGCATGCCGTTGACGAGGCGCAGCTTGACCGGGTTCGCGGTGCTGGTCGATGCCGAGTTGTCGTCGGCAATGAGCACCGGCGGCGTCGATGCAGTGCCCGCGACAAGCAGCGTCAGGTCGGCGCCGGGCGGTGCGGTGAACGCAGGCGCCGCCACGGCAGTGCCGCCGACCGTGGCGGTGAGCGTCACCGGGCCGGACGGGACCAGCGCGTAGCTGCCGACGGCGGGTGCCGGAAGATTGGTGCCGAGCGAGACCCCGTTCGCCGTTGCGGTGACCAGCGCGCCGCCCGTCGCGCCGACCGCGAGCCGCATGCGCGCGGATGCGTTCGGCGCCGCGGTGAGGCTGCCCTGCTGGTTGAGCACGAGGCCGTTCAGGAGCACGCCGCCGGCGCTGCGGGTGAGGATCACGGTGGCGATCTGGCCATTGGTCAGCGTCAGCGAGGGAATGTCGAGGCGCAGATCGCTCTTGTCGCCGGCGGCGGTCACGCAGAGGTGGTAGACAGTGCCGCCGCTCGTCGCGTTGACCTGCGTGTAGCTTGCCTGCAGGCCGGTGACGGCGGTCATCAGCGGTGCGGCTGGCGACGACGCAAGGCCCGAGCATGCGCTGGTCAACATATATGCATCGACGCTCGGCACGTCGGACGCATCGGCGTTGAAGAGGCGCAGCTTGGCCGTGCCGGAGCTCGGCGACCCTTCCGAGTCGGGCAGGTACGCGGCGGTCAGGGTGCCGCCGCTGGTGTAAGCGACGATCGTGTAGTCGTCCTTCTTTTGCACCGCGCCCGTCACGGTGGCCGCCGTCGCGCCCGAGCCGCCGACGTCGATGTTGAACGTGTAGGTGTTGGCCGGCAGATCTGCATACGGGCCGACCGCGTTGGCGGCGACGCCTCTGGTCAGCAGGCTCGACGACTGATAGAGGTCGAGCGTGGCGATGCCGGTCGCGTTGACGAGTCGGACGTGACCGTCGATGGTCGTCAGGGTGCCGCCGCCGCCGCCGCAGCCAGCGAGCGCCACGGCCGTGGCTGAAGCCATCAACAGATGTCGGTGGAAATGGGTCACGAAAACTCCTGATCTGATTCGAAACGTTGCCGCCTTCACATCAACAGGTGCTCGCCGGCGTTGTCGCCGCCGAGGATCACGTAGTTGACCTTGCGGATGTCGGCCAGCCGCGTCCCGCCGGCGTAGGAAATCGAGCTCTGCACGTCTTCGCGCATCTCGCGAAGAGTCTCGGCAAGCGGCCCCTTGATCGGCTCGAGGATGCGCTTGCCCTCGACGTGCTTGTACTCGCCCTTGTTGAAGTCCGAGGCCGAGCCGTAGTACTCCTTGAACAGCTTGCCGTCGACCTCGACCGTCTTGCCCGGTGATTCCTCGTGGCCGGCGAACAGCGAGCCGATCATGACCATGGATGCGCCGAAGCGCACGCTCTTGGCAATGTCGCCGTGGTCGCGGATGCCGCCATCGGCAATGATCGGCTTGGTCGCCACCCGCGCACACCATTTCAGCGCCGAGAGCTGCCAGCCGCCCGTGCCGAAGCCCGTCTTCAGCTTCGTGATGCAGACCTTGCCCGGACCGACCCCGACCTTGGTCGCGTCGGCGCCCCAGTTCTCGAGATCGATCACCGCCTCGGGCGTCGCGACATTGCCGGCGATGACGAAGGCGCCCGGCAGCTTCTGCTTGATGTGCTCGATCATGCGGCGCACCGTGTCGGCGTGGCCGTGGGCGATGTCGATCGTCACGTAATCGGCGCCGGTGCCTTCGCCGGCAAGCCGATCGATCGCCGCGTAGTCGGCCGCCTTGACGCCCGAGCTGATCGAGACGAACAGCTTTTTTTCGCGCATGCGCCGTGCGAAGGCGACGTTGTCGACGTCGAAGCGGTGCATGACGTAGAAAAAATCGTTTGCCGCCAGCCATTCGACGATCGGCTCGTCGACGACGGTCTTCATGTTCGCCGGCACCACCGGCAAGGCGAACCGGCGCGGCCCGAACTGCTGCGCCGGATCGCATTCGGAACGGCTTTCGACGCGGCACTTGCGCGGCAGCAGCAGGACGTTGTCGTAGTCGAAGATGTCCATGGTGATCTGCTGCGGCTGCGTGGCTC
Organism: Pseudomonadota bacterium; assembly: GCA_030946925.1. Classification (GTDB taxonomy): domain Bacteria; phylum Pseudomonadota; class Gammaproteobacteria; order Burkholderiales; family Burkholderiaceae_C; genus Schlegelella_A. Next base: position 11,582 of record JALYXU010000316.1, read on the forward strand.
GCGAGGCCGGTCCGGAATTCTACGTGCCGATGCCTGTGTCGCCGCTGCGGCTCGCGGCTCTGCCGGACAATCGACGCATGTCCCTTGCTTCTCCCGTGACCCGCTCGCCGCTGCTCGATCACCTGAACCCGGAACAGCTCGCGGCGGTGACGCTGCCGCCCGAGCCCGCGCTGATCCTCGCCGGCGCCGGCTCCGGCAAGACCCGGGTCCTGACGACGCGGGTCGCCTGGCTGATCCAGACCGGGCAGCTGTCGCCGGGCGGCGTGCTCGCGGTGACCTTCACCAACAAGGCGGCCAAGGAGATGCTGGTGCGCCTCGACGCGATGCTGGCGATCCCCGTCCGCGGCATGTGGGTCGGCACCTTCCATGGCCTCTGCAACCGGTTCCTGCGCACGCACTGGAAGCTGGCGGCGCTGCCGCAGGGCTTTCAGATTCTCGATTCGGGCGACCAGCTGTCGGCGGTCAAGCGGGTCATGAAGGCGATGAACCTCGACGAGGAGCGGCACGTGCCGAAGCAGGTGACGTGGGCGATCGCCGGTGCCAAGGACAGCGGCCTGCGGCCGAAGGACATCGAGGTGCGCGACGAGCAGAGCCGCGTCATGGTCCAGGTCTACGCGGCCTACGACGCGCAGTGCCAGCGCGAAGGCGTGGTCGATTTTGCCGAGCTCATGCTCCGCACCTACGAGCTGATGCGCGACAACACCGCGCTCCGCGAACACTACCAGCGGCGCTTCCGGCACATCCTGGTCGACGAGTTCCAGGACACCAACAAGCTGCAGTACGCGTGGCTGAAGATGTTCGCCGGGCCTCCCGAGCACGGCTGCGCCCTGTTCGCCGTCGGCGACGACGACCAGAGCATCTATGCCTTTCGCGGCGCCCAGGTCGGCAACATGGCGTCGTTCGAGCGCGAGTACCGGGTCCGGACCGTGATCAAGCTCGAGCGCAACTACCGCTCCTTCGGCAACATCCTCGACGCCGCCAACGAGCTCATCTCGAAGAACTCGCGCCGGCTCGGCAAGAACCTGCGCACCGAGGCCGGCCCCGGCGAGCCGGTGCGCGTGCATGAAGCGCCGAGCGACTTCGCCGAAGCGCAGTGGTTCGTCGAGGAAGCACAGCAGCTGCACCGCGAAGGCACGGCGCGGCACGAGATCGCCTTGCTCTATCGCAGCAACGCGCAAAGCCGCGTCATGGAAAGCGCGCTTTTCAATGCGCATATTCCGTACAAGGTTTATGGCGGCCTGCGCTTCTTCGAGCGCGCCGAGGTCAAGCACGCGCTCTCGTACTTGCGCCTGATCGAGAACCCG
>JALYXU010000323.1 GCA_030946925.1 Pseudomonadota bacterium
CAGGCCGGCCGGCCGAGCCGCGAAAAAATGCAGCACGGCGTTGGCGCTGACGAAGACGACGAGTCGATGCGTCGGCAGAGCCGACCAGAGCGCGGCGATCGGCCCAGTGTCCGCGATGGGCAGGACCTGGATCAGGGGCACTGCGACAGCATCGACGCCGCGCGAGGCGAGGTCGGCAACGGCGTGCGCGGCCTGCGCTGCGGGCCGCGTGACGATGAGGCGAAGCGGCCGCGCCGAGGCGATCGGAGGAGTCGGCACGGCCTTGGCGATCACGCTCTCACGCGCCGACGTGACGCGCGCTCACGGGCTCACGGGCTCACGGGTCAGGCAAGCACGGTCACGCCGGCGCCGCTCGCCGGTTCTGCTGCCGCGAGATAGGCGCCGGCGCCGTGCGCGAGCAGCGCTTCGGCTGCCTGCCCGCCGAGAGACTCGGCATCGGCGGCCTCGACAACCTCGGCCTCGACGGAGGTGCGCAGCAACGGCGCATCGATGCGCTCCGGATGCCCGACAGCGGCGGCGACGCTGAGCGAGGCACCGGACCACGATGCGTGGGCCGCCAGCGGCATGCTGCAGCTGCCCCCGAGAGCCCGCGACACCGCGCGCTCGGCGGTGACGGCGAGCAGCGTGCGCCGGTCGGTCAATGTCGCGAGCCGGGCATTGAGAGCCAGCGCGTCGGCACGCGTTTCGATGCCGAGCGCGCCCTGGCCGGCGCACGGCAACATCTCGGCCGGATCGAAGCGGGCACGGATGCGCGCGCCGAGACCGAGCCGGACCAGCCCGGCAGCGGCCAGGACGATCGCGTCGTAGCGGCCCTCGTCGAGCTTGCGCAGACGCGTGTCCAGGTTGCCGCGCAAGGGCTCCACGTGCAGATCGGGACGCGCCGCTCGCAACTGAACGATGCGGCGCAGACTCGACGTTCCGACCGTCGCGCCCTGCGGCAGATCGGCGAGCGTCGGGTACCGGTTCGAGACGAGGACATCGCGCGCGTCCTCGCGCTCGAGCACCGCCGCGAGAACGAAGCCCTCGGGCAGATCCATCGGCATGTCCTTGAGGGAATGGACGGCGATGTGCGCACGGCCTTCGCCGAGGGCGGTTTCGAGCTCCTTGATGAAGAGGCCCTTGCCGCCGACCGTGGCCAGGCTGCGATCCTGAATCTGGTCGCCGCGCGTCGTCATCGGCAGCAGCGAGACGACCATGCCGAAGCGCTGTTCGAGCACGGCCTGAACGTGCCCGGCTTGCCACAAGGCGAGCCGGCTTTCGCGCGTGGCGATGACGATCGAATCGGCCATCGGGGCATGCTAGCAGGCACATCTCCTGCATCATCAGGCGGAAGCCCGCAACCGAGCGAGGCGCTGCCGCGAAGCCGATGCCACGAACCACCACCGCGCGCGACAGCGCCACTCTCAAGAACGCACCGCTCGTCGACGACGTCCGCCTGCTCGGCCGCATCCTCGGCGACGTCATCCGCGAACAGGAAGGCAAGGCGGCCTACGAGCTGGTCGAGCGGGTGCGCCAGCTCTCGGTCGCCTATCGCCTGAAGCGCGACGCCCGCGCCGGGCGCGCGCTCGACCGGCTCTTGACGGGGCTGTCGAGCGATCGGACGGTCAGCGTGATCCGCGCCTTCAGCTACTTCTCGCACCTCGCCAACATCGCCGAGGACCGGCACCACCTGCGCCGCCGCGCGGTCCACGAAAAGCAAGGCCACCTGCAGCGCGGCTCGCTGGCGATGGCGCTGCAGCGTCTGGCCCGGCGCGGCATCGATGCCGACCGCATCGCAGCGACCCTGCAGCACGCCTGGATCTCGCCGGTGCTGACGGCGCATCCGACCGAGGTGCAGCGAAAGAGCATCCTCGATGCCGAGCGGGCGATCGCCGAGTTGCTCGCCGGGCGCCGCGCCGACGCGGCCGAGCGCGAGCTCGCGCGCAACGAAGCGCTGCTGCGCGCCCGCATCACCCAGCTCTGGCAGACGCGGATGCTGCGCAACACCAAGCTGACGGTCGACGACGAGATCGAAAACGCGCTCAGCTACTACCGGGCGACGTTCCTGCCGCAGATCCCCGTGCTGTACCGCGACCTCGAAGAGGCCTTGCCCGGGCAGGTGATCCCGCCGTTCTTTCGCATGGGCAACTGGATCGGCGGCGACCGCGACGGCAACCCCAACGTCTCCGCCGCGACCCTGGCCACGGCACTCGCGCGGCAAAGCGAGACCGCTCTGCGCTGGATGCTCGTGCAAGTGCACGAGCTCGGCGCCGAGCTGTCGAATTCGAACACGCTGTCGCCGGTGACGCCGGCGATGCAGGCGCTGGCCGACCGCTCCGGCGACGACAGCCCGCATCGACACGACGAGCCGTACCGGCGCGCCCTGATCGGCGTCTACGCGCGCCTGGCCGCAACGCTGCAAGCGCTGACCGGGGCCGAGGCGCTGCGCCACGCGATCGCGCCCGGCCAGGCGTATGCGTCGTCCGAGGAGCTGCTGGCCGACCTGGGCACGGTTCGCGATTCGCTTTGCCTGCACCACGCCGAGGCCCTGGTGGCGCCGCGCCTGGCTCCGCTCATTCGCGCGGTGCAGGTGTTCGGCTTTCATCTCGCGACAGTCGACCTTCGGCAGAGCTCCGACAAGCACGAAGCGGTGGTTGCCGAGCTGCTGCGGGTGGCCCGCATCGAGTCGGACTATCCGGCGCTCGACGAGGCCGCAAAACGCACCCTCCTGCTCGGCATGCTCGACGATGCGCGCGGGCTGCGCGTCGTCGCCAGCGAACGCGAGGCGACCTACAGCGCGCTCTGCCGGAGCGAGCTGGCCATCTTCGAGATGGCGGCGTCGATGCTGGGGCGGTATGGCCGCGAGGCCCTCCGCCACTACATCATCTCGCACACCGAAAGCGTCAGCGACCTGCTCGAAGTGCTGCTGCTGCTGAAGGAAACGGGTCTGCTGCACGGCCGCCTCGTCGACGGCGGGAATCCCGCGACCACCGCGCTGATCGTCTCGCCGCTGTTCGAGACCATCGGCGACCTGCGTGGCGCGGCCCGGATCATGGCCGAGTACTACGCCCTGCCCGGCATCGCCGCCATGCTGCAGCGCTCGGGTGCCGAGCAGGACGTGATGATCGGCTACAGCGACAGCAACAAGGACGGCAGCGCCTTCACCAGCAGTTGGGAGCTTTACTGCGCGGAGATCGCGCTGGTCGAGGTCTTCGATGCGCTGCGCCAGTCGCACGGCATCACGCTGCGCCTGTTCCACGGCCGCGGCGGCACCGTCGGCCGCGGCGGCGGGCCCAGCTACGAAGCGATCCTGGCGCAGCCGCCGGGCACCGTGAACGGGCAGATCCGTCTCACCGAGCAGGGCGAAGTGATCGCCTCGAAGTACGCGCAGCCCGAGATCGGCCTGCGCAATCTCGAGACGCTGGTCGCGGCGACGCTCGAGGCGACGCTGCTGCGGCCGACCAAGAGCGCCCCGAAGAGCTTCCACGACGCCGCCGCGTTGCTCAGCGCGGCCAGCATGAAGGCGTATCGCGCCCTCGTCTACGAGACGCCGGGCTTCGTCGACTACTTCTTCAGCGCAACGCCGATTCGGGAGATCGCCGAGCTCAACATCGGCTCGCGGCCGGCGTCGCGCAAGGCCAGCCGTGCGATCGAGGATCTGCGCGCGATCCCCTGGAGCTTCAGCTGGGGCCAGTGCCGGGTCGCGCTGCCGGGCTGGTACGGGTTCGGCTCCGCGGTCGAGGTCTATCTGGACGAGGCCGGTGCACGACGTGCCGGTGCGGGCCAGGACCGGCGGGGCCGGGTTGCCCTGCTGAAGCGGATGGTCGACGAATGGCCCTTCTTCACCACGCTGGTCTCCAATCTCGACATGGTGATCGCCAAGAGCGACCTGGCGATCGCGTCGCGCTATGTCGACCTGGTCGACGACAGGAAGCTCGGCCGTCGCATCTTCGCGCGCATCGAGGCGGAGTGGCAGCGCACCAACGATGCGCTCACGCTCATCACCGGCCAGAAGAATCGGCTGGCCTCGAACCCGGCGCTGGCGCGCTCGATCGAGCACCGCTTCCCCTATCTCGATCCGCTCAATCACCTGCAGGTCGAGTTGATGCGCCGCTATCGAGCAGGCAGGGGCGACGCGACGGCGCTCGAGCGCGTTCGCACGGGCATCCACATTTCGATCAACGGACTGGCGGCGGGGTTGCGCAACACGGGTTGAAGCTCGGCCGCGACGTGGGCGCGAGCACGCCACATGGGGATTGCTAGCGGCCTGCGTCCGAGGCCTCGGCGACAGCGGCCGAGGCGGCAGACGCTGCTGCCTGTTGCCGCAGCGATTCTTTGGCCTGCTCCAGGTTCGCTTTCTTGTAGTCGGCGGCCAACTGTGCGACAGATTTTCCGGAGGCCACGACTTCTCTGCGCAAGCTAGTCAACTCTCCAACCGTCAATCGATCACGAAAGTTGTTCTGCTGAAGTCGAAGGTTGTCGCAATCCCATGGTCCTTCCGATTGCATAGCCCCGAAGAGGGCGACTCCGTAGAGTGCATTCGTCTCCTCCTGGAGCGGCTGCAACCGCTCGGCGGTCCAACCGACGCGCTTGCCGATGTTGATGCCAATCGCCCGATCCATCATCGTTCCTGACCGATCGACAAACAAATCGGCCACTCGTTCGCAGACCTGGCGACGATTGCTGTCGGCGACCCGTTCGATCTTGCAAAAATTCAGTGCCGCCATGTAGTCGACGGGCATGGCCGCGTCCACGCCGAGCGCCTGCATCGTCAATGCGAGCCCGCCCAACAGGTCGGCGTCAGCGGGCACATAGGCCCCGACCATCGCGGGAAGACGCCCCCAACCGGTGTCCATCCGCGCCGCAGCGGCAACGTGGAACATCGCGTCGTCTAGTCCAGCCGCGTCGCCGCGCCGCTCGGCCTCGGCCGCTAGGGCCAGCCAAGGCATGGCATTGGCCGCATCAACGCGAGCCCATTGCTCGGTGCTGACAAGTTGGCAAGAACCGCTCCGCTTGCTGTCGGCACGGCGACACAGCTGATAGGCCCAGGCGTAAATCTGCGGATCGGTCGAGGCTTGAGCCATGCCGATCAGCGCATCGCCATGCGCCACATCTTCCGACTGATAAAAATGCGCCGCCGCCTGCGCCCGCGCGTCGGCGCTGGCCGCCATGGCTGTAAGCGTCAGCAGCCGCGTCGCTTCCGTGGCGCTGTTCAGAAGTGCCTCCGCTTTCTCCTTGCTGATCTTTCCAGCCTCGCCGGCCCTTTCCAAGCCCTGGCTGCACAGCTGCCGTTCGTCGCCTGCGTCGGCGCTTGCACTGGCCCTCACGGACCCGACCAACTTGGCGCGCGCTGAGTGGATTTCGGGTAAGCCGCGGAGCGAGACCGGCTCCTTCGTCGCGACGCTGGATTTGCCATGGGCAGGCTGGGCGCGCAAGCTCCTGTCGAGGTCGGCAACAACGCCGATCGCGCCAACCACGCCGAGGCCGGCTAGAACTCGAATCGGTGTGGAACTCAACCAGCGACGCATTGCATTCGCTTGCATGGCCCGATTGTCATGACGACGACAGACGACCGTCGGAATCGAGCGAAGACGCCGTGATCAGCGCCCCACCAGGACCAGCGCTTCACGCACCGCTGCGACCTGCCGGCGCGACACCGCGAGCCACTCGCCGACCGGCGCCACCGACACGGCCCAGCCTTCGGCCCCTTCTTCATCGGCCTCGCCGGCCAGCATGCGGCGCTCGAGTGCGCGCACGGCGCGTTTGGCAACCAGCGCGTTGCGGTGCACGCGCAGGAAGCGATCGCCGAGCCGTCCTTCGAGCTCGGCGAGCGAATCGTCGAGCACATGGGTGTGCTCGGCGGTGCGCAGCGTCACGTACTTCAGCTCCGCCTTCAGATAGAGCACGTCGGCCACGGGCACCCGGATGACGCGGCCGCGGTCGCTGACGATGATGACCGGCCCGTCTTCCGTCGGCACCGACTCTTCGCGCGTCGGCGGCAGGCCGAGCCCGCGCCGTTCGGCGACCCGGCGCAGCGCCATCTGCAGGCGCTCGCGCTTGACCGGCTTGGTCAGATAGTCGATGGCGTCGAGATCGAAGGCCTTCAGGGCATGCTCGGCGTGCGCGGTGACGAAGACCACGGCGGGCGGCGGCGACTTGAAGCGAAGCTCCGCCGCGAGCTGGGTCCCGTCTCGCCCCGGCATCTGCACGTCGAGCAGGACCAGGTCGCAGTCGCGGGTTGCCATCCAGACGAGGGCCTGGGCGGCGTTGGCGGCCTCGCCGACGACGCTGCAACGCGGCTCGCTGCATTCGCCGATCAGGGTGCGCAGGCGCAACCGCGCCAGCTCTTCGTCGTCGACGACGAAGACGCGCAGGACCCGGGTGTCGAGGCCTTGTTCGGATGCGGGGACGGCACTCATCGATCCTCCGCGCTCAAAGTGGAACGACGATCTGGACGCGGAACACATCGCCCTCGCGACGGGTCTCGAACTGGGCCGCGACGTCGTGCATCAGGCGCAGCCGCTCGCGGACGTTCTGCAAGGCGATGCCGTTGCCCGGCCGCGACGGCTCGGCCGGCACGCTGTTGGCAATCGACAGCACGGCGCGACCGAGCTTGATCTTGGTCCGGACGCGAATGACGCCGCCTTCGGGCGACGGCTCGACACCATGGCGCACGGCGTTCTCCACGAGCGGCTGCAGGATCAGCGGCGGAACGCGGGCCCGGCCGGCATCGGCGTCGAGCTCCCAGTTGACGTGCAGGCGGCTGCCGAAACGGATCTGCTCGATGTCCAGATAGCGTTGCGCCAGCTCGACCTCTTCGGTCAGCGACACCGATTCGGCGGTGTCGCCGATGGCCACGCGAAACAGCTCGGCCAGGTCTTCCAGCACGCCCTCGGCACGGGCCGGGTCGAGCCGGACCAGCGTCAGTGCGGTGTTGAGCGTGTTGAAAAGAAAATGCGGCCGGATTCGCGACTGCAGCTCGGCCAGCCGTGCCGTGGTTTCGGCCGGCACGGTGGCCTTGGCGCGCAGACGCAGCCAGGTGAAGATGGCCGCGGCCATCGCCGCACCTGCGAGGGCCGGACCGAAGCCATTCAGGCCGCCGAGGCCGACCGACGCCGCATCGCCGAGCAGCGTCGCGACCATCCGCCCGGCGACGCCCGCGGCGAGCGCGCCGAAGCCGATTGCGGCGCTCCACTGCCAGACCGCCTCGACCTTGGCGAGCGGCCGCTTCAGGCCACAGAGAACTAGCAGCCAGGTCAGGACCGCCGGCAATGCGACGCTCGAGCCGGCAGCCGTGGCGGCCAGCCAGAGCGGCAGCGTCGCGGACGCGAACACCATGCCGATCGCCATCGCGCCATGCACGAACAACAGCGAACGCAAGACGACGCCGACGTGGCAGACATCGAACGCGGAATCCGGAACGTGTGGGACGATGCCTGCCGGCGCCATGTCGAAGGTGGTGGCGCCGAAGCCGGTGGAGCGCGCTTCCGTGGCCGGCACGGCGCTCATAAAATCGCGGCGGTGCTGGCGGGGCGCATGGCAGGCATTGTCGCAATCGCCGCCCGGCCGTGCCCGTCCGTTTGCGCCCTCGCTTGTTGCCATGTGTGATGGTGCTCACGCTTCAACGACACTCGCCCCACATGTCCGCAAATCAGTTCGACAAGAAATCCGAGGCATGGTCCGCGCTCTTTTCCGAGCCGACCAGCAAGCTCGTGCAGCGTTACACGGCCAGCGTCGGATTCGACCGGCGGCTCTGGCGCGCCGACCTGGCCGGCAGCCTGGCCCATGCCGGGATGCTGGCGACGCAAGGCGTCATCGGTGCCGCCGACCTCGGCGCGATCCGGAGCGGCCTGACGGCGATCGGCAAGGAGATCGAAGCCGGCACCTTCGTCTGGCGGACCGAGCTCGAAGACGTCCACCTCAACATCGAAGCGCGCCTGATCGAGCTTGCCGGCGACGCCGGCAAGCGACTGCACACCGGCCGCTCACGCAACGACCAGGTCGCAACCGACGTGCGGCTCTGGCTGCGCGACGAGATCAGGAACATCGGCGTGCTGATCGACGAGCTGCAGCTCGCCCTGGTGAAGCTGGCCGAGCAGCACACCGAGACGATCCTGCCCGGCTTCACCCATCTGCAGGTGGCGCAGCCGGTGTCGTTCGCCCATCACCTGCTCGCTTACGTCGAGATGTTCTCGCGCGATGCCGAGCGAATGACCGAAGTGCATCGGCGGACCAATCGGCTGCCGCTCGGCGCGGCCGCCCTGGCCGGCACCAGCTATCCGCTCGATCGCGACGCCGTGGCCAAGGCACTCGGCATGGACGGCATCTGCCGCAACAGCATCGACGCCGTCAGCGACCGCGACTTCGCGATCGAGTTCGCCGCTGCCGCGAGCCTGGTCATGGTCCACGTCTCGCGGTTCAGCGAGGAGCTGGTGCTGTGGACGAGCCAGAGCTTCGGCTTCGTCGAGCTCGCCGACCGCTTCTGCACCGGCTCGTCGATCATGCCGCAGAAGAAGAACCCCGACGTGCCCGAGCTGGCGCGCGGCAAGACCGGCCGCGTCGTCGGCCATCTGATGAGTCTGCTGATGTTGATGAAGGGCCAGCCGCTGGCCTACAACAAGGACAACCAGGAAGACAAGGAGCCGCTGTTCGACAGCGTCGACACGGTCAAGGACACGCTGCGCATCTTCTGCGAGCTGGTGCCGGGCATCGGCGTCAAGACCGAGGCGATGGAGCGCGCCGCGGCCAAGGGCTACGCCACCGCGACCGACCTGGCCGACTATCTGGTCAAGAAGGGCGTGCCGTTTCGCGACGCCCACGAGGCGGTCGCCCACGCCGTCAAGCACGCGATCCAGGAAGGCGTGGCGCTCGGCGATCTATCGCTGCAGGCGCTGCAGCAGTTTCATCCGGCGATCGCCTCCGACGCGCACGCCGTGTTGACGCTGCGCGGCTCGATCGCGGCGCGCAACAGCCAGGGCGGCACTGCCCCGGGTCAGGTCAAGGGCGAGATCGCTCGACACCGCGCCAGGCTGAGCCGTTGAAGCGCGCCGCCTTGCTGGCACTGGTCGTTGCCGCGACCCTGGCGCTGCTCGCGTGCGCGCCGCTCGCGACCGTCAACGCGCTCGTGCGCAGCGACACCTACCGCGCCACGGGCGGCGTCGCCTACGGTCCGCTGCCGAGGCAAAAGCTCGATGTCTACACACCGACGCTGACCAAGCCGGCAGCGGGCTGGCCGGTGGTCGTCTTCTTCTACGGCGGCAACTGGACCAGCGGCGAACGCGGTGCCTACAAGTTCATCGGCGAAGCACTGGCGGCGCGCGGCGTCCTGACGCTGATCGCCGACTACCGGCTCTATCCGGAGGTGACGTATCCCGATTTCATCGAGGACTGCGCCCTCGCGGCGGCCTACGGCCTCGAGCATGCGAAGGCATTGGGCGGCGACAGCAAGCGCATCTTCCTGATGGGCCACAGCGCCGGCGGCTACAACGCGGCGATGCTCGCGCTCGATCCGCGCTGGCTGCAGGCGGTCGGCCACCGGCCGAGCGAATTCCATGGCTGGATCGGTCTGGCCGGCGCCTACGATTTCTATCCGCTCGAGCCGACGCAGCCGGCGCGGCCGGTGTTCCACCACCCCGACTACCCGCCGAACTCGCAACCGATCGACGACGTCACGCCGGCATCGCTGCAGGCCTTTCTCGCCGCGCCGATGCACGACGCAGTGGTCAGCCCCGAGCGCAGCACGCTGGCGATGGCGGCCAGGCTGAAAGCCGCGGGCGTGCCCGTCGCCGTGCATCAATACGCCGGCGTGACCCATTCGCTGCTGGCCGGCGCGTTCGCGCGGCCGTTGCGCGGCCTGGCTCCGGTTCTCGACGACCTGATCGCCTGGATCGAGGCCGCCTAGGGCGGGTCGGCGGGACCGATCGCGTCCGTCGGAGCGATGTTGGCGGACGGCCGAACCGCAACCACCGGCCGCTCCTTGATCCAGGTCATCAGCAAGGTGTAGGCGACAGCCAGCACGACCGGGCCGACGAACAGGCCGAGCAGGCCGAAGGCGATCAGGCCGCCGATCACGCCGATGAAGATCAACAGCAGCGGCAGGTCGGCGCTGCGCCGGACCAGCAACGGCCGCAGCACGTTGTCGATCAGGCTGCCGGCGAGCGACCAGATCAGGAAGACGGTGCCGAGGATCGGGTGGCCGTTCCAGTAGACCCAGATCACGGCCGGGATCAGCACGACCAGCATGCCGATCTGGGCGACGCAGAGCACGAACATCGCGACCGTCAGGAGCCCCGCGAAGGGCACGCCCGCGACCACCAGGCCCAGCCCGCCGAGCACCGCCTGGATCGCCGCGGTGAGGCCGACGCCCAAGGCGACGCCGCGAATCGCCTGGCCGGCCAGATGAACCAGGGCTTCGCCTTGCCGGCCGCCGAGGCGACGACCGAGCCGAAACGCCGCGGCCGCCGCGACTTCGCCGTGCGCATACATGAAGGCGGCGAGGCCGAGCGTGAGCAGGAACTGGATCGCCAGGAAGCCGACGTTGCCGAGCCTGGCCACGACCCAGGTGGTGAAGCTGCCGGCATACGGCCCGAAGCGGACCCAGAGGCCGTCGAGGCCGGATTGGGCGAGGTCTCGCCAGGCCGCGGCAATCGGTCCGCCGACCAACGGCATACCGGCCAGCCAGGCCGGCGGCATCGTCATGCGCAGGTTGGCCAGCGACTGGAATTCCTCGACGATGAGGTCGGCATTGCCGACGATCGTCGCGGCGGCCAGAAGCACCGGCAGCACGAACAGGAGCAGCAGGATCACCATCATCGCCAAGATGGCGAGGGCACGGCTCTTCCAGAGGCGTGTCTGCAGGCTGCGCATCGTCGGCCACGTCACGACGACGATCGCGGTGGCCCAGATGGTCGCGGCGATGAACGGCTGAACGATCCAGAAGGTCGCGACGATGAGGGCGACGATGCACAGCGCGCCGAGCAGGATGCGGGCGAGGTCGGGCCGGTCTGGTGGGTCTGGAGCCATGGGCGCAGCGCCGTCGTGGTGTACCGTCGGCCATCCTTCAGGAGTCATCATGACCGAAAAAACAGAGACCAAGAGCGGCGCCGCCAAGCCGATCGCGCAGACCAAACCGACCGGACAGAAGCGGAGCCTCGAGCGCGGCAAGTCGACCCGGAAGAAGAACCCGGGCAAGCGCGCCAAGCAAGGCGGCTAGCCGTCTATGCCGGCTGGCGGTAGATCCAGAGCGGCCGGCCGTCGGCGCAGGCAAAGACTTGGCTCGGTCGCCGTGCCTTGTTCTCGAATTCCAGGCTGACCAGGCAGGCGCCGGGGCGCAGCTCACGCGCCGCCTTGTCGCTGGCACGCTGAATCGTCTCCGGCCGCTGGAAGACATAGACCATATCGAACGCCGACCAGTCGGCGCTCCAGAGGTCGGCCCGGCGCACGCTCGCGAACCGGCAACGCCAGGCGCAGACGACACGCAGCGGCCGGCTCCACTCGATGCCGCTCATCGCCGCACGCGGATATTCGCGGTGCAGTTCGAGCAAGGCATCGCCCAGACCACAGCCGGCATCGAGCACGCGGGCGCCGTCGGCAAGTGCCAGGCGGGCCGAGAGGCCGCGCAGAGCCCCCTTCGGTGTCGGAAAGACGGGGGCGTCGCGCCAGGTGGCGATCGGATAGCACAGCAGCAGCGCCGCGAGCGGCAGCAGCCAGGCCCACGCCGGCACGCTCCCCGCCATCCCGGTGGCGGCAAACGACAGCGGAAAGCCGGCGCCGACGAACACGCGGCGCCATGGCGTCGAGCCGACCATCGCGAGCGCTGCGGCGAGCGCCGAGGCAGCAGCGAAGCCGAGCAGCAGCGAGGCGCCGACCGCCAGCGCGCCGGCCAAGGCGAGCCAGCACCCGGCCCAGGCCAGCAGCGCCGGCAGCGGCCACGCGCGACGCATCGGCTAAGCCTCAGTGCTCGCGCAGCTTGACGCGCAAGCGGGCGATCGACTGGCTGTGCAGCTGGCAGACGCGCGACTCGGTGACCTTGAGCACGGCGGCGATTTCCTTCAGGTTCATGTCGTGCTCGTAGTACATGCTCATCACGTACTGCTCGCGCTCCGGCAGGACCTTGATCGCCTCGACCAGCGCCGTGCGCATCCGGTGGTCCTGCAGCTGGGCCAGCGGATTGACGTCTTCGTCGGCGACGTGGCGGTCGAGAAAATCGTTGTCGCCGTCGGCGCCCGACATGTCCTCGAGATAGACCAGCTGGGTGCCGCGGACCTTGCCGAGCAATTCCTGATAGTCGTTCAGCGCGATGCCCATCTCCTGCGCGATCTCGCTTTCGACCGGCGCGCGGCCGAGCTGCTGCTCGAGCCTGGCCACTGCCGATTCGATCGAGCGCTGCTGCTTGCGGGTGCCGCGCGACAGGTAGTCGTTGCCGCGCAGCTCGTCGAGCATGGCGCCGCGGATCCGTTGCGTCGCGAAGGTCTCGAACTGCACTCCCTGGGCGGGGTCGAAGCGCGACAGGGCGTCGGTCAGGCCGATCATGCCGACCTGGATCAGGTCGTCGATCTCGACGTTGGCCGGCAGCTTGGCGATCATCTGGTGGGCCAGCCGTCGCACCAGGCTGCTGTACTGCTTCAGCGTGGTGTTCAGGTCCAGCTGGCCTTTGGCGGTGTACATGGCGGCTCCGGAAATCATGAGAACGCGGCGCTCGCGGCGATGTCGAGCCGGGCCGGGCGCGCAGTGAAATCGCCGACCAGTCGATGCGCGACGATCCGGTCCAGCTCGGCGCCCGGCGGCTCGGTCGCGTCGCCGGCCGGATCGACGCGGGCCCAGTCGCGCAGCACGCCGCCGAAATACAGATCGGTGCACGACGCCAGCTGACTGGCGATGCGACCCGCGCGCGGCGATTGCGGCGCCGCGCCGAGCACGAGGTCGAACACCGGCAAGCCGGCGCGCTGGGCCAGCAGCTTGATCGCCGCATAGGCATGGGTGACGCTGGCCGGATGGTCTTCGGCGAGAACGATCGGGCAGGCTGATTCGCTTGCCGCGGCGCCCGGGTTCTTCTGCGAGAACATGCGGCAGAGCTCGCTGGCGCTGGCGTGGACGAGGACGATGTCGGATTCGGGCGCGGCCTCGCCGATCCGTTGCAGGAAGGCGCGGGTCGAGCCCGCGGCGTCGACGAAGCGGATCGACAAGCCGTTGGCCGCCAGGTAAGACACCTTCTTCGACAGCGGCTCGATGCATTGGCCGAGGTCGACGAGCGCCATCTCGCCGGCCGCGCCGGCGCGCTCGCCGGCGTCGACGACGAGGGTGGTCGCCTGGCGCTCGGCGAACGCCGTGCACAGGCGTTCGAGCAGGACGCCGCCGAAGCCGATGTGCGGATTGGAGACGACCGGCACGAAGCGCATCCGGCGATGCGCGAACATCTGGCGCAGGCCGGTCGCCTGGTCGTCGTGCGAGTGGGTGGGCAGGCTCATGGCTTCGTCGCGATGCAGCGTGAGGGCGTCAAGTTCATGCCGGCATCGCCTCTCGCGACGCGCCGCTTTGCGCCGCGGCGAAGACCAGCTGCATCTCGCTGGCATCGAAGCGCCAGGCCGAGTTGCCGCTGCTGCGCAGCGCGCGCTGCACCAGCGCGTTGGCCGACAGGTGGTGCCAGTCTTCAGGCACGCGCTGGCCGTTGGCGACGCCGACCACCTTCAGCTTGTGGCGGATCGCGGCGTCGAGCGCCGGACCGAGCTTGACCGCTTCGTCGAGCTTGCTGAGGATCACGCCGGCGCAGCTCGCGGCGCGGTATGCCGTCACCACGTCTTCGATGGTCTCGCCCTGCGACGCGGCGCTGATGACGAGCAGGCGCTGCAGCCGCGGATGCGACAGCATCTCGAGCAGCTCCTGCGTGCGGGCATCGCGCTGGGCCATGCCGGCGGTGTCGATCAGCACCATCTTCTTGGCGCCGAGCAACTCGAGCAGGTCGTCGAGCGAGGCGCGGTCGTGCGCGGTGTGCACCGGCACGCCGAGGATCCGGCCGTAGGCGCGCAGTTGCTCGTGGGCGCCGACCCGGTAGGCATCGAGCGTGACCAGGCCGAGGTTGCCGGCGCCATGGCGCGCCGCGAACGCGGCAGCGATCTTGGCGGTGGTCGTGGTCTTGCCGACGCCGGTCGGGCCGACCAGGGCGTAGACACCGCCCCGGTCTTCGAACGCATCGGCCGCGCCCTGGCTTTGCAGGTTGCGCTCCAGCACGCTGGCCGCCCAGGCGGCTTCGTCGGCGATCTCGCTGCCGAGGCCTTCGGCGATCTTCCTGATCAGTGCCGGCGAAAAACCGCAGTCGAGGAGCTTTTGCGACAGGCGCGCTTCGGCCGGACGGCGCTGCAGCTTTTCCATGAACGCGAGGACGCCGAAGCGTTCCTCGATCAGGCCCTTCATCGAGCGCAGCTCGGTCATCATTTCCAGACGGTCGCGCTGCGCACTGGCGGCATCGGAGCCGGCGCCGAGCGAGCCGAAGTGGATCGGCTCGGCGGCCACCGGCGGCTCGCGGCGCGCTTCGCCGGGACGCGGCAGGATCGAGCGATCGGAACCGCGTGGCTCGACCACGGCGACGCGCTCGGGCTGGCGCGCCACCTCGCGGGCTGCCGGGGCCAGCGT
>JALYXU010000028.1 GCA_030946925.1 Pseudomonadota bacterium
GCTCGGCCGTGGCCGGCGGGCTTCCCGACGGCTCGGCCGGCATCGACGCGGCCCGCCTCGGTGGCGGCGGCGCCGGCAGCGGTGTCGTCGCCGCGGCGACCGCGTCGGCATAGGCCTGGGCGTCGCGATTACGGAGCGCGTCGAAGGCCTGGGTCATGCCATCGGAGCGCGCCTGCAGCGCTTCGACGTCGGCGGCGTCGACGCTCGCGTCCTCGGCCGTCAGGCGCTCGATGCGGGTCTCGAGTCGGTGCGCCATTTCGCCGAGACGCATCGCCCCGGCCAGGCGAGCGCCGCCCTTGAGCGTGTGCAGCGTCCGCATGCAGGCGGCCGCGTGGGCGGTCGTCGCGGGCTCGCCGGCCCAGTCGCGCAACTGGCCGGCCAGGCGCGGCAACAAGTCGAGCGCCTCTTCCTCGAAGATCGGGAACAGCTCGAGGTCGACGGCGTCGACCGAGTCGATGTCGTCATCGATATCGCCGAACGTGGTCGAGCGCGGCGCCTGCGCCGGGCGGCCGGTTTCGGTCGGCGCGGCGGCGAGCGGCTTCAGCTCGGCAAGTCCGAGCGATCCGAACGGCGCCAGCGCGCCGAACGACGATGCGACCGGCTCGAAGTCGGTCTGCGCCGGTGCCGGGGTCGGCGGTTGGTCGACGGCAGCTGCCGCTGCGAGCGATGGCGCGTCGACGTCGCTTCGATGGGGCACCTGGTCGAGAGCAGCCGGCTCGGTGACCTGCTCGTCCTCGTTGCGCGCTCGCGTCCGACGCGACTCGGGCGGCGTCAGAACCGGCGGCGACACGGTGTCGGAAACGGCCTGGCTGGTGTCGATGCTGAGAAGCGTTTCGACCTGCAGTGCCGCGTCGACCGGCAGCTCGCTGTCCTCGTCTCCCGCCAGCTCGTCGGCTGCGGTCACGGCTTCCAGACGCTTCGCCGACGAGAGCTCGTGGTCGGCCAGGCGCTGCAGCAGCTCCGCTGCCGGTTCCTTCAGGAAGCCCGCGGCAAACTGGTGCAGCAAGCGTCGGATCTCTTCGGCCGAATTGACGAAAAGCCGGGCCTCCTCGTCGGTGCCGTGGCCGATCACCTGCGAGCGCGCCAGGGCGTGCTCGAGCAGCCGCGAAAGATGCGAAAGCTCGGTGAAGCCGACCGTCGCCGAGCTGCCAGCAAGCGAGTGGGCGAGCGCGATCGGCGCCTCGCCGAGCGGACGGTGCAGCTCCATCGCCCATTCGGCGACCTCGGTCATCAGGTGCCGGGACAGCTCGTCGGCTTCGTTGAGATAGATATTGAAAAGCGGGATGCCGATGCGCAACGGCCCGACGATCTTGACGCCCTCGTCGGCGCTGCCCTCCGGCCCGGGCGCCGCGCTCGCTGTCGCGTCTGAGGACGCGGTACTTCCGCTCGCTGTCACGCCGCTGGTCGCAGCAGGGTCGCCTCGCAGATCGAGGTCGAGCTGGTTCAGTGCCGGCGCCTCCGCTTCGCCACCCGACAGATCGAACACGAGCTCGTCGCCGTCTGCGGGCGCCCCCGCCGCGGGCTCGAGGTCGGACGGCTCGGCGCCGCTCGCTGCCAACGCTTCGAACAGGGGCGTCGGCTCGCCGGCGCTGCCGAGATCGAGATCGACACCACGCGACCATTCCGAGTCCGGCTGCAGCCGGGCGTTGCCGAAGGTCGTCTGCAACGCTTCCGCGCGCGCATCGTCGAATCGCTCGAACATCGGCGAGCCGGCGGCGTCCGCGCTGGCGTTGGCATTGGCGTTGGCAGTCGGAGTCGCCGGGCTCGTCGACGGCTCGAGTCGATCGAGGCCCGAAAGATCGAGCTCGAACGCCACCTCGGCCGGTTCCGTCGGCTCGGCTGGCTCAGCCGGCGCGGCTGACGCCGGTGCGACCGGCGCGGCGGCCGCGGTGGTCGCCTGGAGATCGAGATCGTCGCGGCTCGGCAGGTCGGCTGGAAAGCCCATCGGCAAGGCGATGTCCGAGCTCGCCTCGGCGCTTCGCAGGCGATGCGACACGCGGTCGGCCGCCATCTTGATCTCGCCTTCGTTGCGGCCGGCGCCGGAGCCGGCAGCGATCGCCTCGACCCAGGCGCCGAGTTGCTCGAGCGCCCAGCCGGCGAACTGGATCAATGCCGGCTCGGCTTCGCGTTGTTCCGCGAGTTCGGTGTTGAAGACCTGCTCGCATGCCCAGGCGGCCTCGCCGAACGCTTTCAGCCCGACCATGCGCGAGCTGCCCTTGAGGGTATGGAAGGCGCGCCGCAGCGTCGTCAGCAACGGCAGGTCGCCGGGCGACTGCTTGAGGGCGGCGCAGGCCGCCGTCGCGTCCCCGACCACTTCACGCGCTTCCTCCAGGAAGACCTCGCGCATCTCTTCGTCGTGCTCGAAATCGGCGACCAGCGTGATCGGCAGCATCGGCGCCAGCGGCATCGGCTCGCTGACCGGCATCAGGCCTGCCGGCTCGGTCGAGGTGGCGACGAAGTCGACCAGAGCTTCGGAGAGCTCACCTCGCGCCGTCGTGACCTTCGCCCTGTCGTCGGCGGCGAGATGAATCGCCTCCTGGGCCTTCAGCACCGCCGCGGCGAGGCCCGGCTGATCAGCCGCCTGGGCCTCGTGCGAGAGCCGTTCCAGGTCGCGGGTCACGTCCTGCAGCGGCACGTCGTCGCGCACCGAGCTGAAGGCAAGCATCTGCGCCTGTTCGATCAGACGCGGCTCGACCGGCGCCGGTTCGTCGCTCTTGGCGCGGCCGCTGCGGCCCATCACCGGCGCCAGCGTGCCGGCATCGGCGTCGTAGACGAACAGCGACTTGGCGAGCTGCGGCTGCACGCTCAGCATGTCGATCATGAAGCCGAGCGCGCTCAGGTTGCCGGCGAGCCGGTCGAACACGCCGGGCTTGACGACCAGCCCTTCGGCGGCAGGTGCCGACACCAGGCCCTGGATTTCTTCGCGCATGCGCGACAGCGCCAGCGATGCCTGGTCCATGCCGAGCACCGAGAGAACGCCGCGCATCGAGCCGAGCTGGATCGGCACGTCGACGAGGACCGCGGCATCGGAAGGATCGCGGAAGAACGCGTCGATCGCCTTCTCTGCCAGGCTCAGCGAGGCGCGCAGCTCCTGCACCACGCTGCCCATGGTCTGGCGATCCGAGACGCGCCGATAGAGCTCCTCCATCCAGGCCTCGAGCGGCTCGGGGGGCGTCTGCTGGCGCACCGCGGCGAGCCTCTCGGCGAGGCGGCGGACACGGTCGGCGTGGTCGGGATCGTCGAAGTCGCCATCCTCCAGCGCGGCCTCGATGTAGAGGAGGCTGGTCGCCACTTCCATCGCCAGCGGCGCCGGCGGCGCGGCATTGGCCTGCTGGGTCTGCGCGACCGCCGTCTGCAGCTCGGTGGCGAAGCTTTCTCCGTAGGGGAAGAGCTTGCGCAGTGAATCGCCGACCAGCGCGAACTGCTCGCTCAGGCCGGCCATCCGGTGCATTTCGCCGCCGGCCGTCGCCGACCACGCTTCCTTGGCCGAGGCGACACGCTTCTTGGCGTGGGCGATGACGGCCGGATCGAAGCGGCCGAGCACGCTCAGCGAGTAGTCGGTGGGCACCTGCTCGGGCAGGCCGTAAGCGGTGCGGACGACGTCGAGGCGCGGCACGCGCAAGCCGCGCGCCGGAGTCGCCGCCTGGGCGCAGAAGAACAGAAGATCGCGGGCCAGCCGCTCGGAGACGTCGGAATCGCCGCGCTGCAGGATCCGGAACTGGGCGAGCAGACGCGAGGCGACGCGCTTGCTGAAGATGTCGAACGGGAGCAAGCCGTGGTGCTGGGCCTCGAACATCGCCGCGGCGAGGTTCCAGAACGTCCGCACGTGCGGATGCGACGAGCCCGAGGCGAGGCCGGCGGTGACTTCGCTCATGCGCGCCGCGGCGGTCAAGGCCTGCTTGTCGCGCATCAGCTGCAGCAGATGGCCCTCGAGCTGGGCCCGGACCGCCGCATCGGCGTTGCGGGCGACGACGTCGCTGTCGCTGGCGGTCTCGCGCCAGCGCCAGTCCACCGCCCAGAGGTCGGCCGGGTGAACGCGATCGGCGTCGACGGCCTCCTGGACGGCCCGGTATTGCGGGAACAGGGACAGCGGCGAGACGGACTTGCCGCCGAGCACGCGCGAGAGGTAGTCGAGCAACGCGAACGACGACCGCTCGATGTCGACGACCAGCTCCTGCGTCAGCGACTGCGGCTTGCCGATGCAGCGCTGGACTGCCGCTTCACTGGCACGCAGCACGACCGCAGGCGCCGGCAGGCCGACCAGCTCGAGCGCGCCGACACCCTGGTGGAACTGGGCCCGGGCCGCCCGCAGCACGCCCGGATCGACGGCGTCGAGATCGGAGCCGCTGACGGCCTCCGCGTCCTTGATGAAACGACGCAGCGATTTGTGCGCGGCGTCGAGCGTGCGGCGCAGCTCGTCGTAGACCCAGGCGATCGCGCTCAGGTCGTCGCCGGCGGGGAGGGCCGCGTCAGCCGCGGAGGGGTCGTCGAGCGTGCTGTCCATGCTGAGCCTCGGCTTGCTGGGTTGGTTGGGGGACGCCCGGCCGGCGCCGCCGTGGTCTGCCGATCAGGCGATCTTGAAGCGCGACACCGACTGGTTCAGCTCCTCGGCCGTGCGCGAGAGTTCGCGCACCATCTGCGCGGTGGAGCGCGTGCCCTCGCTGGTCTGCTCGGTGACCGCGAAGATGTGCTGGATGTTGGCAGCGACGACGTTGGCCGACTGCGCCTCGGCCAGCGCCTGCTGCGAAATCTGCGTCACCAGCTCGGTGAGCTGGCGCGTCACGCGGTCGATCTCGCCGAGCGTCGTGCCGGCCGCGTCGGAGAGGCGCGTGCCTTCGACGACGCCCTGGGTCGAGCGCTCCATCGCGCCGACGGCGTCCTGGGTGTCGGTTTGAATCGTCTTCACCAGCGCCGCGATCTGCCGTGTCGCATCGGCCGAGCGTTCGGCCAGGCGCTGCACTTCTTCAGCGACGACCGAGAAGCCGCGGCCCGCCTCTCCTGCCGAAGCGGCCTGGATCGCCGCGTTCAGGGCCAGCACGTTGGTCTGCTCGGTGATGTCCGAGATCAGCTCGGTGATCTCGCCGATCTCCTGCGACGACTCGCCGAGCCGCTTGATCCGCTTCGACGTCTCCTGGATGTGGTCGCGGATGGAGTTCATGCCGCCGATCGTGTTCTGCACCGCCTGCAGGCCGGACTCGGCCGCCTGCAGCGACTGCCGGGCGACCTGCG
>JALYXU010000035.1 GCA_030946925.1 Pseudomonadota bacterium
TTTTCCCTCGAAAGGAAGTCACCGATGATTTTCAGGCAGTTGTCCGAACCGATCTCGAACACGTATACGTACGTGCTCGGTTGCGAAACGACCGGCGAGGCGTTGCTGATCGATCCGGTCATCAACTCGATCGACCGAGACCTTCAGGTTCTCCAATCGCTGGGCCTGAAGCTGACCTACACACTCGACACTCATATCCATGCCGACCACATCACGGCGGCGCGGCATTTGAAGGAGCGCGTCGGCAGCAGGATCGCCGCGCCTGCCATCGACCGGTTGCCCTGTGCCGACGTCGGCGTCGTCGAAGGCGTTCCGTTTCAGATGGGCAGCATCCGGCTGGACCCGCTGCACACGCCAGGCCACACGGATGGTCACTTTGCCTACCGCTGGGACGACCGCCTGTTCAGCGGCGACGCGCTGCTGATCGACGGTTGTGGCCGAACGGACTTCCAGAACGGCGATGCCGCCGCCCTTTATCGCAGCGTCACCGAGAAGCTGTTCGGTTTGCCCGACGAAGTGCTGGTGTACCCGGCGCACGACTATCAGGATCGGCAGGTGTCCTCCATCGGACAGGAGAAGCGCCGCAACCCGCGGCTCGGGCACGGTCGGAGCCTCGACGAATTCAAGGCCATCATGTCGGGGCTCGACCTCCCGTATCCCAAGTTCATCGACTACGCGGTCCCGGGCAATCGGCTCTGCGGTGTATGCCCTGAGGACCTGCCCGAGCAGATGCGCGAGTACTGCGGGCGCATGGCGGACAGCCCGCAGGGCTGAGGGCGCGATGAACAAGTCGCTCCCATCGAGGCGCGTCGCGTCTCCCGCTCCGGAAGTGCCGGTGGCAGCGCTCGCTGGCGCTGCCGCGGATGCCGCTGTACTGCTCAAGGCGCTGGCGAATCCCGACCGTCTGCTGCTGCTTTGCCATCTCGTCGAAGACGAATGCAATGTCTCGGCGTTGGAGACGCTGACCGGCATCCGCCAGCCGACTCTGTCGCAGCAACTCGGCGTGTTGCGCGAGGAGGGCCTCGTCGGGACGCGCCGCGAGGGCAAGTTCATCTTCTACCGGATCGCCTCGGCGCCCGCGCTCGCGGTGCTGCGAACCCTTTACGAGACGTTCTGTCGACCGGTCGCGACTCCGCGTCCGAGGCGGCGTCCCTCCACGACGCAGGAATCACGTCGGTGAGCATCGACTACACGCATTTCACCCCCTGGGCCTCCCTCGTCGGCGGTCTGCTGATCGGACTCAGCGCGACCCTCTATGTCCTCGGCCTCGGCCGCATCGCGGGCATTGCCGGCATCGTCGGCACTGCGTTGCAGGGGCTAACGCGCGGATCCTTGCGAGGCCAGGCCCTTCGACTGTGGTTCCTGCTCGGCATGATCGCAGCGCCCTCGCTCTGGGCGCTCTTCCGACCGCTGCCGCCGATGACCTCGGTCGCCGGCACCGGCACGCTGCTCGCTGCCGGGTTGCTCGTGGGCATCGGCGTGCGCATGGGCAACGGCTGCACCAGCGGCCACGGCGTGTGCGGGCTGAGCCGGTTCTCGCCGCGCTCTCTTGCCAACGTCTTGGCCTTCATGGGCGCCGGCGTGATCGCGGTCTACGTCGTCAAGCATCTGCTCTGATCACAGGGATCAAGAATGAAGACTTTCGTTGCCGTCGTCAGCGGCGTGCTGTTCGGCGTCGGCCTGATCGCCGGTGGCATGACCGACCCGACCAAGGTCCAGGGCTTTCTCGACCTGTTCGGGCGCTGGGACCCGAGCCTGGCGTTCGTGATGGGCGGCGCGATCCTCGTCGGCATCGCCGGCTTCGCGATGGCACGCCGTCGCAAGCTGGCTTGGTCGGGCGAGGCAATCGAACTCCCCGAGAGCCGCGTCGTCGATATCCGCCTGGTCGCGGGCGGCGCACTGTTCGGAATCGGTTGGGGGCTGGGCGGGCTGTGCCCTGGCCCGGCCATCACCGCGATCGGTGCCGGCTTCGTTCCAGCGCTGTGGTTCGCCGCTGCGATGCTGCTCGGCATGTGGCTGCACGACCGATACCTCGGCTCGCTTTTTGCGCGGAGCTGACAGCGTCGCTCCGCCTTTCGTGCTCATTTCCCTCGCTCTGGGCGTGCTCGTCGGCGCTGTTCTGGGGCTGACCGGCGCCGGCGGCGGGATCCTCGCCGTTCCGGCCCTCGTGGTCGGCCTCGGCTGGTCCATGCAGCAGGCGGCGCCGGTCGCGTTGATCGCCGTGGCCGGCGGTGCGGGGATCGGCGCGATCGAAGGTTTTCGTCGCAGGCTGGTTCGCTATCGGGCCGCGGCATTGATGGCCGCAACCGGAATTCCGGTCACGGCGCTGGGTATCAGCGCCGCACATGCCGTTTCGCAGCGGGTACTGCTCGGACTCTTCGCCGCGGTCATGGTGCTGGTGTCGATTCGGTTGCTGGCGCAAGCGTTCAGGCGTGTGCCTGCGGAGGCCTATTCCGGGTCGACCCTCGGCCGGATCGACACGCAGACCGGGCGCTTCGTCTGGACCCGGCTCACGACGCTGCTGCTCGCCGGCATCGGCGCGCTGACCGGCTTCATGACCGGCCTGCTGGGAGTCGGCGGCGGTTTCGTGATCGTCCCGTTGCTACGAAGGTTCACTGCGCTCTCGATGCACGGCATCGTCGCGACCTCGTTGCTGGTCATCGCGATCGTCGGCGCCGGCGGCGTGCTCACTGCTGTGCTCCATGGTGCGGTCCTGCCGCTGGAGCTGACGCTTCTGTTCACGGCCGCCACGGCCGCCGGCATGCTCGCGGGCCGCTTCGCCTCGCACCGGCTGTCGGCCGCCCATGTCCAGGTCGGATTCGCGATCGTCCTCCTCGTCGTCGCCCTGGGCTTGTCGCTCAAGGCGGCATTGAACGTCTGATGAGCAAGCTCGCCGTCAGCATCGGGCCCGTCGCCATACCGACTCAGCTGGTCGTGCTGCTGATCTGCGGTCTGGTGGCCGCGGCGGTTGGTTATCTGGCCGGTCGCCGCCAGCGGGTCAGCATCGTCGGCAGTCTTCTCGACATGCTGCTCGCCGGCGCGATCGCTGCCCGCATCGCCTTTGTCGTGCTCTGGTTCGAGCAGTACCGCAGTGCACCCTGGTCGGTCTTCGACATTCGCGACGGTGGCTTTACGCCGTGGGCCGGGATCTTCGCCGCGATCCTCGTCGCGCTCTGGCGAGGCTGGCGCAACACGGCACTGCGCAAGCCGCTCGCGCTGGGGCTCGTGGCGGGCGCGATGGGTTGGCTGGCGGCGCCGGGCGCCCTGCGCTTCAGCGCCGACCCGACGCTTTCGGACCTCGACGCGATCGCACTTCTCACGCCGCAAGGCACTCCCACGAGCCTCGCGACGTTGGCACCAGGGCGAGGATCTCTTCACGCTGCAACGATGACCCACCCTTCAGAATCCAAACGTGATGGCGGTGGGGTGTTCCCGCGCGAATTATCAGAACATGCATCATGAGCATTGACGTCTAGGGGATCAGTTTCCTCGGCCGCGCCAACAAGGAGTCACTATGTACGGATTTCACGCAAAGCTCGATCTTCCGTTCGGCGAGGCCGTCGAACGTGTCATGGCGGCGCTGAAGCAAGAAGGCTTCGGCGTCTTGAGCGACATCGATGTCCGGGGCGCGATGAAGGAAAAACTGGGCCTCGACATGCCCGCCTATCGCATTCTCGGTGCCTGCAACCCGCCGCTCGCGCACAAGGCCTTGGAGGCCGACCCGGACATTGGCTTGCTGCTGCCCTGCAACGTGGTCGTCCGGCAGGAAGGCGAAGGCCGTGTCACCGTCGCTTTTGTTGATCCGATGGTGATGATGGAGATGGTCAAGCAACCCGTGGTTCAGGAGGTTGCCGAGGACGCCGCGCGGCGACTGCGCAAGGTATGCGAGAGTCTCGGGCGGTAACGACTCGCGCCCTGCGCGCGCCAAGCGCGTGTCAGCGCTGGCTCTTCTTTGCAGCGCTTAGTGCATCGCGCTCGACGTTCAAATAAGCCTGATAGGCGTTGCGCCGATTCGCCGCCTCGAAAGCCGGAAGCGCTGCGAACCTCGACCAGTCGATCTGCCGGTAGGCCGAATCGAAGTCGAGGCCCTGCTCGAACGCCGCCGATATCTGGCTCCGAAGGTAGACCAGATAGTCGCGTGTCTGGGCGAGATCAGCGATCGCGTGGGTCGAGTACGTCCCATGCCCGCCGACAATGATCCGGGGCTTGAGCTCGAGCACGCGGTCGAGCGCCTTGATCCATGCGCTCACATCCGCATCGGCGACGAACGGGATGCGGCCCGAGAACACGAGATCGCCCACGAACAGGACCTTGTCTTCCTCGACCAGCATCATCAGATCCTCGGGAGTGTGAGCGGGTCCCGCGTGCATGACGTGAAAATGAAGGCCACCGAGGATGAACCAGGTGTCCTCGGCGAGAAAGCGATCCGGGACGACGATGCGTGACTTCGCGTTGACCCACGGCGCGAGCGACTGACGTCGCTCGGCCAGGCGCGCCGCCGGCGCCTCGGACGCCAGATAGTCGCGTACGAGCTCGTGCGCCCAGATGTCGACGCCCGGCCGCTGGAAGGCCTGCAGCCCGTAGAAGTGGTCCGAGTGGTAGTGACTGAGGATGACGCGTCGAACCGGCTGAGCCGTCGTTCTTGCAATGAGGTCGCTCAGGCGCTTGCCCAGGGCGGGCGTACCCAGCGCGTCGAAGACCACCACGCCGCTCGTCGTGACGACGAACGCAGCGTTCGAATTGAAGCCCTGGTTCGCCGTCGACACCGCACCCGCCTGCCCCTCGACGTAGTAGCTGTGCGGCGCCACCTTGACCACCTTCATCGGAACGGCCGTCGCCTCGAACTCGTGTGCGCCCGGCTCGGGGGCTGCGGCGGACGCAGCTTGCCAGGTGCCGAGACACAAGGCACCGGCGACACAGATGCGCACCACGGCAACGGTCGGGATGCTCACGTTTCCCCGCCGATCAACCCGCGCGATGGAGAGCCACATGGAAGCGAGCCGTCGCCGCGCGTGCGTTTGCCTGCAGGCGCGAACTATTGACCGAGCTCGAGGTCGTCTCGAACAGCCGCCAGCCCGACCTCCGCGCAGGCCTCATCGAGCTTTCCGGACGGCGCACCCGACACGCCGATCGCGCCGACCTGCTGACCCGCCGCGCTGATGGGCAGACCACCGCCGACCATCGCCACGCCGGGGAGTTGCCTGATGCCGTTCGAGTCCGTGGACGGACCGGTCGCTCGCTCGAGCGCGGTCGTCGCGTTCCTGAAACTCGCCGCTGTCCAGGCCTTGCGTGTGGCGGCGTCCGGGGTGTGCATGCCGGCGAGCGGGTCGCGCAGCAGCGCGAGGACGACCCCGGACCGATCGGTCACTGCCACGGCGACCAACGCGCCCTTGGTGCGACAGTCCACCAGCGCTGCGTCAGCCGCTTTGAGCGCGACCTGAAGGCTGATCGACGGCAGCCGGAGGACGGCCTGCTGGGCATGTGCCGAGCTCGTCGGCAACGAAGCCGACAAGGCGGCCAGCGACAGGGCGGCGATTGGCTTCATCAGGTGCCCATGCCCGGATTGCCGTCCACGCCCACGAGCGTCGGGCGATTCAACTTGCGAGCACCGATCGTCTTGTGGTCACGCAAATAAGCCTCGACGACGTCCCAGATCGGCTCGCCCTTCGCACCTTCGGCGACGGGCGCCCAGCCGCCGACCTTGTAGGTCTTCCCGGCCTCGATCGGCTTGCCCGCCAGGCGCATGTCCGAAATTCGCGCACCGGTCCTGGCGCTCGGCGTGCAGGTGTATTCGAGCCCGCCGACACGGACCATGTCGCCGCCCTGTTGGTAGTAGGGGTCAGGGTTGAAGAGGTTGTCGCAGACATCCTCGAGGATGATCTTGATGGTCTCTCCCGTCATTGGCGTGAGCGTCGAATACGGATACGTGATCGCGAGCTGGTCCATCATCAGTTCGCGGGTGATCGTTTGCCCCGGCAGCAAGGTCGTTCCCCAGCGGAATCCGGGCGAGAAGGCGATCTCAGCGCCCTTGACCTCCATGATCGCGTCGACGATCAACTGGTCCCACGTGCCGTTGAAGTTGCCGCGCCGATAGAGAAGCCCTTCGCTGACCGCGAGGGTTTCGTCGAGCTTCGCCGCGAACGGCGCCCGTGCCTTCTCGATGTAAGACTGCATCTCCCGGTCCGCGGGCAGGAGGTTCGCGAAGATCGGCATCAGTTTGTAGCGATAGTCGCGAACCCCGCCGTCGCGAACGTCGAAATCGAGAACGCCCAGGAACTTGGTGTTCGACCCGGCGTTGGTCACGAGCGTCTGACCACCTCGGTTCTTGACGATGACAGGCGCCGGCACGCCGTCGTGGGTGTGCCCCCCCAGGATGGCGTCGATCCCGGACACGCGCGTCGCCATCTTCAGGTCGACGTCCATCCCGTTGTGCGACAGCACGACGACGACCTGGGCACCCTTGGCACGCGCCTCGTCGACCACCTTCTGCATGTTCTCGTCCTGAATGCCGAACGACCAGTCGGGGACGAGATAGCGCGGATTGGCGATGGGCGTGTACGGAAAAGCCTGGCCGATGACAGCGACGGGAACGCCGTTGATCTGCCGGATGACATAGGCCTCGAAGACGGCATCCCCGAAATCAGCGGTCTTGACGTTCTGCGCGAGGAAGCTGATGCGCCCGGCGAGATCCTTCTCGACGATCTCCTTCACTCGCTTCGCGCCCAGCGTGAACTCCCAGTGTCCGCTCATGCAGTCGACGCCGAGCAGCTTGCAGGCGTCGACCATGTCCTGCCCGTTGGTCCACAGCGCGGTCGCCGAGCCCTGCCAGGTGTCGCCGCCATCGAGCAGCATCGCGTGAGGGCGTGACGCGCGCAACTGCTTGACGAGAGCGGCGAGGTGGGCAAAGCCGCCGACCCGCCCGTAGGTGCGGGCCGCCGCTTCGAAGTTGAGGTAGGTGAACGCATGAGCCCGCGCCGTGCCGGGCGCGATGCCGAACTCCTTCAGCAGCTTGTCGCCGACCAGGTGCGGGGGTCGACCCAGGGCATCGCCGAGCCCGAGGTTGACGCTCGGCTCGCGAAAATGGATCGGCTGCAGCTGCGCGTGGCAGTCGGTGAAGTGCAGGAAGCTGACGTTGCCGAACTTGGGAACGTCGTAGAAGCGCTCGGCGGCGCCGGGTTCGGCGGCAAGGACGGCACGATGCTCGAGCGCCATGCCCCCCGCTGACGCGACCGCAAGCATCTGCACGAACTCTCGCCGACTGATACTCATCGCGGGTGGGCGGTCGAGCCCCTATTGATTGACCGGCGACTTGGGGTCCAGGAGCAGGGCCATGATGTCCTGCATCTGTTTTGCCGTCAGCACGTGCGCCTCGCCGAATCTCGGCATGATCGAGCAGGCGTTGTAAGCCTTGGCGTTGTAGAGCTTGCCCCAGGTGTATTGCACGATGGGAGCGGCGGCGGCGCTCGACGGATCGGCGACGCCGCGCAGCTTGCCGTAGTTGTAGAGGCTCGGGCCGAGCGTGCCGTAGGCGATCTCGGCCTTGCTCAGCTCATGGCAGTTGTAGCAATTGCCGCCGTTGGCGACGCCCGCCGGGTCCGTCCAGGTCATTCCGCGTCCGTTCTGCGCGAGCTTCTCGCCCTCGCGCCAGTCGCCGAGATAGCGGCCATCCGGCGGCGGCTTGACGGTCGCGAGCTCGCGGGTCTCGAGCTGCCTAACGACATCGGCCGCCGGAGGCGTCTCGCTGGAGCATGCGCGCTGCAGCGGATCCTGATCGAGACGATCGAGCGTCGCCTGGCCTTGCGGCTGGAACGAGCTCTTGATCATCGCGAGTGCCATCGCATCGTAGTCGGGCGCCGAAACCGGCGCCGGCAACGCACAACCGGCAACAGCGACCACCGACCACGTGGCAAGCCAGGCCATCGTTCGATTGCAGGTGGTGTTCATTGGCATTCTCATCAACGCTTGATTGCAGGGGCGATCGATTCGGCACCGCGCGCCGTGACGCCGAGGTAGACGCTCAACGCGATGGTGGCGTCGGAGGTGAATCCCGGATACGGGAACCGCTGCTGGCGGTAGCAGTCGCTCAGGCGCCGCTGCATGCTCCAGAGCTCGCCGCTCGAGACACGGTAAGCAGGCCACGCACCGAAACCCGAGCCCGCCCCCTTCTGCGTCGTCAAGTCAGGGAGGTCCTGCAACCGAATGCGCTTGCCTTCCTGACCGTGGCACGAGGCGCACGAGAAGTCGTAGGGCCCGCCGCGAAAGTAGAAAACGCGCTTGCCGGCCTCGTACATGTCCTTCTCGCGGGCGTGCGCCTGAGGCAAGCTGAGTTTCATGCCCCGCGATTCGCTCGCGATCCACGCCACCAGCGCCTCGAGGGTCACCTGCTCACCCTTGCCGAATGGCGTCTTGGCGATCTCCGCCGAATTGAATCCCTGCAGATCCTGCATGCAGGTAAGCAGGCGCGACTCGAGGTCCTGGACCCGACCCGTGTCCGCGAAGAAGCGTGGCAACTCGACGAATGCGCCTTTGACGACGCCCGGGCCGCGGCCGAGATCGCATCGCTGCAGCGTCGCCTTCTTGGGCCCGCGCGGCTCCTTCCAGAGAGCCTCGCCCTTGGCTTCCCACAGCTCGGCCGGGTTGCCGTCGGCGAGCATGGCCCGGTACTGGGCGATGCCGTCGCTGGACGTCTGCGCGATGGCGCCCGTCGCGTAAAGGATCAGAGCAGCAGCGATGTAGCGGTTCATGGTGTCTCCTGTCTCGCAATCCCAGCAACCCGACGGTCGCCGTCTACGAGATCGTTGCTTCGTCGGTGCGCGTCTCGCCCATGTTGTCGACCCAGGTGACGGTAACCTTGTCCCCCGGCTTGGCACCCCTGAAACGAAACTGCAGGAACGGGTTCTGCGAAACCGCCTGGCCCCACTTCGCCGTGATCACCGTCTTGCCACCGCTCGTGGCCTTCACGTCGTTGATGAAGTGCGGCGGAATGGTCTTGCCGCTCGAGTCCTTGCGAAAGCCCGTCTCCATGGGATGGGCCATCAGCACTCTCACATCGGTCACGCCGTCTTTTGCCTGGGCGCGAATGCGCATCGGATCAGCCATGTCAGTCTCCTTGATCGTCAATGTATGAATCGGGCCCGAAGCGCGCTTCAACCACCGCAGCCGCCCAAGGTCACCTTGGTTTCCTTCGAGGCCGAATAGAGCTTGCCGTCGGCCTTGACGACGGCATGGACCTTGGTGCTCTCGCCCATCTTGACCCGAGTCGCCACGTAGGCATCGGTGCCCTCGGGGATCGCGAACGACGCGGTGAGCGGGAACGGGTTCTTCTCGACCAGGATGTAGATCGCCTCGGTCTTCGGGATCGCGCTGGTCACCACGATCGGTACGACCGCGCCGTTCTCGGCGATGTCGGGGGACGTGATCGCGACGTCCTTGCTGTCGGCAGGCTTGCCGCCCAGGATCTTCAGCGCATCGTCGAGCGTCTTCGCGTCGAACCCCGGGATATCGGCTGCCCGCGCTTGTTCCACGGTCAGCGCGCCACAGCTCACCAGCAGCGCCAGGAGGCCGCCCTGCTTCAATACGTCTCGTCTGGAATTCATGTTGTGTCCTTGGTTGCGGTGACGGCGACGCTCACGCCGTCATCGTGGCAAAAGCGGGTCATCACCGCATCGGCATCGACCCACGGAAAGTGGTTCATTTCGCGCCGCCCACGAGCCATTGGGCGATCGCTCTTGCGTCGGCGCCGCTCAGTTGCGCCTGCTCGGGCATCGGGATCGGTCCCCATACGCCCTGACCGCCCTTGTGGATCTTGGCGGTGAGATAGTCGACAGCTTCAAAACGGCCCGCGTACTTCTTTGCAACGTCCTGGAACGCGGGGCCGACGATCTTGTTCGTCATGCCATGGCAGCTGTTGCAGGAGTTCGACTTGATCAACGCCGACGCATCGAGGGAGACGGCCGGCACCGACCCAGGAACGGCAGCCGCAGCGACAGATTGGGTCGTTGCCGGACCCGTCGCGTGGGCAGACGTATCCGTGCCCCGCGTCGCACCGAAGGAGCGGACCTGGTCAGCAATGTTGCCGTTGGAGTTGCGCGCCGCATCGGGAATCGACGACTCGACCTTCCCACCGACGGGGCAGTCGATCATGCAGGGCGGATTCGCCACGTCGCCCTTGCCGCGCGTGTCCCACATCGGCTTGTAGAACACGTGGCCGAGCCGGTTCGGCAAGCGCCGCTGCACTTCGGCGATGTTCTGGTCCGACAGCGTGAAGTCGGCCGGAACGATGTCGCCGAGATTGAGGACGTACGCCAGCACGCCGTAGACCTCGTCGGTCGATAGAGACTTCGGCGCGTTCCAGGGCATCGCGCGGTTGATGTAGTCCCAGACCGACGAGAGCTTCGACACCTTCATCAAGGTGGTTCGATGCGGGTAGCCGGGATTCGCCAGGAAGTAGACCCGGCCCGCCTCGATGTCCTTCTTGGACGTTCCGCCGACGATCGGCGTGAAGACCTGGTTCGACTCGCCGAAGTCGCCGTGACACGACGAGCACTTCGCTTCCCAGACCTTTGTTCCCAGTGCGACGCTCCCGGAGCCTTGGGGCAAGCCCTGAAAGTCGCCTCGGACGTCGATGTTCCAGGCCTTGACTTCCGCGGGCGTCGCCGGACGGCCGATTCCCGAAAGCTCGGGCCTGTGAGCAGCCTGACCCGAGGCGAGACACGGCACGAACGCCGCGGCCACCGCGAGCGCACCTAGCATCTGCACGCGAAGTCGAATGATGACGGGCGAGTTCAGCGACGCAGCCATGTCAAAACGTCTGGATGTTCGACACTTCGCCCGACTCGGCGACCCGCCAGGACTGGATCGCGTTGTTGTGATAGAGCGATCGGGTCCCGCGCACGGCGCGCAGCTGGTTGATCTTCGGCTGTACGTAGCCGGTGTCGTCCATCGCGCGCGACTGAAGGATGGCCGGCGCTCCATCCCACACCCAATCGATGTTGAATCGGGTCAGCGCCTTGGGCAGAGGGTCGCCTTCGAGCCGTGCAGTCCGCCAGCTGCGGCCGCCGTCCGCGCTGACATCGACTCTTCTGACCTTGCCGCGCCCCGACCACGCCAACCCGGTGACGTTGTAGTAGCCCTTGTCGAGCAACTTCTGGGCGCCCGAAGGCGTCGTGATGACCGACTTGCATTCCTGGATCGACGTGAACTGGCGGTAGGTGCCGTCGGGCATGAGATCGACGTAGTGGATCTCCTCGTCCTTGGTGTAGAACGGCTGGTCACCGACCTTGATCCGGCGCAGGTACTTCACCCAGCTCACGCCCTGGATGCCCGGTGCGACGAGTCGAAGCGGATAGCCGTTCTCGGGTCGCAGCATCTCGCCGTTCATGCCCCAGGCGACGATGACGTCGTCGAGCGCGTTGGCCATCGGAATCGTGCGCGTCATCGACGATCCGTCGGCGCCCTCGACAAGGACGTATCGCCCTCGCTTCGTATCGGCACCGCACAGGTCGAGCAAGGTCGAGAGCTTGACCCCCGTGAACTCGCAGCAGGAGAGCATCCCGTGCGTGTACTGCACGCTCGGCACCGCTGAATTGGCCCACTCCATGGCGCTGTTCGCGCCGCATTCGATGAAGTGCGTTCGGGACACGGCGGGCAACCGCATCAGGTCGTCCATCGTGAACACGCGCGCCTCACGCACCAGGCCGTTGACCATCAACCGATGCTTTGAAGGGTCGACGTCCCACCAGCCCTGGTGGTGGCGCTCGAAGTGCAAGCCGTTCGGGGTGATGATGCCGAACAGGGACTGCAGCGGGCAGAAGGAAACAGACGCCTGCGCCACCTGCGTCAGCCCCGGGCTCTGCCGCCGCTGGATGTTCTTCTCCCACTTCGATGGCATCCCGTAGCCCGTGGCAGCGACCGGCTGGCCAAGGCCCTTGGAGTGCTCGGGAAGGGTCAGGATCGCCGGATCGCCGTCGTCGGGGCCGGCAGCGTTCGATGCATCCACTGCCACCGCGCCAGCACCCATAGCCAATGCGCTGGCCATGAACCGCCGTCGTGCCTTGCGCGCCAGCTCGATCACGTCCGCCGGGAGCTGGCCCTCCGGCGCCTTGACGATGCGGCCCGACATCCGCGGTTCGCCCAACTTATTCTCGGAAACCACGGCGTCTACTTGAATTCTTCGATCAGTTCCTGGAAGCTCCGCTTGAGCCCCCGCTTGTCATCGATCTCGGCCGAGACGCGCACGCAGACCGCACGACAGACGTCCGTCAAGGTCGAATCGGTGACGCTGTAGAAGACCTGACTCCCTTCTCGACGGCGGCGCAAGACGCCCGCCTGGTACATCATGTTGAGATGGCGCGAGACGTTGCTCTGCGCGAGCTCCGTCTCGTCGACGATCGCACCGACAGGCTTCTCGCCTTGGCAGATCGAGTGAAGGATGCGCAGGCGCGCCGGCTCCGACAGGACCAGGAAGTAGCGAGCTACCGATTCGAAGACTTCCCCCATCTCGTCCATGCACGACCTCCGCTCAGACCGGTAGCGATCATATGAGCATGTGCGCATAAGTTGATAGGTGTTTGCCCGATGTCCCGGTGCTTCGGCCCGGCCTCTAATGGCAGCGTGAACAAGATCGAACCACTCCCGGATGCGTTGAGCGCCGACACGAGGCGCGTCAATGTCGTCCTGTTCTCCCAGCCAGGGTGCGAGTTCTGTGCGGAAGAGCGGGCGAACTATCTGAAGCCGTTGGCGGCTCTCGGCCGGCCGGACCTGACCATCGCCGAGGTCGCGCTCGAGGCACGCCAGACCATGCGCGACTGGCGTGGTCGCGTCGTAACCCAGGGCGAGTTCGCAGAGGCTAGCGGCGCCCGCTTTGCCCCGACCGTCATGTTTTTCAACGCCTCGGGCAGGCCGGTCGCCGAGCCGATCGTCGGCCTTTCCAGGGACTTCTTCGGGATCTATCTGGAACAGCGGATTGCAACCGCCCTCCGTGCCCTCTCCTGAGGCATCGCCTTCGCACCTGCCTTCCTTTACATCTTTCCTGGAAAACAACATGACGCAACCATCCCGTCGACGATTCGCCGCACTTGCCGGCGGCACCGCCTTGGCGGCGGCGCTTGCGTCCGAATCGCGCGCGCAGTCGACGACGGCTCCGCTCAAGATCGTGTTCCAGGTCAGCGACGGCGAAGTTGCCAAGTGGAATCTTGCGCTGAACAACGTGCGCAACGTTCAAACCGAGTTGCCTGATGACACTCCCGAGATCGAGGTCGTTGCGTACGGACCCGGCATCGGCATGCTGAAGAGCGATTCGCCGATCGCCGCGCGGGTTGCCGAAACGCTCAAGAATGGCGTCAAGGTCGTCGCCTGCGAGAACACGATGAAGAACATGAAGCTGAATTACGCCGACATGCTGCCCAACATCGGGTACGTGCCGGCCGGGGTCGTCGAGATCGCGCAGAAACAGCGGCAAGGCTTCGCCTACATCAAGCCCTGAGGAAGTGCGCCAACCTCTGATTGCCGGCGTCGCCGCGCTGCTGCTTGTCACCGGTTGCGCGATCGACCCGCCTGCTCCCGCCGCCGAAGCGCGAAGCTCGACCGCAAAAGGCGCGGTCTACGAAGTTGTGCCTCAGGACAAAGACGACGACTTGAGGATCTTCCATGGGGACGGCCGCGTGACGAAAGGCATCGCTGCCCTCCAGGGAATGGACGGCGCGCAATTGGTGGTCTGGCTGGCAGGGAACCAATTCTTCGCCATGACCGATGTGATCAACGCATTCCAGCGTCGCAACCCGTCCATCGGTAGCGTCGCCCTGATCACGCTGCCGCCCGGCCTTCTGCTGCGAGCCATCCAGAAAGGCGGCTGGACGTACCAAGGGCGCTCCGTCGCGTTACAGCCCGATATCTACGGCTCCGTCGACATCGGGCACCTCAAGCAGCTGCGCGCGAGAGGATCGATGGATCAATACATGGTCTACCTGCACAACGAAATGGAGCTGATCGTCGCCAAGGGCAACCCGAAACAGATCAAGGGCATCGACGATCTCGGCCGCAACGATGTGCGAAGCATGCTGCCGAACCCCGTGGACGAAGGGATCATGACCTTCTATGCCAAGCCCGTCCTGCAACGTCACGGCCTGTGGGCACGGTTGTCGGGCGGCAAGGAGTGCAAAGCGTGTCAACCGTCGCCCAACGCGTATTTCACGGCGGTTCACCACCGAGAGATTCCCGCGGCGATCAAGGCCGGCACCACCGACGTCGGCATCGTCTGGGTCACCGAGACCCGCAATGAGCTGCAGGCTGGTAGCGAAGTGCTGAGCATCCGCCTGCCGCCGGAAGACAGCATGGTCCGCGAGGTGGGGTACGTCGTCGGCACGCTGCGTGGGGCAAGGAATGCAGCCGCAGCCCTGCGCTACCTCGAATTCCTGAAGACCGATGAAGCGCAGTCGGCCTATTCGCGCTACGGCTTCGTCAGGGCCTCTCCTTCCGAACTGTCGCTGCGCCCGATTCCTTAAGATTGGCCGGTCCGGACTGGACTCGCGCGGAACGTGCGACCTGGCCGGCATCCAAGAGGCTGGCCGCATGGTCGAGAAAACAGGGTACTGCCCCGGAGTCGCCGGTGACCGAGGCTGACGTCGAGGGCACGACCCGGCTTGTCCTCGCTTCGGCTTTTGCGATCGCCGTGGCCTTCGGGGTCGTCGCGCAGCGGGCGCGCTTCTGCACGATGGGCGCCATCGCCGATCTCGCCGTGACCGGTGACTCGACCCGAATCCGGATGTGGGCCGTCGCGGTCGGGACTGCCATCATCGGCTTCAACGTCTTGGTCTGGCTCGGTTGGGTGCAAGCCGCCAACAGCATCTACGCCGGTCCCCGCGTCCTCTGGCTCTCGGCGCTCGTCGGCGGCGTCATGTTCGGCGTCGGGATGGTTCTGGCGTCCGGCTGCACGAGTAAGAATCTGCTGCGGGCGGGCAGTGGCAGCCTCAAGGCGATGGTCGTCTTGCTGGTCGTTGCTGTGGCCGGCTTCGCAAGCCTCAAGGGCATCACCGCGGTCCTGCGGGTGAACACCGTCGATGCAGTCTTTGTTGCGCTGGACGGTGCGCAGGACCTGCCTTCCATCATGAGCCGCGCGACGGGCATGAAGCCTGATTTGCTTGCCGTCGTACTGGGATTGGCCATCGGAGGCGCTGTAGTGCTCGCCGCTCTGTACTCGAAGCGGCTGCGAGATTCGGACCTCGTCCTCGGCGGGGCTGCCATTGGCGGCCTGGTCGTGGCCGCCTGGTGGGTCTCCGGGGTGCTGGGGCACGTCACGGAGCATCCGGTCACGCTGGAATCGGTCTTCCTGGCGACCAACTCCCGCCGGATGGAATCGCTCAGCTATGTGTCGGCGGTGAGTTACACCGTCGACTACCTGCTGTTTTTCAGCGACGTCTCGAACGTGCTGACGATCGGTATCGTGTCCGCCGTCGGCATGGCCGTTGGGTCAGGCATCTATGCGGCCAGCACCAACACGTTTCGTTGGGAGGGATTCGCCAGCGTGTCGGACTTGCGCAACCACCTGGCTGGCGGCGTTCTGATGGGGGTCGGCGGCGTAACGGCGCTGGGGTGCACGATCGGTCAAGGCCTGTCCGGCGTGTCCACGCTCAGCCTCACCAGCTTCATCGCCCTCGCGTCCATGGTCGGCGGCGCCTACGCCACGGTCAAGCTGCAGCTCTGGCAACTCGAGCGCGAGTCCGAGATCCCGACAATCGCTCAGGGCTTGTCACAAGGTCGGTCCAACACCGGCCGATAGAACTGGCAACGAGCCGGAAACTCGTTCAACGAACTCAAAGCTCTCGACCATCGCATTGTCGTAGGCGTCGCCAATAGCCGGGATCGACCAACTTAGCGGCTTCTTGCATCTGAGGACATCGTGCGCCCCGGTGTGCCGCCCAATAGCTATGGAGTTCGAAACTGACCGGCGCGCTCGACGAGACTGATCATCTGTGCAGCCGCATGAAGAGTCATCGGATGGTGCGTGAAGCCTGGCCTCGGGGATATGTAGGCCGCCATCTGGCGAACCAGTGCCAGTTCCTGGTCAGAAGTACGGGCGAGCAAAGAAATCATCAGGTTTTCCAGGGCGATCACGCGAATGCGAAGCTGCACCAGCTCCGTGTTGGTCAACTGCGGCACATCCGAATCCACGTCGCCCGGGCTCCATTCGTCTTGCCGGCCGCGACCCCATGCTCCGCCTTCGTTCTCCCACCGGGATAGAGCCTGGTACCGCTGCCGCAAACGGTCCGCACGATCCATTTCTTCGTTTGCCATGTCAACGCCTTCGTGGTTTTTTCTTGAAGCGGAGCCCCGCCTCGCGATAGGAGACTCGAGGGTTTCTAGACATCTCGACGAACACGGACACGGTCACTTCGCTCTTGTAACTCCACATCCAGTTCAGCGGACGAGCAGCGGTCAGTTCGCGGCTTCGATGTTGGTGACGACTAGCGCCCCCTTCATCTTCTCGGCCGAGAAGCGAACCTTGTCGCCGGCCTTGACCTTGTCGAGCATGGCCGGGTCATTGACCTGGAAGACCATCGTCATGCCCGGCATACCGAGG
Source organism: Pseudomonadota bacterium (assembly GCA_030946925.1). Lineage (GTDB taxonomy): Bacteria > Pseudomonadota > Gammaproteobacteria > Burkholderiales > Burkholderiaceae_C > Schlegelella_A. The sequence continues at coordinate 16,577 of JALYXU010000035.1, forward strand.
TTCTTGATCTCGCCGTGCCTGAGGGTGATCTTCTTCGTTTCCATATCGATCTTGCGAACGTCGCCTTCGCTCATGTTGGCAGAGGCATGTAGTTTCGGCGCCCTCACAGCGCCAAGCTTTCCCTTCCTCGCAGCAGCAGGAGTCATGGCGTCGGCCGCCGCAGCGGGGCCGCCGCCGGCTAGCGTTTCCAGAATCGGACACTCTGGTCGGTCATCGCCATGGCAAGACTGCACGAGGTGCTGCAGCGTCGCTTTCATGGCGAGCAACTCCTGCGCCTTTTGATCCAGCTCCTTGATATGCGCTTCGGCGAGCGCTTTCACCTGTCGGCTCGGACGCCGGCGGTTCTGCCACAAACCTACCAGCTCGCCGATCTCGGGAATCGAGAACCCGAGATCGCGCGACTGCCGGATGAATCGCAGCGTGTGCACGTCAGTCCCGTCGTACTGCCGGTAGCCGGCTTCGGTCCGGGCTGCCGCAGGCAACAGGCCCACCTGCTCGTAGTGGCGAATCATCTTCGCCGAGACGCCGGACCCTTTCGCCGCCTCGCCGATGTTGATGCCTTCCATGTGTGTCCTTAGACGTGGATTGGTTTCGGCTGCGCCTGCGCCGAGGGAGGCTCTGCGCCTTCGACCTTCGCGGCCGGTCGCCAGCGCCGCAACAAAAGTGCGTTCGAGACGACGCTGACACTGCTGAAGGCCATGGCCGCACCGGCGATCACCGGGTTCAGAAGGCCGAAGGCGGCGAGCGGAATTCCGAGCACGTTGTAGGCGAAGGCCCAGCCCAGGTTCTGCTTGATCTTCGAGTAGGTTCGACGCGACACGTCAAGAGAGTCGGCGACGAGGCGCGGGTCGCCTCGCATGAGCGTGATTCCCGCCGCAGCCATCGCGACGTCCGTGCCGGTCGACATGGCGATACCGACATCCGCGGCGGCCAGGGCAGGGGCGTCGTTGATGCCGTCGCCGACCATGGCGACCACCTTGCCGGACGCACGCAACTCCTGAACGATGGCTGCCTTGTCACCGGGAAGCACCTCAGCGCGGAATTGCCGGATGCCCAATGCTCTGGCGACCATCGCGGCGCTGCCGCGGTTGTCACCTGTGAGCATGATGGTTTCGGTGCCCAGGGCTTGCAGACGCGCGATGGCGTCGCGCGCAGAGGCTTTGGGCGAGTCGCCAAAAGCCATCAGCCCAAGGAGGTCCGCTTTGCCGCCCGCCTTGCGGACGAGCCATGAGACAGTTCGGCCTTCGTGTTCGAGGCGTTCCGCCTCAGCAGCGAGAGCGCTCATATCGACATCCAACTCGCGCAGTAGCCGGCGACTCCCCAACACCAGGGCGTCACCACGCACCGTCGCCTCGACACCTCGACCGGGCAACGCCTTCGGTGCATCGGCTATCGGGACAGCGATGCCTTCGTCCCGCACCTGGTCCATGACCGCGTGAGCCAACGGATGCTCGCTGTTCTGTTGCAGCGCCGCCGCGAGGCTGAGGACTTCGTTTCTCGTCTCGCCGGGCGCCGGCAGAACCGCAACCAGAGAAGGCTGGCCCTCGGTCAAGGTTCCGGTCTTGTCGAACACCACCGTGGTCACCGAGTGCGCCACTTCGAGCGCCTCGGCGTCCTTGATGAGGATGCCGTGCTGTGCCGCCACGCCGGTACCCGCCATGATGGCCGTCGGGGTGGCCAGGCCCAAGGCGCAGGGGCAGGCGATGACGAGCACGGCCACTGCATTGATGACCGCCTGCTCCCAGTTCCCGTTGAACGCTACCCATCCCAGGAACGCGAGCAAGGCAATGCCGAGCACGACGGGCACGAAAACGGCGCTGACGCGATCGACGATGCGCTGGATGGGTGCCTTGGCCGCCTGCGCGGACTCGACCATCCGGATGATGCGCGCGAGCGTGGTTTCCGCGCCCACGGCCAGCGTCTTGACGGTCAAGGCGCCCTCGGCGTTGATGGCGCCACCGGTCACCTTGTCGCCGGGCCCTTTTGCAACCGGCAGGCTCTCGCCCGTGATGAGCGACTCGTCGACATGACTGCGGCCTTCGGCGACTTCGCCGTCGATCGCCACCCGCTCTCCCGGCCGGACAAGAACCATGTCGCCGACAGCGACCTGCTCGACCGGCACGTCGATATCCACGCCATCACGGCGAACCCGGGCGGTCGCGGGCCGCAGCGAGTTCAACGCTCGAATCGCGTCGGTCGTCTGTCGCTTGGCTCGGCCTTCCAACCACTTGCCGAGCAATACCAACGTGATGACCGCGGCCGAGGCCTCGAAGTACAAATGCGGCATGCCACCATCGGCGCGACGAAACAACAGATACACCGAAAGGCCATACGCCGCCGACGTGCCGAGCGCGACCAACAGGTCCATGTTGGCCGCCCCCGCTCGCACTGCCTTCCAGCCAGCACGGTAGAAGCGCCAGCCCAACCAGAATTGCACGGGAGTGGCGAGGGCGAGTTGCAACCATCCATCGAGCATCCAGTGAACGCCGAACAGCTGAAGCAGCATCGGAGTGATCAGAGGGATGCTCAACACGGCGCTCAGCACCACCGGCCACCATTCGGGCCATCGCTTCCCGTCTTGTGACCTGGCATCGAGAACATCGGTAGCTGAATAGCCAGCCTCTTCTACCGCGGCGCGCAGGGTGGCAGCAGGCACGCTCGGCAGTGCGCGAACGGTCGCTCGCTCGGTCGCCAGGTTCACCGACGCGGACAACACGCCTGGCACCTTTGTCAACGCCTTCTCGACCCGGCCGGCGCAGGAGGCGCAGGTCATGCCCTCGATTTCCAGTGCTACTTCGCGCGTGACGACGTCGTAGCCTGCCTTGCCGACCGCGGTGATCAACGCTGCGGTGCTCACCGACGCATCGGCACTGACCGTCGCTTGCTCTGTCGCCGAGTTGACACTGACATCAGTGACTCCGGAAACGGACTTCAGAGTCTTCTCGACACGGATCACGCAGGAGGCACAGGTCATTCCTGCGATTTGCAGCGTGGTGCCGAGCGGAGCTAAGTTCTTGTTCATCCTGACTTCGTTCTTCTCTGGTTGAGTACACATCATGAAGGTTCCCAAGGTGGGAATGTCAAATGGGGCTGGAGGGTCGATGCCCTTTCGGATAAAAGGTCAATTCTTGACCCTGCCTTGACCTTCTCACGATTGGAAGGTCGACATTACGCTCCTAGACCACTCTGAGCACCGAACCCATGATCACCTTCGAAGTCAACGACATGACCTGCGGCCACTGCGTCAGCACCATCAGCAAAGCCGTCAAGGCCACCGACACCGACGCAAAGGTGAGCATCGACCTGGCGACCCACCGCGTCGTCATTGAGCCGACCAAGGCCGACTCCACGCAATTGAGCGATGCCATCAAGGAAGCCGGCTACACCCCCGTGGCAGTTGCGAACCCGGCTGCACCGATAGCCGTCGGCGCCGCGAAACGTGGCGGTTGCTGCTGCGGGTAGGTGTCAGAAGGCGGCGGCAGGTTAGGCCAATCCCCTGATCGGGTAGCTCTTGCTGGCCACGAACTGAATTCCCTTCAAGAGCGATTTCAGGTCGGGACGCGCGAACGGGGCGTTCGAGATATCGACGATCTGGATGTTGCCGTCGGAATTGATGACGAAGAGCCCCGGCTCGGCGAAAGGCCGGTCGGTCTCCTGCGGCGAGCGCGGGTCGGAGATGTAGAGGCCGAGCTCGCGCATCTGCTCGACCGAGAGCCCATAGCCGACCGGGAACCGCCATCCGCACTCGGCTACTTCCGCCTCGGCCTTCTCCTTGGGGTCGGCCGACAGCGCGAACACCGCGATCCCGGCCGATCGGAATTCTTCGAGCATCTGGTCAAGCGAGTTCAGATACGTCTTGCAGAGCGGGCAGTGCTTCCCGCGATAGACGATCAGCGCACGCCAGCCGGCCGCGGCCACCGGGTCGATGCGGCCCCCAGACACCGCTTCCCAGCTCATCGCCGGAAAAGGGAGACCCGCGGAAGGTTTCTTCGAATCCAAGTTGTTGCTCCTCATGTTTGCTGTCGGTCCGACGGAACCATCACCATACGGAACGAGCCGATGCGCCGGCTCGCGCTCTAAGTGTCACGCTTCGAGTGCGTCGGCCAAGGCCGAGAAATCTGCCACGTCGACGTCAGGAGGCTCAGCGAGCGGGAACATCTGCTGGCCGGACCGAGCCACGAACGCCGCCTGCAGGCCAGCCCATCGCGCGCCAGCCACATCCCACCCGTGCGCGGCCACGAGCATGCAACGACCGGGCTCGACACCCATCTCCTGTGCCGCCCACTCGTAGACGGCCCGGTGCGGCTTGAAGAGCCGAGGCGTATCGACGCTGAGCTGGCGCTCGAAGAACGGGTCAAGCGATGCGTACTCCAGTTGCGCCTTCACGCCAGCGGCGGAGGAGTTGGTCAACGTTGCCAGGCGATAGCCGGAGCCCTTGAGCCGCTCGAGCGCCGGACGCACGTCGGGGTGAGCCGGAAGGCTGCGCATGACGCTCAGCGCCTTCTTGGCTTCCTCTTCACTCAAGGCCACGTCGCGATTGCGCGCGAGCATCCGCAGGACTGCAGCACCGATGTCCATCAGGTCGGCGTACTGGCCGCCCACGCTCATCACCAGCGAATGGTGCAGCATCGAAGAGAACCACAGGGCGGCTCCGTCCTCGTCCAACAGGACACCGTTGACGCTGTCTTTGACAAATCCGAGATCGAGCAAGGTCTCGTTGACATCGAACAGAAGAACCTCAGGTCGCGCAAGCGGTTTCGTCGTGCTCATTTTCTGCTCCAGGTCGGCTGTTGGGGATCGGAGCTGACGGACCGGCTTGGCTGCTAGCGCCGAGTCGCGAGCGTAGGAGTGGCGTTCGACATCAGCTTGCCGTATGTCCAGCCCAGCACTGCGCCGAAGACGAGGTGCAGCACGAGCGTCATGATCGGCGCCATTGCGCCCATCTTCATGCCGAAGATGCCGGCGCCGGCCATCGGCATCATGACGACCATCATGATGAGCCAGCCAACGAAGGCGAGGATCAGGCCATGCGTCGTGCTGCCATTGCCGGGCAAGTGCTCGTCCAGCAGCGCCATGGCGATGCCGTACAAGACGACTCCGATCATGAAGTGGATCGCCCACCCGATCGCCGGCGTGTCGGGCGACCCGACCATCCCGGCGATCATCTTCGGCAGGTCGAGCTCGGGCATGAGGCCCATCATGGCCTTGAGTACCATGAGGATCGACAACACGACGGTGGCGGCGAGGCCGGCCAGCAGGCCTTTTCCAATATTTCCCACAATGATCTCCTTCGGTGTCTAGCAAAAACACAAGCGCCAAAGAGACACGTCGGCAATCGTCATTCCTACGGTGCGCTCCGGCGTCGTGATTCGACAGGCCTTCCTGCGCCGTCGCCAATCGCGGGTTGCGCCGGCCGCAGACGCCTTCCATTCATCGGCGGCCAAAACCGGTGGTGAGTCAGCAGTGCCGGAGAGCAATCAGCCGCCTGCCGAACGGAGCGCCCAGCGCAACGATCACCGCGGCGACGCCAAGGTTCCAGACCAGCACCATCGCGCTCGCGTCCAAGCGGTGGAAAAGCATCATGGCCGATGCGCTCATCGCCGCCACGGCGACGCTGCCTGACAGCGTTGCTCTGCTCGCCGCTTCGAGCCGGGCGGCGTGCCGCAGCATCGCGAACATGACCACCGACAAGGGAAGGCTGGTCAGCAGGACCGTGGCGAAGCATCGCGCCGTTTCGCCGATCTGCATGCCACCCGGAACGATGTCGATCCAGTTCGTCAGGCAACCGTGAGTGATGGTGCCGACCCAGAGCAGCAGCGTGGGGACGGGGAGCAGCGCCCAGGCGCGCGAGCGGTCGGGCAAGTCGAGCTGGAAGGAAGCGAGCGCCGCCAGAATTCCTGTCATCAGCGAAGCGGCGATCCCGACGACGAACTCGGGCTGCTGCAGTTGCTGCGCCAGGTCGGGCCGCACGCCGTGCGCCAAGGCCAAGAGGCCGAAGATCAGCGCCGGAAGCAACAGCCAGCGAGCCGCGCGCAGTGATGGGGCGGCGAGTCGTTGAACGGGCCGCGCGTCGGCCACGAGCGCGTCGATGAGCTCGGTCGTCTCGATCATGGTGCTCCGCTCTGGTGACGCAAGAGCTTGCGCAAGCTCTTCAACCCGCGATGGGTAGCGACCTTCAGCGCGGCGATCGACATTCCGCTGACCGCGGCCGCCTCGAGCAACGACATTTCCTGCAATTTCATCAGCTTGATGGCCTCTCGCTGCCCCGACGGCAGGCGCTCCACCGCGGCGCGCAAGGTCGACGCCTCGGCGCCCTCCTCTGCGTAGTTCGCATCGGCGGTCGCAAAGGTTTCATGCTCCGGCGTCAACGGCGTTTCATGCCGCGCGGAGCGGCCCTGGCGGCGCAGCCGGTCGACGATGCGACGGCGCGCAATCGCCACCAACCAGGGACCGAATGGACGGGCCGGGTCGTAGGTGTGGCGGATCGAATGAACCGAGAGCAGGACGTCCTGGACCGTGTCTTCGATATCGCGTGGATCTCGATGCGACGCCGCGGCCAGCGAGCGCAGGTACGGGCTGATCTCCTCGAGCAGGCGTCGATATGCCTCCCGATCGCCGCCCTGTGCGTGCGCCATCAGGATCGCCCAGTCCACGTCACGCGGCACGTCGGACGCAATAGCCTGTGGGACTGCCGGCGTTGTGCCGTCGTCGTCGACCGAGACGATTCTCAGCATTGGCGCCGGGTTGCGAACAGTTCTCACAGGCGCAAGATACCTGCAACCGGCTCAGACAGTACACGCGATATTTTTCTCGCCTCGGCGTAACCTTTGCCGCTGCGCAGCGAACTATCGAACATCGTCTCGGCGCGCGAGACCTTTACTTCGAGGTGAGCCATGAATCGTCAACTGTTTGCGGTACCCGCTCTTTCCACCGCGCTTCGTCTCGCCGGAGGCGTCGTATTGGCCTTCGCCGCCCTCGCGACCGCCGCGGCGGAAGTGCCTTTCACCCAGGCCGCATTCGACAAGGCAGTCGCGGCAGGGCAGCCCGTCATCGTCGACGTGCAGGCCTCCTGGTGCCCGACCTGCAAGGCGCAAAAGCCCATCGTCGAGAGCTTGCTGAAAGAACCCAGGATGAAGGATGTGACGCTCTTCTCCGCCGATTTCGACACCGAGCAGGCGCTGAAGAAGCAGCTGCGTGTCGCTCAGCAGAGCACCTTCGTGGTCTTCAAAGGCGGCAAGGAAGTCGGTCGCTCGACCGGAGAGACGAGCAAGAGCGCGATCGGCGCGCTCTTCGACAAGGCGCTCTGAGGCAGCACCCGGGCGCTGTGCTCGGCGCGCCCGCCGATGGACTTCGGTGCTCCCACATTCGCGCTGGCCTATGGCGCGGGCGCGCTTTCGACGCTGTCGCCTTGCGTCGTGCCGCTGCTGCCGATACTCGTCGCCAGCGCTCTCGCGCAGCATCGGTTCGGCCTCTGGGCGCTGGCGGCCGGGCTGGCGCTCTCGTTCACCGTCGTCGGTCTTTTCATCGCGACGATCGGCATCTCGATCGGCATCGACTCGACGCTCGTGCATCGCGTTGCCGGGGCGCTGTTGATCGCCTTTGGGGCCGTGATGGCGCTGCCTCGGCTGCAAGAAGCGTTTGCCGGCGCAACCTCCCGGTTTTCGGGCGGCGGCAGCGCCTTGCTCGCACGCGTCAGCGGTCGCGGCGGCGCCGGCCAATTCGTCGTCGGCCTCTTGCTCGGCATCGTCTGGACGCCGTGTGTCGGCCCGACGCTCGGCGCCGCTAGCACCTTGGCGGCCCAGGGCAGCCAGCTCGGTGCGGTGGCAGCGGTGATGCTCGTCTTCGGCATCGGCGCGGCGACGCCTCTGCTCGCAATCGGATCGCTCTCGCAACGCATGGCCAGCGGCACGCGCGGTAAGTGGGTCGGCGCGGCGGAGACCGCTCGTCGCATCCTGGGAGCTTCGCTTGTCGTGGTCGGCCTCGTCATCGTCCTCGGCGCCGACAAGGCGATCGAGACCTGGCTCGTCGATCATTCGCCGGATTGGCTGAGCGCGCTGACGACGCGCATTTGACCAGCCCTCGCGACGACTCTTTTTTCGGTCGGGCGTAACTTCTCGCCGCTGTTCGTCGAACTGCCAGACAGGGTCTCGATCGGCGAGATCCTCACCTAAAGGGAAAACCATGAATCGTCAGCTGTTTGCAGGATCCGCTCTTTCCACCGCGCTCGGCCTTGTCTTGGCCGCCTCGTCGCTCCCGGCCCAGTCGCAAGGCACCGACATGAGCAAGATGCCCCAGGTGGTCAAGGACAACATGATGCGAATGGAAAAGAACAAGCTGGAAAAGTGCTACGGCGTCAATGTCGCCGGCAAGAACGACTGCGCTGAGGGAGCGCATTCCTGCGCCGGCCAATCGACGCAGGCGCGTGACCCCAAGTCCTTCGTGATGCTGCCGGCGGGAGACTGCAACAAGATCCAGGGCGGAAGTCACAAGGCGACCTGAGCGCAGCATTCACGGCAATGTCCGACGCAAGAGGTACCGTGCCCCCTGCGGCGGGGATCGGGCTGCGCTTTCAGCACCATCAGGCGGTTCTGGAGACGCGGCCCGATGTCGCCTGGCTCGAGGTGCACACCGAGAACTACATCGGCGGCGGTCCCGCCATCCGCACGCTCGAGGCGATCCGGCGCGACTACCCGATCTCGCTTCACGGCGTGGGACTATCGTTAGGGAGCAGCGACGGACTCGACGCTGCGCACCTCGGCGGCATTGCGGAAGTCGTGCGTCGAATCGAGCCCGGTCTGGTCTCGGAACATCTCTCCTGGAGCTTCGTGGGCGGCAGCTACATGGCAGATCTGCTGCCATTGCCGCTGACCGAGGAAGCGCTCGCAGTCGTCTGCCGCCATGTCGACCAGACTCAGTCGGCCTTGTGCCGTCGCATCCTGATCGAGAACCCGTCGAGCTATCTTCAGTATGCCCATTCGACGATTCCCGAAGGCGAGTTCCT
>JALYXU010000037.1 GCA_030946925.1 Pseudomonadota bacterium
CCAGCGCCGCGACCGGGGCGCCGCGGCTGATGAGCTCGCAGCCGTCGACAGTGACGATGGCGTCGTCCTCGATGCGGATGCCGATGTTCCAGAACCGCTCCGGCACGCCTTCCGCCGGCCGCACGTAGAGACCCGGCTCGACGGTCACGACCATGCCGGGCTCGAGCTTCCGCGAAGGTCGCCTGACGACCCTGCCGCCTTGCCAGTCGGGCTGCTCGACCGGCGCTTCGTCGGCTGCGACGTAGCTGCCGGCGTCGTGAACATCGCGGCCGAGCCAGTGGCCGGTGCCGTGCATGTAGAACGCGCGATATGCCGACGATTCGACCACGGCGTCGACATCGCCGACCTTGCTCCGCTCGAGCAGGCCGGTGTCGAGCATGCCCTGGGCGAGGACGCGGACCGCGGCAATGTGCGCGTCGCGATGCCTTGCGCCGGGCCGGGTCGCGGCGATCGCAGCCTGCTGCGCCGCGGCGACGATGTCGTAGAGCTCGCGCTGCGCCGGCGTGAAGCGGCCGTCGGCAGGGAAGGTGCGCGTGATGTCGCTGGCATAGCCGTCGAGCTCGCAGCCGGCGTCGATCAGGCAGAGCTGGCCCGGGCGCAGCTCGGCGCGGCCGGGCAGGTGGTGCAGGACGCAGGCATTGCTGCCGGCGGCGACGATCGAGCCGTAGGCCGGGCCGTCGGCACCGTGGCGACGAAACTCGTGCAGCAGCTCGGCCTCGATTTCGTATTCGGCGATGCCGGCGTGCGGATCGGCGGCGAAGCGCGCTGCGCAAAAGCGCATCGCCCGAGCGTGCGCGCCGGCGCTGATGGCGGCAGCGCGGCGCATCGTCTCGAGCTCGGCCGGGTCCTTGATGACGCGCATCTCGGCCAGCACCGGCGCCAGGTCGTGCTGCGTCCGCGGCGTCTCGATGCCGCGTCCGCTTCGGGCGCGCAGGCGCTGCAGCCAACCGTCGAGCCGCGCCTGCAGGCCCGGCGTCCCAGCCGGCAACCAGACCGCCGGCTGGTCGGCGAGCAGGTCGAGCATGACCTCGTCGAGCTTGTCGAGCGGATACGCCGCGTCGATGCCGAGCGCTGCAGGCGCGGCCTCGGGGCCGAGGCGGTGGCCGTCCCAGATCTCGCGCTCGTTGTCCTTCGGCCGACAGACCAGGGTGGACCGGCCGTCCGCCGCAAGGACCAGCCAGGCGTCAGGTTCGGCGAAGCCGGTCAGGTAGTGAAAGCCGCTGTCGTGCCGGTACGGGTGGTCGTTGTCGTGGTTGCGTTGCCGCTCCGGGGCGGTGGGCACGATCGCAACGCCGCCGCCATGGGCGCGCAGCGTCGCCGCGAGGCGGCCGCGCCGGGCAACGAAGGGCTCGGATCGGGCGGCCGCTTGCCTCACCTTCATGTCCATGAGCCAGACTTTAGCCGGCGGCGTGGCCTTGCGAATGCCGCTACCCTCGACGCCTTTCAACGCACTCGGCAGCAAGGATTCAAATGGATTACCGGCGTCTCGGCTCGAGCGGTTTGAAGGTCAGCGAGCTTTCGCTCGGCTCGTGGGTGACGTACCACAACCAGGTCGGCACCGCGGCGGCGCGCGAGATGCTGGCCGTGGCGATGGACGCCGGCATCAACTTCTTCGACAACGCCGAGGTCTATGCCAAAGGCCAGAGCGAGACGGTGATGGGCGAGGCGTTCAAGGCGCTGGCCTGGCCGCGCCTCAACTACATCGTCTCGACCAAGTTCTTCTGGGGCCTCGAGCGCGATGGCAACGCCGTCAACCGCAAGGACACGCTGAACCGCAAGTACCTGATGCAGGCGATCGACGGCTCGCTGCAGCGGCTCGGGCTCGACTTCGTCGACCTGGTGTTCTGCCATCGCGCCGACCCGCAGACGCCGATCGAAGAGACCGTCTGGGCGATGAACGACATCATCGCCAGCGGCAAGGCGCTCTATTGGGGCACCAGCGAATGGACCGCAGCCGAGATCAAGGTGGCGTGGGACATCGCCGAGCGGCATCACCTGCGAAAGCCCGTGATGGAGCAGCCGCAGTACCACCTGTTCCATCGGCAGCGGGTCGAGCAGGAATATGCGCCGCTCTACGACAGCATCGGTCTTGGCCTGACGACGTGGAGCCCGCTGGCCAGCGGTCTGCTGACCGGCAAGTACAGGACCGGCGTGCCGGCCGGCAGCCGCGGTGCCCTGGAGAACATGGCGTTCCTGACCAAGGACCTGACCGATCCGGGCCGCAATGCCGCGGTCGGCAAGCTCGAGGCGATCGCCGCCGAGCTCGGCGCGAGCGTCGCCCAGCTGGCGATCGCCTGGGCGGCGAAGAATCCGCGCGTGTCGACGGTCATCACCGGCGCCTCCAGCCTGGCTCAGCTGAGGTCGAACCTCGGCGCGGTCGCGGTCCTGCCGAAGCTCACGTACGAGGTGCTGGCGCGCATCGACGCCATCGCGCTGCCGCTGGCGGAGTAGCGGTTCGCGACAGCGGCGGCTGAATGAGTGTCGTGCGCATGAAGTCTTTGCCCCTATTGGCAGACGACAGCGTCGGCTTCATTGCGCGGCGAACTGAGGCTGTCGGCCAAGAAGCGACAGTCGAGGCGGAGCCGAAATGCGGACTTTGACGCGCTGGCAACGGGGGGACACCCGGAGAATGGGACGCGCCGGATGCTGCTCTCGCACGCGAGCCAAAACCCGCCTCATTGGACGGCCGCAAACCTGCGCACGACGGCGAGGAAGTTTGCGAGCGTCGCTGATGAATCGTTCTTCCGCCATCCCAGCGCCAGCACGGCCTTGAGCCCGGCACGGTCCTCGATCGCTCGAAAGACCACCCCATCGAGCGCAATGCGCTGCATCGATGCGGGCACCACCGAAACGCCCAGCCCGGCTGCGACAAGGCCGAGCGCCGTGGTCACGCGCGGCGCTTCCTGTGCAATGCACGGGCTGAATCCGGCACGCTGGCAGGCGGCGAGCGTGCTGTCGTAGAAGGCCGGGCCCTGCTGCCGTGCAAAGACGATGAAGGGCTCGCCTTTCAGGTCGCGCATCGCGACCGGCGATGTGGCGCCGCGCTTGCCGAGCGCATGGTCTCGCGGCAGAGCGACCACCATCGGCTCGGTCAGCAGGATCTCCACCGCCAGGCCTGGGGCATCTTGCGGCGCCGAGCGCATGAACGCGACGTCGATCTGCTCTTCGCGCAGGCGCTGCAGCAGTTCGTCGCGCATGCACTCCTCCAGCGTGACCGAGGCGTCGGGGTACAGCTCCCGAAACTGGCGAACGCTCGAGGGCATCAGCGGGTGCATCGGGCCGGTGGGAACGGTGCCGATGCACAGCCGGCCCAGTTCCCCGCGCCCCGCGCGCTGCACCGCGTCGATCGCCCTCGCGTGCTGCTCGAGCAGCGTACGTGCATGGGCCAGCAGCACCTCGCCTGCGGCGGTGAGATCCACTCCCCGCGGCTTGCGCCGAAACAGCTGCACGTCCAGCCGCTTCTCAAGTGCACGAATGCGCAGGCTCAGCGGCGGCTGCTGAGTTCCCAGGCGCTCGGCCGCACGCGTGATGTGCCCTTCTTCGGCGACCGCGACGAACGCATGCAGGGTGTGCCAATCAATCGGATTCATACCGACGGCGATATGAGTTTTAGCGAAATCAGTGTATAGCTTGAATGTCTCGGGCCACATAGTCTTCAGGCCATCTGTTGTCCTGGAGAGAGCGTGATGAACCCGAATCGCCGCCTTTGTTTGAGTGTCATCGCGGCCATGCTGGCCCAACCCTCGCGGGGCTCCGCGCAGGCCTGGCCGAGCCGGCCGATGCGCCTGATCGTGCCGTATGCGCCCGGCGGGCCGACCGACATCCTGGCCCGGCTGGTGGCGCCGGCATTAACTGAACGGCTGGCCCAGCCCGTCATCGTGGAGAACGTCCCTGGGGCAGGCGGCAACATCGGCATGGCGCAGGGCGCCAAGGCGACGCCCGACGGCCACACCATAACGGTTGTGGCACCCAACATCGTCATCAACCCGCTGCTGTACGCCCACGCCGGCTTCGACCCGTATGTCGACTTCGTGCCGGTGACGGTGGCGGTGCGCTCGGCCGTGGTGGCGAGCGTCCATCCCTCGGTACCCGCGACCACGTTGCAGGAACTGATCGCGCTGGTGAAATCGCAGCCCGGTCGTCACAGCTATGCCTCACCCGGCATCGGCACGCCGCCACATCTAGTGGCCGAGCAGTTGCGCCTGGGCCTGGGGCTCGACCTCGTGCACATTCCCTACAGCAGCGCGGGCCAGGCGGTCGCCGCCGCGCTGAGCGGCCAAGTGCCGATCGTCTTCAGCAGCACGCCCCCGGCGATCGCGCACATCGTGGCTGGCAAGTTGCGTGGTCTGGCGGTGACGGGGTCGACCCGCGTCAGGGAACTGGCGAATACGCCGACCATGGCGGAAGCCGGACACGGCGACATTGACGGCGAAGGCTGGTTCGGCTTCGTGGTGCCCGCGGCGACGCCCAAGGAGATCGTCGCGACGCTCCATCGGGTGCTGTTGCAGGCGATGGACAGTCCGGCCGTGCGGGCGCGACTCCCCGGCCTGGGCTTCGAGGCGGTGATGAGCACGCCGCAGGCGAGCAGCGTGCGCTTGAAAGCCGAAGGGGAGAAGTGGGGCCACGTCATTCGCACGGCGGGCATCAAGGCCGAGTAGGGCGGCCCGTCATGTGGCGGGTTGCCGTCCTGCACCACGGCTCGCCGTCGAGCCTTGCCTTAACCGGGCTGCGCAAGGGCCTGCACAGGCGCGGGCTGATTGACGGCGCCAACTGCGTCGTCGATGCAGTTGGCGTCGAAGGACGATGGGTGCGGCTGCCGATGCTGGTCGAGCAACTTCTGCAGCGCGGGCCCCACGTGATAGTGGCGATCGGGGCGGTCGCCGCACTCGCGGCTCAGCGCGCGACGGCGCGTGTTCCGATCCTGCATACGATCGTGCTCGATCCGCCGGACATCGGCTTGACGGCGCGCAACGTCACCGGCGTCAGCACCTTCGATCCAGATCAGGCGACGCGCCACTTGCGTCTGCTCCAGCAGTTGGTGCCCGGCCTGCGCAAGGTTGCCTTCCTGACGGATGTCGATGCGCCGAGGGGCCCAGACGGTCTCAATCCGCTGGTGTCTCGGTTGTTGCTGGCAGCGGCGGTGCACGGAATCGAGACCACGTGCGTTGCGCTGTCGGGAATCGACGCCGACATCGAGGACGCCTTCGACAGCGTGCTGCGGGCGCACGCCCAAGGCCTGGTGGCACTCGAGGTCCCGGCGGTGTTGGCGCGGCTCGGCGACATCGTGCGGTTGGCCGAACGTCACCGGTTGCCGACATTGACTCCGTTTGGCTGGCCGGACACCGGCGTGGTCATGCAGGGCGCGGCACTGCACGACGCGATCGATCCCCTAGCGGAGTATGTTGCCGCCCTGTACCGCGGCGCCTGCGTGGCCGATGTGCCGCTGCGCAGCGTGCGCCATGAGCGCCTTGTGATCCATCGGGGACAGGCGCAGCGCATCGGCCTGCTGGTCCCTGCCCGCGTGCTCGACCGGGTGACCCAGTTCATCGACTACAAGCCGAGCGACGATGCGAGGGGAAGGAATTGAGTACGCTTAGCCTTCGAGCACGCCCAGGTCCTCCCGCAAAGGCTGCAGTTCGGGAGCGAACGCGCGAGGAGTTCACTGCCCTTCTCCGTCATCGAAGTGCATCCGCTTGAGAACTGCGAGGGTCTGCTTTACTTGCTCACGAACAGCCGCTTTGGGTCGTAAGTCGACCGCGGATTTAATGGACTCGCCGACCGGGAGCAGTCGCACTGTCGATGGTGCGTTTGCGCTGAACCATGTCTGCGCGTTGCCGGAAGCGGCCTTCTGTCCGCAACCTCGCCTCCCGGCTCACCTGCGACAGCGACGTCGCATCAGCCCAGCAACTCCACAGGCATCGTCAGCGCGAGGGCCTTGGCTCGCTTTGCCAGACGTTGGTCGAATGTGGCGAATCCGGAAGAACGGGAACTGCGCGCCAAGTGCAGCGCATCTGCAAAGTCCAGACCCTTCTCGAACGCATCGACCGCCTCCAAGACCGCGTCGCGATCTTCAAGCGTGATGTGCTCAATGCTAGCCAGCGCCCGCAGCACGCGGGAAATGTTCCTTGCTGAGAATTCATAGAACCCGCGCATGACCCATTCGAGCTCAAGCAACACGGTCACCGAGACGAACGATCGTGTGGCGAGCGCCGCGACGGCCGCGGGCCGCTGCTTGGCAGCCTGAGCATCGTCGGCATCATCGACGAAGAACCGCGCCAGGACGTTCGTATCCAGGGCCCTCATGGCCTGCGGCGCCGCGAGCCGGTCAGCAGCGACGCAGGGTCGAAGTCTTCCAATCGGCGAGGAACACCGCGCGCTGGCGCCTTGACCAGGCCAGCCATGCCGCTGATGTCGGCCGTCGCGACCGAACGTACGACGCGCAGCGTCAGCCCGTCCGATTCTTCGAGCACTTCGATCCTGGCGCCTGCACCCATGCCGAGCCGGCGCCGCAATTCGGCGGGCAACACGATCTGGCCTTTCGAGGAGACAAGAAGCGTCGACATGTGTGTTCCCGGACTAATGATCGGGATTCATCATATTTCAGCTTACAAGGTAAGTCAAAATTCTGGGCCGACGCGCTCACATTGAATCGCGGCTGTGCACCTGGCGATGCCCGTTGTTCACTACCGAGATCAGCCTATAGCCGTCCGCTTTGCGGCCTCGGATCGGATAGGACGCTCGATAAGTGCAGAACAGATCGGCGCACCACGCTAGGCAGCGCCGGCGCCGTTCAGCGCCGCGAGCTGCGCCGGCGTGCCGACGTTTTCCCAGCGGCCGCGATAGACCTCGGCGCTGATCCGACGCTCGCGCATGCCGGCGTAGAGCATCGGCGCCAGAGCCGCGCGCGTGCCCGGCGCGATGTGTTTGAACATCGCGGCGCGGGCGACCGCGATGTTGGCGTAGGTCCAGCGCTGGCCGTCGGGGCCCGTGCCCTCGGCCAGGCCCATGCCGTCGGCGCCGAGGCCGAAGTCGCCGCGCGGATGAAAGCTCGGGTTCGGCACCAGCCACAGGCAGGCGAGCTTGTCGCTGGCCGCGACGCGTTCGGCAGCGCTCGCGGCGAAGCGGAAATCGGGTGCGAAGACGTCCCCCGAGACGATCCAGAACAGCTCGCCGAGCAAGGGCAGCGCCTTGGCGATGCCGCCCGCGGTCTCGAGCGCCCCGCCGTGGTCGCGGCCTTCGAGCGAATAGGCAAGCGAGACGCCGAAGCGAGAGCCGTCGCCGAGCGCGGCGACGATCTGCTCTTCGAGCCAGGCGGTGTTGACGACGATCTCGCGCACGCCGGCTGCGGCCAGCGCCTGGATGTGCCATTCGATCAGCGGCTTGCCCTGCACCGCGAGCAGCGGCTTCGGGCAGGTGTCCGAAAGCGGCCGCATCCGCTCGCCGCGGCCGGCGGCGAGGATGATCGCTCTCACGGCAAGGTCGCCGTCGCTGGCGGCTCATGCAGCGTCGACTGCATCGGCGCGCTGCCGCGCTGCAAGGCGTGCCGCTCGAACGATGCCGGCGCGAAGGCCGCCAGCAGCAGCGCCAGCAACGTGTCGGCGCGCGCCGAGTTGTCGCTGCCGAGGTTGCAGACGTAGACGTCGAGCGTCGCCGCCTCGAGCTCGGGCCAGGTGTGGACGGCGAGGTGCGATTCGGCCAGCAGGACCACGCCGGTGATGCCGCCCGGCAGCCCGGCATGCTGCGGCGCCGGCACGAAGCGATGGAACAGCTCGGCGACGGCGCTGAGCCCGGCCGCGGCGACGGCGCCGAGACAGACCTCGCGCAACGCCATCGGGTCGGTCATCACCGCTCGGCCGGCATTGCAGCCGCGCATGTCGGCGCTGAGATGAAGACCGTGCATCGGCAGATTATCCGACCCGCATCGCCGCGACCCGCCCCGTAAAATGACCCGCTTCTCCGCGCACGAACCCTGATGGCCGCGACCGACATTTCAGAACGCAAGGCCATGCCGGAGGCAGCACCGGGGGACGCACAAGCCGCGCTGATGGCCAACGCGATCCGGGCACTGGCGATGGACGCGGTGCAGCAAGCCAACTCCGGACATCCCGGGGCGCCGATGGGCATGGCCGAGATCGCGGTGGCCCTCTGGGGCCGGCACCTGCGCCACAACCCCGCCAATCCGCACTGGCCCGGGCGCGACCGCTTCGTCCTGTCGAACGGCCACGCCTCGATGCTGCAATACGCGCTGCTGCACCTGAGCGGCTACGACCTTTCGGTGGGCGAGCTGCGCAGCTTCCGCCAGCTGCACAGCAAGACCCCGGGTCATCCGGAGGTCGACGTCACGCCGGGTGTGGAGACGACGACCGGGCCGCTCGGCCAGGGCCTGGCCAACGCGGTCGGCATGGCGCTCGCCGAAAAGCTGCTCGCCGCCGAGTTCAATCGCGATGGGCACCGGGTCGTCGACCACCGCACCTACGTCTTCCTCGGCGACGGCTGCCTGATGGAAGGCATCAGCCACGAGGTCTCGGCGCTGGCCGGGGCCTGGAAGCTGAACAAGCTGATCGCGATCTACGACGACAACGGCATCTCGATCGACGGTGCCGTTGCGCCCTGGTTCATCGACGACACGCCGAAGCGCTTCGCTGCGTACGGCTGGAACGTCATCGCCGGCGTCGACGGCCACGACGTCGACGCGGTCGACGCCGCGATTGCGTCGGCTCGCAAGTCGCTCGACAAGCCGACGTTGATCTGCTGCAAGACCGTCATCGGCAAGGGCTCGCCGAACCGCGCCGGCACCGCGAAGGCGCATGGCGAAGCGCTCGGCGCCGACGAGGTCGGCCTGACGCGCCGGGCGATCGGCTGGACCCACCCGGCCTTTGTCGTGCCCGAGGAGGCCTACACCGCGTGGGACGGCAAGCGGGCCGGCGCCGCCGCCGAAGCAGCATGGGACAAGAACTTCGCCGCTTACGCCAAGGCGCATCCTGCCCTCGCGGCCGACTACCTGCGGCGGATGGCCGGCGAGCTGCCTGCGGCATGGCGCGAGACCGTGCACGAGGCGGTCCGCGCCGCCCATGCCAAGGCCGAGACCGTCGCCAGCCGCAAGGCCAGCCAGCTCGCGCTCGAGGTCTTCACCAAGCTGCTGCCCGAGCTGCTCGGCGGCAGCGCCGATCTGACCGGCTCGAACCTCACCAACACCAGCCAGACCGCGCCGCTGCGGTTCGCTGCCGACGGCGCGGTCATGGTGCAGCCGGATGGTCGCGGCGGCCGCCACGTCAACTACGGCGTCCGCGAATTCGGCATGGCCGCGATCATGAACGGCATCGCCTTGCACGGCGGCTTCATTCCCTACGGCGGCACCTTCCTCACGTTCAGCGACTACAGCCGCAACGCCATCCGGATGGCGGCGCTGATGCGAAAGCGCGTCGTCCATGTCTTCACGCACGACTCGATCGGCCTCGGTGAGGACGGACCGACGCATCAGTCGATCGAGCATGCGGCGTCGCTGCGGCTGATCCCGAACCTCGACGTCTGGCGGCCGTGCGACACGGTCGAGACGATCGCCGCATGGGCCGCGGCGATCGAACGCGCCGACGGCCCGAGTGCGCTGCTGCTGTCGCGTCAGGGCCTGCCCTACGCACCACGCCCCGGCATCGAAAGCAGCGGCGCCGAAGGCGCGCTGAAGAACATCCGGCGCGGCGGCTACGTCCTCGCCGAGGCGAGCGAGGTCGGCCTGCGCGGCAAGCCCCGCGCGGTGCTGATCGCCACCGGCTCCGAGGTGCAGCTGGCCCTGAACGCGCAGCAGCAGCTGGCCCGCGCAGAGAACGGCAGGGTCGCGGTTCGCGTCGTCTCGATGCCATCGACCAGCGTCTTCGATCGGCAGGACCGGGCCTGGCAGGAGCGCGTGCTGCCGGCCGGCGTGGCCCGCGTCGCCATCGAGATGGGCGTCAGCGGTGGCTGGTGGAAGTACCGCTGCGACGCCGTGATCGGCATCGACCGTTACGGCGAATCGGCGCCGGCCACGGATCTGTTCAAGCACTTCGGCTTCACGGTCGAGAACGTCGTCGCGACGGTCTTGCAGGTGTTGGCGAATGATCGACATCGGAATGTTTTCTAACTCTCGAGGTTCCTCATGACCATCAAGATCGGCATCAACGGCTTCGGCCGCATCGGGCGGATGGTGTTTCGCGCCGCCGTCCAGAACTTCGACGAGATCGAGATCGTCGGCATCAACGACCTGCTCGAGCCCGACTACCTCGCCTACATGCTGCACTACGACTCGGTGCACGGCCGCTTTCGCGGCGAGATCGCGGTCGACAACAACACGCTGATCGTCAACGGCAAGAAGATCCGCCTGACGCAGGAGCGCGATCCGGCGAAGCTGAAGTGGGGCGAGATCGGCGCCAGCGTCGTGGTCGAGGCGACCGGCCTCTTCCTGACCAAGGAAACCGGGCAGAAGCACATCGATGCCGGCGCCCGCAAGGTGATCATGTCGGCACCGTCGAAGGACGACACGCCGATGTTCGTCTACGGCGTCAACGACAAGAGCTACAAGGGCGAGGCGATCATCTCCAACGCCTCATGCACGACCAACTGCCTGGCACCGGTCGCCAAGGTCCTGAACGACAAGTGGGGCATCAAGCGCGGCCTGATGACGACCGTGCACGCGACAACGGCCACGCAGAAGACGGTCGACGGGCCGAGCAACAAGGACTGGCGCGGCGGCCGCGGCATCCTCGAGAACATCATCCCGTCGTCGACTGGGGCGGCCAAGGCGGTGGGCGTCGTCATCCCGGAGCTGAACAAGAAGCTGACCGGCATGTCGTTCCGCGTCCCGACCTCCGACGTGTCGGTGATCGACCTCACCGTCGAGCTCCTCGAGGAGGCCAGCTACGCCGAGATCTGCGCCGAGATGAAGGCGCAGTCCGAAGGCGCGATGAAGGGCGTGCTCGGCTACACCGAAGACAAGGTGGTCTCGACCGACTTCCGCGGCGAGCCGATGACATCCGTCTTCGACGCCGACGCCGGGATCGCCCTCGACAGCACCTTCGTCAAGGTCGTCGCCTGGTACGACAACGAATGGGGCTACTCGAACAAGGTCCTCGAGATGGTTCGCGTGATCGCGAAGTAAGACCCCTCAGGACGCCTCGGCGGACGTGTCAAGGGCCCTCGCGAGGGCCCTTGTCGATTCGGCAGCGGACCGGCTCAATGCCAGTGGCGGTAGCCGCCGCCATAGCCGCCGCGATAGCCGCTGTGCCACGAGCGGCCCACCCAGTAGCCGAGGCCGAGACCGACCACCGCGGGAGCGATGTAGGCAGACGGCCCGTAGTACGCGGGCGCCGGTGCGTAGTACGCGGGCGCCGGTGCGTAGTAGGCCGGCGCTGCGTTGTAGTAGGCCGGGGCAGGAGGCTCGACATAGGTCGGCGCATCCGCGTATGCAGGGGCACCGGCGTAAGCCGAAGGCGCATCCCAGTCGTCCGAGCGCGGGCCGAGCCGATCGAGCGACGAACCGCTCGGCCGCACGTCGATCGCCAGGCGCGGGCCAGGATCGCTGGCGGTGCGCGTGCTGTAGCGCTGGCCGTTGTATTCGTAGACCACGTCGTAGCCGACCACCCGGTTCTGGTACTGGCTGACGGTGCGACAGTCGCGGCCCGCAACCGCCACCGGCGGATTGTTGTTCGCTTCGACCTGGTTGCCGATCGACGAGCCGGCGACGACGCCGAGACCGGTCGCGGCGGCGCGGCCGAAGCCGTGCCCGAACTGGTTGCCGAGGACGCCGCCGGCGATGGCGCCGACCAGGGCTCCCGCGCCGGACGGTTGGGGCTGGACCAGCCGCTGCACGTCCGCACACGCCTGGCGGGGGACTGCCACCGAAGTGGTCACCGGCGTCGCCGAAATCACGGAGGCGTATTCGGCTGCACGGGCGAGACCCGTCGCGGCCAACAGCCCGCTCGCCGCGGCCACACAAGCAGTGATCTTCATCGTCTTCATCTCGTCAGCTCCTCACGCCGCAGCGATGCGGCACAGTGGATCGGATTCGCGAAATCGCGAAGAGTTCTGCTTCTCACGCGCCGCCGGCGGGGGCCGCCGACACGTTGACATAACTTTGCGTTGCGCACCGTGCCAGCAACGGTGCGGCGCCCGTCTTTGGCTGCAATGCATGGTTTGCGGTACAACGCTGGGTTCGGCGGGCCGGTACCGGCCTGGCTCG
>JALYXU010000038.1 GCA_030946925.1 Pseudomonadota bacterium
CCCCCCCCCCCCCCCGACCCGGCGCGTCAGGGCGGGCAGCACCGGTGCGAGCAGCACCGAGAGCAGCATGAAGCCGTGCAGCGCGCGCGAGCACACATCCTGCAGCTCGTCGAGGCGGTTTTCGTCCTTGGCCAGCAGCCACGGCTGCGCCGCGTCGAAGCGGGCATTGATGCGGTCGGCGACGGCCATGATGTCGCGCAGTGCCTTGCCGTACTCGCGGCCGTCGTAGCTCTCCTGGACTGCCAGTGCCGTGGCCCGGGCGGCCTCGAGCATCGGCGTTGTGTCGCCTTCGAAGCGCAGCGCGCCGCCGAAGCGCTTCTGGATGAAGTTGGCGGCGCGGCTGGCGATGTTGACGTACTTGCCGACCAGATCGCTGTTGATGCGGGCCACGAAATCGTCGGGATTGAACTCGAAGTCCTCGACGTGCGAGTTCAGCTTGGCGGCGATGTAGTAGCGCAGCCATTCGGCATTCATGCCTAGCTCGAGATAGCGCAGCGGCGAGAGCCCGGTGCCCCGGCTCTTGCTCATCTTCTCGCCGCCGCCGACCGTGACGAAGCCGTGCACGAAGATCTTGTCGGGTTCCTTCCGGCCGCTGAAGTGCAGCATCGCCGGCCAGAACAAGGTGTGGAAGTAGGTGATGTCCTTGCCGATGAAGTGAATCTGCTCGACCTCGGGGTCGGCCATGAAGGCGTCGAAGGATCGCGGCTCGCCGTTGGCCTTGGCGCCGCCGCGGTCGAAGTAGTGCTTCAGCGAGGCCAGATAGCCGACCGGCGCGTCGAGCCAGACGTAGAAGTACTTGCCGGGCGCGTCCGGAATCTCGATGCCGAAGTAGGGCGCGTCGCGGCTGATGTCCCAGTCGGCAAGGCCGCCGTGGCCCTGCTCGTCGACCTTGAACCACTCGCTGATCTTGTTCAGCACTTCGGGTTGCAGGCGGCCCGGCTCGCCGGTCCAGCGCTTCAGGAAGTCGAGGCAGCGCTGCGACGACAGCTGGAAAAAATAGTGCTCGCTCGACTTCATCACCGGCGCTGCGCCTGTCAGGGTCGAGTACGGATTTTTCAGGTCGGTCGGCGCGTAGACCGAGCCGCAGACCTCGCAGCTGTCGCCATACTGGTCCTTGGCGCCGCAGACCGGGCACTCGCCCCGGATGTAGCGGTCGGGCAGGAACATCGCCTTGACCGGGTCGAAAAACTGCTCGACCTCGCGGACCGCGATCAGGCCTTCCTTGCGCAGCTGGAGATAGATGTCCTGCGCCAGCGCATGGTTCTCCGGTCCGTCGGTCGAATGCCACTGGTCGAAGGCGATGTGAAAGCCGTCGAGGTAGTGCTTGCGGCCGGCCGCGATCTCGGCCACGAAGGCTTGCGGCGTCTTGCCGGCTTTTTCCGCGGC
Source organism: Pseudomonadota bacterium (assembly GCA_030946925.1). Taxonomy (GTDB): domain Bacteria; phylum Pseudomonadota; class Gammaproteobacteria; order Burkholderiales; family Burkholderiaceae_C; genus Schlegelella_A. The sequence goes on from JALYXU010000038.1 coordinate 1,387, forward strand.
GATCATGATCGGCGCGCCATGGGCGTCGTCGGCGCAGACGAAGTGCACGGCTTCGCCGCGCATGCGCTGGAAGCGGACCCAGATGTCGGCCTGGATGTACTCCATCATGTGGCCGATGTGAAACGGCGCGTTCGCGTAAGGCAGCGCAGTGGTGACGAAGAGCTTGCGGGGCATGTCGGGACCGGTGGCGAGGCTGCGATTTTAGGGACCGCCGCCGCGGTGAGCGCCCGGGCGCTCGCCGCAGCGGCCGACAAGGCCTGCGCTAGACTGAACTTCACGTCCCTGGGCGATTCACCCCTGCGTCTTTCTTATGGCCATCAGCGAACCCGAACTCCTCCAAACCCTGCAAGCCGTCGTCGATCCGGAAACCGGTCGCGATTTCGTGTCGACGAAGCAGCTCAAGAACCTGCGCCTCGAAGGCGGCGACGTCGCCTTCGATGTCGAGCTCGGCTATCCGGCGAAGTCGCAGATCGAAGCGCTGCGCCGATCGCTGATCGCTGCGGCGCGAAGCGTCGCGGGCGTGGCCAACGTCAGCGTGACCGTTGCGTCGAAGATCGTGCCGCACGCCGTGCAGCGCGGCGTGCAGCTGCTGCCGAACGTGAAGAACATCGTCGCCGTCGCCTCGGGCAAGGGCGGCGTCGGCAAGAGCACGACCGCGGTCAATCTCGCGCTCGCGCTGGCTGCCGAAGGCGCCAAGGTCGGCATCCTCGACGCCGACATCTACGGCCCGAGCCAGCCGATGATGATGGGCATCGAGGGCCGGCCGGAGTCGGCCGACGGCAAGACCATGGAGCCGATGCAGAACTACGGCGTCCAGGTGATGTCGATCGGCTTCCTGGTCGAGCAGGACAACCCGATGATCTGGCGCGGGCCGATGGTCACGCAGGCGCTCGAGCAGCTGCTGCGCCAGACCAACTGGGCCGACCTCGACTACCTCATCGTCGACTTGCCGCCCGGCACCGGCGACATTCAGCTGACGCTCTCGCAGCGGGTGCCGCTCACCGGCGCGGTGATCGTGACGACGCCGCAGGACATCGCCCTGCTCGACGCCAAGAAGGGCATCAAGATGTTCGAGAAGGTCGGCGTGCCGATCCTCGGCATCGTCGAGAACATGGCGGTGCACGTGTGCGAGAACTGCGGCCACGTCGAGCACATCTTCGGCGAGGAGGGCGGCAAGCGCCTGGCCGAGGAATACAAGATGGACTACCTCGGCGCCTTGCCGCTCAACCTGTCGATCCGGGTCCAGGCCGACAGCGGCCGGCCGACCGTCGTCAGCGACCCCGACGGCGAGATCGCCGCCCTCTACAAGCGCGTCGCCCGCAAGGTCGCCGTCAAGATCGCCGAGCGCAGCAAGGATTTCTCGGCGAAGTTTCCGACCATCGCGATCTCGAAGAACACGTGACCGCCGGGCCCGTGACCCCGACACCACACGACGCCGCGGTGCCGGCCCGGCCCGCGCTTCGCGTCGCGGTGGTGATGGATCGCGAGCGCGAGCCGAATCGCTGGCAGGACTGGCGCTTCACGATCGCCGAGGTCGTCGCCGCCGAAGACGCCTTCGGCACCGAACCGCGCGTCCTGCGCGATGACGGCAAGGTCCGTCGCACGCTCTATCCCGGCTTCACGCTCGAGCTCCACGCCGACCAGGGCGACGGCTACTACCTCAACCTCAGCTCGGGCGCGCCGGTGTGGTTCGTCGTCTGGCGCATCGACGACGCCGATCCGTCGCTCGCCTGGCCGGAAACGGTGAGCCTCTCGTACACCGAAGCCGGCCGCTGGCTCGACGCCCAGGAGCGGGTCGACAACGTGCCGCTGCAGGCCGACCTCGTTCCCTGGCTGCAGGCGTACACCGACGAGCACTACCGGCCGGAAAAAAAGGAGGCGCGGCGCCGGCCGCAGTCGTTCATCGCCCCGGCCGAGCGCAAGTGATGGCGGACGGCGACGGCTTCCTCTCGCGCTGGTCGCGTCGCAAGGCGGGCGCGAAGAGCGCCGTGCCGCTGCCGACGCTGGGCCCCGCGCCCGGGTCGGCGGCGACGGGCGAGACACCCCTGCCGCCTTTGCCGCCCCTGCCGCCTTTGCCGACCCTGCCCGCAACGTCGGCGCCGGGGGCGATGCCCGCTCCGGCGGCGGCCGAGCCGCCACCCCTGCCGACGCTCGACGACGTCGCCCGGCTGACGCACGCGTCCGACTTCTCGCCCTATGTCGGGCGCGACGTCGACGCCGTTGTCCGCAATGCGGCCATGAAGAAGCTCTTCAGCGATCCCCACTTCAACGTCATGGACGGGCTCGACACCTACATCGACGACTACGGCAAGCCCGATCCGATCCCGCCGGCGATGCTTCGGCTGATGAACCAATCGGCGGTGCTCGGACTCTTCGCCGACGAGGCCGATCCGGGCGCGCTGGAAGAGCCGCTGCCGGCGCTGCCCGCGCAGGCTTCTCCCGATGGTGCCGGCCCCGCCGCGATGGCACAGTCGGTGGCGCCAGCCACCGCGCCTGCCGCTCCTGAACCCTGTGCCGATGACGACCCTGATCTGCAACTGCAACCAAACGATGGCGATCGACGGGCCGGCACTGGCCCGGGCCCTCGGGCCTGACGCCAACGGCGCCGACGTCGTCCACTCGCTGCTCTGCCGGCGCGAAGCGGGTACCTTCCAGCGTGCCGCGCAGGACAGCTCCGACCTGCTCGTCGCCTGCACGCAGGAAAGCCGCCTCTTCCTCGAGCTGGCGGGCGCGACCGAAGGC
>JALYXU010000063.1 GCA_030946925.1 Pseudomonadota bacterium
CCGTCGTCTGCAAGACCCGCCGGTACTGGATCGCCTCGGCCAGATGCCCTGTGCCGATGTCGCGGCTCCCGGCAAGATCGGCGGCAGTCCGCGCCACCCGCAAGACCCGGTGGAAGCTCCGCGCCGACCAGCCGAGGCGGCTTGCCGCGCTCTGCAGGAAGCGCATCGTCCCGGTATCGAGCCCGCAGTGCGTCTCCAGCAGGGCACCGGCAAGCCTGGCGTTGCTGCAGCCCTGTCTGGCGATCGCGATCGACCGAGCGGCGGCCACGCGCAGTGCCACGGTCGCACTCGATTCGCCGGCGGCTGCGCCAGCGAGATCCGAGGCGTCGACAGCGGGCACCTCGATCTGCAGGTCGATCCGATCGAGCAGCGGGCCGCTGATCCGGCTCTGGTAGCGCAGCACCGCGTCGGGGCTGCAGCGGCAGGCTCGTGTCGGATTGCCGAGCTGGCCGCAAGGACACGGATTCATCGCCGCGACGAGCTGGAAGCGGGCCGGAAATTCGGCCTGCCTGGCGGCTCGGGAAATGACGATGCGGCCCGACTCGAGCGGCTCGCGCAGCGCTTCGAGTGCGACCCGCGGAAATTCCGGAAGCTCGTCGAGAAAGAGCACGCCGTGGTGGGCGAGCGATGCTTCGCCCGGCCGCGGCGGCGAGCCGCCTCCGACCAGCGCCGCCGACGAGGCGGTGTGGTGGGGCGCGCGCAGGACCCGCTGGCCCCACGCCCGCACATCGAAGATCCCGGCGACGCCGAGCACGGCCGCCGACTCGAGTGCCTCGTCGTGACCGAGCGCGGGCAACAGGCCGCCCAGTCGCTGCGCCAGCATCGACTTGCCCGTTCCCGGCGGCCCGACCATCAGCAGGCTGTGCTCGCCGGCGGCGGCGATCTCGAGCGCGCGCTTGGCGGCATCCTGGCCTTTGACGTCGCGCAGGTCGGGAATGGACGGCGGCTCGCCACGGTCGATCGGCCGCGGCGCGCGCAACCCGGTCGGATCGGCCGCAGAGCCGGGCAGCAGCGCCTTGACGACGTCGAGCAGGTGGGTCGCGCCCCGAATCGACAGCCCGCCGACGAGTGCGGCTTCATCGGCGCTGACCTGCGGCAGCACCAGGGTCCGGTCGAGCTCGGCGGCCGATGCGCTGCGCCGCAGCGCCAGCCCCATCGCCAGCGCGCCGTGGACCGGCCGCAGCTCGCCGCCCAAGGCGAGCTCGCCCGCGAATTCGAAGGCGTCGAGACGAGCCGCGTCGATCTGCCCGGACGCCGCCAGGATGCCGAGCGCGATCGGCAGATCGAAGCGGCCCGATTCCTTGGGCAGATCGGCGGGGGCCAGATTGACGGTGACTCGCTTGTTGTGCGGAAACTCGAGGCCGCCTGTCTGCAGGGCGGCGCGGACGCGCTCTCGCGATTCCTTGACCTCGGTGTCGGCGAGGCCGACCAGGGTGAAGCTCGGCAGGCCATTGGCCAGATGCACCTCGACCGTGACCGCCGGTGCCTCGAGGCCGCGCAGGGTCCGGCTGTGCACGACCGCTAACGACATCGCACCTCGCCGAGGCGGCGCCGAACGTGCGAGTGGGACGACGACTGCATTGGCGATTCTCGAGCGGCGGCCGGCCGCCGCCGCCCCCAAGACGAGCCCGCTCTTCGGAGCGAGCGCGGAGCGAACGCGCACCGCGGCAGTGCACCGCCGCCGGCGCTGCTGCGTCAGGTTGGTGCCGAGTCGGATCCTTGTCGAGCGCCGGGCCGAAGAGCAAGGCCCGGCGCCGTCGCCGGCCACTTGGCACGCATCCTGCGAAAGTTCTCCCGAATCACACCAAACCTCGATGGAGCGCTAACCCCATGAAGATGAATTCGCTGTTTTTTGCGCCGCTGCTGGCTGCTGCCTGCGTCTGTGCGCAGGCTCAGACCGTCGCACCGGCTGCCGCCGCCGGCTCGGCGCCCGAGCCGACGCTGCTGTCGTCGATCACCGGCAACATCAACGTCACCACGAACTACAAGTTCCGCGGCCAGGACCAGGGCACCGGAAGGTACTTCTCGCCTGCCGTCCAGGGCGGCTTCGACTGGTCGCAGAACGGCTTCTATGTCGGCAACTGGAACTCGAACGTCTCCTTCGCCGGCAATATCGAGATGGACTTCTACAGCGGCTACAAGGGCGAGATCGCCAAAGATTTCGGCTACGACGTCGGCATCCTGCAGTACTACTACCCGCAGCGCAAGGGCTCGCCGATCAACTTCGACGTGACCGAGCTCTACGGCGCACTGACGTACATGTGGGCGTCGGCGAAGTACTCGCACACCGTGTCGTCGGACTACTTCGGCATCGGCGAATCGTTCCAGAAGGGCGTGCCCCTCGGTTCCCGTCCGAAAGGCCGCAACACGGGCTACCTCGACCTCAGCGCCAACTATCCGCTGGTCGAGAAGCTCACCTTGAACGGCCACCTCGGCTACACGCGGTATGCGAGCGGCCTGCGCAACGTCAGGGCCGCGAGCGGCGCGACCATCGGCACGCCCGATTTCTACGACTACAAGCTCGGCCTGACCTACGACCTCGGGTCGGGCCTGGCGGTGGCCGGTGCGGTCGTCGGCGCGAACAAGAAGGACTACTACGGCGACATCAACAAGACGCGCGTGATCCTGACGCTCAGCAAGACTCTCTAAGCAGCGCGGTGCAGCCCGCACACCAATTTTTTCGAAGGGACAGACCATGAAGATGGTGACCGCGATCGTCAAGCCGTTCAAGCTCGACGAAGTGCGTGAGGCCTTGAGCGCGATCGGCGTTCAGGGCGTCACGGTGACCGAAGTGAAGGGCTTCGGCCGGCAAAAAGGCCACACCGAGCTGTACCGGGGGGCGGAGTACGTCGTCGACTTCCTGCCCAAGGTGAAGGTCGAGGCCGCCGTCGACGACGCCATCGTCGATCGCGTCATCGAAGCAATCGAGGCGGCGGCGCGCACCGGCAAGATCGGCGACGGCAAGATCTTCGTCACGACGCTCGAGCAAGTCGTCCGCATCCGCACCGGCGAGACCGGCAAAGACGCTTTGTGAGCGACATGAACAACACCATGAAAAAGTTTCTTCTCAGCTTCGTTCTGTGCATGTTCGGGCTCGGCCTCAACGGCACCGCCCTGGCCCAGGCCGCCTCGGACGCTGCTGCTGTCGCCGCGCCGGCCTCGGCAGCCATGACGGCGTCGGCACCGATGGCGGCGGGGTCGGGTGCCGATGCAGCGGCAGGTGCAGCTTCGGCGGCGTCGGCCGCAGCGTCGGCGCCGGTCCCGAACAAGGGGGACGTCGCGTGGATGCTGGTCTCCACCGCCCTCGTCATCATGATGTCGATTCCGGCGCTGGCGCTCTTCTACGGCGGCCTGGTCCGCAGCAAGAACATGCTGTCGGTGCTGATGCAGGTGTTCGTGACCTTCTCGATGATCGTCGTGCTGTGGTGCCTGTACGGCTACAGCCTCGCGTTCACCGAAGGCAACGCGTTCGTCGGCGGCTTCAGCAGGGTCTTCATGCGAGACATGTTCGATCCCCTGGCCGGCACGATGGCGATGGCGGCGACCTTCAGCAAAGGCGTGGTCATCCCGGAGCTCCTCTACATGGCGTTCCAGGCCACGTTCGCGGCGATCACCTGCTGCCTCATCGTCGGCGCCTTCGCCGAGCGGATGAAGTTCTCGGCGGTGCTCGCCTTCATGGTGCTCTGGTTCACCTTCAGCTACGCGCCGATCGCCCACATGGTCTGGTACTGGCCCGGTCCGGACGCCTACACCAGCAAGGCGATCGTCGACGCGACCAACGCCAAGGCCGGCCTGATCTGGCAGTGGGGCACGCTCGACTTCGCGGGCGGCACGGTGGTGCACATCAACGCCGCCATGGCCGGCCTGGTCGGCGCCTACATGGTCGGCAAGCGGGTCGGCTACGGCCGCGAGGCCTTCACGCCGCATTCGCTGACGCTGACGATGGTTGGTGCCGCCTTGCTCTGGGTCGGCTGGTTCGGCTTCAACGCCGGCTCGGCGCTCGAAGCCGGCAACAGCGCCGTGCTCGCCTTCATCAACACCTTCTCGGCGACCGCCGCGGCGGTCCTGGCATGGTGCCTCGGTGAAGCGCTGATGAAGGGCAAGGCGTCGATGCTCGGCGCCGCCTCCGGCGCAGTCGCCGGCCTGGTCGCGATCACGCCGGCCTGCGGCAACGTCGGCCTGATGGGTGCGCTGGTGGTCGGCTTCGTCGCCGGCTTCGCCTGCCTCTGGGGTGTCAACGGCTTGAAGAAGATGCTCGGCGCCGACGACTCCCTCGATGTCTTCGGCGTGCACGGGGTCGGCGGGATCGTCGGTGCCTTGCTGACCGGCGTCTTCAACTCGCCCTCGCTGGGCGGCCCGAGCTTTCCGGACAACTGGTTCACCGGCGAGCTGGTCAAGCCGGAGAACTACTCGATCGCCGCCCAGGTCCTGGCCCAAGCCAAGGCGGTGCTGGTGACGATCGTCTGGTCGGGCGTGGTTTCGGTGATCGCCTACAAGCTGGTCGACATGACGATCGGCTTGCGCGTCACCGAAGAAGAGGAGCGGGAGGGTCTCGATATCGCTGCGCACGGCGAGACCGCGTACCACAACTGATCGTTTCGTTCGCATCGAAAAGGGCCGCCGCGAGGCGGCCCTTTCGTTTTCAGGCCCTGGGGCGCTGGCCGTTCGGCGCCGTTGCGTCGGCCCTGCGGCACCCCATATGCCTAGAATCCCCGCTCCCGCCCTGGCGCGCTTTCCCGCCCGGCCGCGGCAACCCAATGGTCCCCCATCTCATCACCGCCCTCACCGGCCCGATCAACGAGCTCGAGCAGCGCATGCTCGAATCGCTTCCGGCCATCGAGCGCTGGTTCCGCCTGGAATGGATGGAGCACACGCCGCCGTTCTATACCTCGGTCGACCTGCGCAACGCCGGCTTCAAGCTGGCCCCGGTCGACACCAATCTCTTCCCCGGCGGCTTCAACAACCTGACCACCGAGATGCTGCCGCTGGCAGTGCAGGCGGCGATGGCCGCGATCGAGAAGATCTGCCCGGAAGCGAAGAATCTGCTCCTGATTCCCGAGAAGCACACCCGCAATTCGTTCTATCTCATGAACGTGGCGCGGCTGATGGAAATCTTCCATATGGCCGGGCTCAACGTGCGCCTGGGCACACTCGACGCATCGATCACCTCGCCCACCGCCGTGCCGCTGCCCGACGGCAGCGCCCTCACGGTCGAGCCTTTGCTGCGAACCAGGAACCGGCTCGGCCTGAAGGATTTCGATCCCTGCACGATCCTGCTCAACAACGATCTATCGGCCGGGATCCCGGCGATCCTCGAGGGCTTGCACGAGCAGTACCTGCTGCCGCCCCTGCACGCCGGCTGGGCGATCCGGAGGAAGACCAATCACTTCGCAGCCTACGAGGAGGTGGCCAAGAAGTTCGCGAAGCTGCTCGGCATGGACCCGTGGCTCATCAATCCGATATTCGCGCGCTGCGGCGAGGTGAATTTCAGCGACGGCTCCGGCGCCGAGTGCCTGATGAGCAATGCCGAGACGCTGCTCGGCAAGATCCGCCGGAAGTACAAGGAATACGGCATCCAGGAAAAGCCCTTCATCATCGTCAAGGCCGACGCAGGCACCTACGGCATGGGCATCATGACGGTGCGCGACCCGAAGGATCTGGCCGACCTGAACCGGCGCTCGCGCAACAAGATGAGCGTCATCAAGGACGGCCAGGAGGTGAGCGAGGTCATCCTCCAGGAAGGCGTTCCCACCTACGAGCGCGTCAACGACTCGGTCGCCGAGCCGGTCGTCTACATGATCGACCGGTACGTCGTCGGCGGCTTCTACCGGGTCAACCCCGAGCGCGGCAATGACGAGAACCTGAACTCGCCCGGTGCAAGCTTCGTGCCGCTGGCCTTCGCGGGATCCAACCAGCTGCCGAAGCCGGGCTCGAAGCCGGGGGCCAGCGCGCCGAACCGGTTCTACATGTACGGGGTGATTGCCCGGCTGGCGATGGTCGCGGCCAGCTACGAGCTCGAAGCAACCGATCCCGACGCCGAGATCTACGAGTAGCGCGTGCGAAGACAGCCCGCGCCAGCGCTGGGCCGCAGCCACCCTGACCGGCCGCCGCCATCCGTGCCAGCCGGACCCGGGGTGAGCCACACCCGGACCGGCTCCAGCATCGCCGCGTTGACGCTCGGCGCCATCGGCGTCGTCTACGGCGACATCGGCACCAGCCCGCTGTACGCGTTGAAGCAGGTGTTCGCGAACGGCCACGTGCCGCTCAGCGAGGCCAATATCTTCGGCGTCATGTCGTTGGTGTTCTGGACCCTGACGGTGATCGTCTCGGTCAAATACGTCGTGCTGATCCTGCGCGCCGACAACAACGGCGAGGGCGGGCTGATCGCCATGCTGGCGCTCGCCTCGCAGGCCGTCAAGGATCGCCCGAAGCTGCGCCAGCGGCTGCTCTTCGTCGGCATTTTCGGCACGGCGATCTTTTTCGGCGACGGCGTCATCACGCCGGCGATCTCGGTGCTCGGCGCGGTCGAGGGCCTGCAGGTCGCCGCGCCCGGGCTGCACACCTGGGTGGTGCCGATCACGCTGCTCGTGCTCGCAGCTCTCTTCATGTTCCAGCGCCATGGCACCGAGCGGGTCGGCAAGCTGTTCGGGCCGGTCATGGCGGTCTGGTTCATCGTCATCGCCGTGCTCGGCCTGGTGCACATCGGCGACAACCCCTCGATCCTGAAGGCGCTGTCGCCGCACTACGCGATCCTGTTCCTGCTCGGCCATCCCAGGGTCGCGTTCGTCGCGCTCGGCGCGGTGGTCCTTTGCGTCACCGGCGCCGAAGCCCTTTATGCGGACATGGGCCACTTCGGCAAGCGGCCGATCCGGCTGGCCTGGTTCGGCATGGCGATGCCGGCGCTGGCACTGAACTACTTCGGCCAGTGCGCGATGCTGCTTGCCCACCCGGACAAGGTCGGCAATCCTTTTTTCGAAATGGCGCCGGCGTGGGCGCTCTACCCACTGATCGGCCTGGCGACCTTCGCCGCCGTCATCGCGTCGCAGGCCTTGATCACCGCCGCGTTTTCGGTCACCAAGCAGGCGATCCAGCTCGGCTACCTGCCGCGCCTGCAGGTGCAGCACACCTCGGTGCTCGAGACCGGCCAGGTCTACGTCCCCTTCGTCAACTGGGGCTTGTTCTGCGGCATCGTCATCGCCGTCGTCATGTTCGGCTCGAGCGACAGCCTGGGCGCGGCATACGGCATCACGGTGACGATCGACATGCTGATCACGACCACGATGACGTTCTTCGTGGTCCGCTACGGCTGGAAATATCCGTGGTCCGTGGCGATCGCCGCGACCGGCTTTTTCTTCATGGTCGACTTCACCTTCTTCGCCGCCAACATCGTCAAGGTCATCGACGGCGGCTGGTTCCCGCTGCTGATCGGCGCCTTCATGTTCACGCTGATGATGACGTGGAAGCTGGGCCGGCAGCTGATGCATGAGAGCGTGCGCGCCGACGCGATCGATCTGCCCGGGTTCCTCGAGTCGGTCTTCATGAGCCCGCCGACGCGGGTCGCCGGCACGGCAGTGTTCCTCGTCAGCGACCAAGGGCTGACGCCTAACGCGCTCCTGCATAACCTGAAGCACAACAAGGTCCTGCACGAACGGAACCTGTTCGTGACCGTGAAGCTGCACGAGCGGCCGTGGATCGACCAGAGCGAGCGCTGCGAGATGGAGCCGCTCGGAAACGACTGCTGGCAGGTCACCCTTCACTTCGGCTTCAAGGACGATCCGGACGTGCCGACGGCGCTCGAGCGCCTGCGCGCCAGCGGCTGCGTCGTCGACGACATGGACACCTCGTATTTCCTCTCGCGCGACATCGTCATCCCGACCTTGGGCGGCGGCATGGCCGACTGGCGCGAGAAGCTGTTCGCGAGCATGCATCGCAATGCCTCGGGCGCGGCCGACTACCTGCGGCTGCCGACCAACCGAGTCGTCGAGCTGGGCTCGAAAGTCGAGATCTGAATGCAATCGAGATGAAGCTGCTGTTCGTCGCCGATCCCCTCGAGGCGTTCGACATCAAGAAGGACTCGACCTTCGCGATGATGCGCGAGGCTGCCCGGCGTGGCCACACCCTGCTCGCCTGCGAAGCGAAGGATCTGCTCTGGCAGCGGGGCGCAAAGGTCGCGGCGCACCTGAGGCAGATCACCCTGACCGGCGCGAAGCCGGCGTGGTTCGTCGAGGCGCCGATCGCGGCCGGACCGCCGCGCCGACGCACCGCCCTCGCCGACGTCGATGCGGTGGTGATGCGCACCGATCCGCCGTTCGACAGCGAGTACTTCTATGCGACGCATCTGCTCGAGCAGGCCGAGCGCGAGGGCGCGCGGGTCTTCAACCGGCCGGCGGCGCTGCGCAACCATCCCGAAAAGCTCGCCATCCTCGAATTCCCGCAGTTCATCTCGCCGACGCTGGTCACGCGCGATCCCGTGGAGCTGAAGCGCTTCCATGCCGAACAGGGCGACGTGATCCTGAAGCCGCTCGACGGCATGGGCGGCGCCGGCATCTTCCGGATCGGCGCCGACGGCATGAACCTCGGTGCGATCGTCGAGACCCTCAACGCAGGCGGCGCCCACACCGTGATGGCGCAGCGTTTCCTGCCTGAAATCGCCAGCGGCGACAAGCGCATCCTCATCATCGCCGGGGTGCCGGTGCCGTTCGTGCTGGCGCGAATTCCGCAAGGCAACGAGGTCCGCGGCAATCTCGCCGCGGGCGGCCTCGGCGTCGCCCAGCCCATTTCCGAGCGCGAGCGCGCGATCGCCGAGCACATCGGGCCGATCCTGGCCGGCCGCGGCCTGCTGCTGGTCGGCCTCGACGTGATCGGCGACTGCATGACCGAGATCAACGTCACCAGCCCGACCTGCTTTCAGGAGATCGCCGATCAGTCGGGCTTCGATGTCGCCAAAGTCTTCGTCGACGCACTCGAAGCTGCGCTCGCGCAGCCGCCGGCGCGGCACGCCTAGAGCTCGGCCGGGTCGGGCATGGCGGTTCTCTCGCTCTCGGGCGCCCATCTCGCCTATGGCCACGTCGCCTTGCTCGACGGCGCCGGCCTGTCCCTCGAAGCCGGCGAGCGGATCGGCCTGATCGGCCGCAACGGCGCCGGCAAGTCGTCGCTGCTCAAGGTCATCGCCGGATTCGAGAAGCTCGACGACGGACTGCTGCAGCAGACCCAGGGCCTGCGCATCCGCTACGTCCCGCAAGAGCCGGCATTCGATGCCGGCGTCACGGTCTTCGATGCGGTCAGCGAAGGCGTCGCCGAGGCGCGTTCGGTGCGCGACCGCTACGAGGCCCACGACCCCGCCGACGACCTCGACGCCTTGCAGACGCGGATCGAGACGCTCGATGCCTGGAACTGGGAGCAGCGGGTCGGGACGACGCTGGCGCAACTTCATCTCGACGGCCCGCGCGCGATCGGCGAGCTGTCGGGCGGGACCAAGAAGCGGGTTGCGCTGGCGCAGGCACTGGTCGCCGTGCCGGACGTGCTGCTGCTCGACGAGCCGACCAACCACCTCGACCTCGACTCGATCGCCTGGCTCGAGGAGTTGCTGAAGGGCTTTCGCGGCAGCGTCGTCGTCATCAGCCACGACCGCGCCTTTCTCGACGCGGTGGCGACCCGCATCGTCGAGCTCGACCGCGGCGTGCTGCGCAGCTATCCGGGCAACTTCGCGGCCTACGAGACGCGCAAGGTCGAGCAGCTCGCCGCCGAGGCCTTGTCCAGCGCCCGCGCCGACAAGCTGCTTGCGCAGGAAGAAGTCTGGGTCCGAAAAGGCGTCGAGGCGCGGCGCACCCGCAGCGTCGGCCGGATCGGCCGGCTCGAGGTGCTGCGCCAGACCCGGGCCGCCCGGCGCGAGACGCTGGGTCGGGTCCGCCTCGAAGCCGATTCCGGCGTGCCCAGCGGCAAGATCGTCGCCGAGCTGCGCCATGTGACGATGCGCTTCGACGCCGCTGCCGCCGATCCTTCGGTGTCCGCGTTTGCGGCAACAGGTCGGCAAGCCCGGGACGCCCTTGCGCCGGCCGGCAAGCTCATCGTCGATGATTTCTCGGCGACGATCCTGCGCGGCGACAAGGTCGGCCTGATCGGCCCGAACGGCGCCGGCAAGACGACCTTGCTCAAGCTGATCCTCGGCGATCTGCAACCCACCTCGGGCACGGTCCGCCAGGGGACCAGGATCGAGGTCGCCTACTTCGACCAGATGCGCAGCGCGCTCGACCTCGACGCGACGCTCGCGGACAGCGTCAGCCCAGGCAGCGAGTGGGTCGAGACGGCAGGCGGCAAGAAGCACGTGATGAGCTATCTGACCGACTTCCTGTTCTCGCCGGCGCGCGCCAATTCGCCGCTGCGCACGCTCTCGGGCGGGGAGCGAAACCGGGTCCTGCTGGCGCGTCTGCTGGCCCTGCCGGCCAACGTGCTCGTGCTCGACGAGCCGACCAACGACCTCGACATCGACACTCTCGAGTTGCTCGAGGAGATGCTGCAGAGCTACGCCGGCACCGTGTTCCTGGTCAGCCACGACCGGCGCTTTCTCGACAACGTCGTCACCAGCACGATCGCCTGGGAGGGCGAGGTTTCGCCGGGTCTCTGGCGCGAGTACGAAGGCGGCTACGAAGACTGGCGGCTGCAACGCGGGCGCTCGCTGGGATTGCAGGCAGCGGCGCGGGCGAGCCTGCCCAAGCCGATCGCCGCAGCTGCGCCGGCGCTCTCGAGCCCGCCCGGTCCGGCGACGCCGCCGCGGCCGAGCCAGGCCACGGCGCCGATCGGCAAGGCCCGCAAGCTCAGCTACAAGGAACAGCGCGAGCTCGATGCATTGCCGGCGCGGATCGAGGCCCTGGAGATCGAGCAGAAAGATCTCGGCGCCCTGATGGCGAGCGCCGACTTCTATGCCGGCGACCCGGTGCGCGTCGAGGCGGCGTAGATGCGCTATGCGCAGATCGACGTGGAGCTGCTGCAAGCGCTCGAGCGCTGGGAAACGCTCGGCGCGAGGTGAGCCACGGCACGTCCGGGCCGCGGATCGAGGCCGATCATCTCGTCATCGCGTCGCGCACGCTCGAAGAGGGCGCTGCCTGGTGCGAAGCGACTTTCGGCGTGCGGCCGGAGCCCGGCGGCCGCCATGCCCTCATGGCGACGCACAACCTGCTCCTCGCCGTCGGCTCGGCACGCTACCCGCGCACCTTCCTCGAGATCATCGCCATCGATCCGGCGGCGCCGCTGCCGCGCGGCCGGCGCTGGTTCGACCTCGACGCACCCGCGCTGCAGCAGGCTTTGCAGCTCGGCCCGACCCTGGTTCACTGGGTCGCGCGAACGAACGACATCGAAGCCGGAGCCAGGCTGCTTCGCGATGCGGCGCACGACCCCGGCGCACCGACGCTGGTCGAGCGCATGACACCGCGGGGCCTGCTGCGCTGGCGCATCACCTTGCGCGCCGACGGCCGGCGGCCCGCCGATGGTGCGGTCCCCCTGCTGATCGAGTGGGGCGCCGAACATCCGTGCGACGGCCTCGAGGACCGCGGCGTGCGGCTGGAACGGCTCGAGGTGGCCGGCGTTCCGGCCGAGCTCGCAGCGGTGCTCGGCGTCGACCCGGTACAGCCGGGGGCGGCGGCGGCGCCCCTCACGGCGATCCTGACGACGCCCGGGGGCCGCATCGCGCTGGCATCGCCGGCCCGCTTCATCGCCTGACCACGCCGCCCTGCCGCCGGCGCGACGGCAAAACGATGAGGTCGCCGCTGCCGGCGCCGGCCTTTCCGGTTATGGTCGAGTCTCCGATGCAAGCCGCAGCCGCCGCCGCGCCGCCGATCGAGCTTCGAGCCGCCGAGTCGCATGGCGACATCGCGCTCACGGCCGGGCTTTTTCGCGAATACGCCCTCAGCCTCGACATCGATCTGTGCTTCCAGAACTTCGACGCCGAGGTCGCGTCGCTGCCTGGCGAGTACGCGGCTCCGGACGGCCACCTGCTGCTTGCGTTCGTGGCCGGCGAGCTCGCCGGCTGCGTGGCGATGCGCCGGCTCGGCGACGTCGACTATGCCAATGCCTGCGAGATGAAGCGGCTCTTCGTGCGGCCGCCGTTCCGCCGCTACGGCCTCGGCCGGATGCTTGCCCAGGCGCTGATGGACGAAGCCCGGCGGGCAGGCTATTCGGCGATGCTGCTCGACACCCTGGACGAGATGGAAGCGGCCCGCGAGCTCTATGCGTCGCTTCGCTTCGAGGAAATCCCGCCCTACTACTTCAACCCGATCGCCGGTGCCCACTACCTGAAAGCGGACCTGACATGACGCGCCGTCTCGCATCCCGATGAACCACGAGCTGCACGCCGGCGCGTTGCGCCTGGCCGTCCGTCCCGACCTCGGCGGCGCCGTCGCCGGGCTCTGGCACCGCGAGATGCCGATCCTTCGCTCGATCGAGCCCGCGGCGCTGCTCGAATCGCGTCAGGCGGCGATGTTTCCGCTGCTGCCTTATTCCAATCGGCTCGGCTACCGGCGCTTCCGCTGGAAGGGTCGCGACTACACCACCGCCGCCAACGTCGCCGACTCGCCGCATTCGCTGCACGGGATCGGCTGGCAGCGGCCGTGGCAGATCGTCTCGTCGAGCGCGATCGAGCTCGTGATCGGCATGCAGCACGCAGCCGACGACGACTGGCCGTTCGCGTTCGAGGCCCGCCAGTACTTCACCTTGTCGCCGGAGGCATTCACGGCCAGGATGCAGCTCACCAACAGCGCGGCGGTCGAGCAGCCCGCCGGCCTCGGCTGGCATCCCTACTTCGCCAGGCGAGAGCGCAGTCGCCTGCACATCGATCTGTCGAGCCGCTGGGAGTCCGATGCCACCAAGCTGCCGACGCGCAAGGTCACGCAGCCTGGCATCGATGCAGACGTGGTGCATCTGGACTTCGACCACTGCTTCGAAGGCTGGCGCGGCCCGGCGCGCATTCGCGATGAGCGGTTCTCGTTGCAGCTGGTCTCGGAGCTGCCTTATCTGGTCGTCTACACACCGCCGGATCGCGACTACTTTTGCGTCGAGCCGGTCAGTCACCTGAGCAATGCCATCCACATGGCCGAGCCGACCGGCCACGGCCTGGTTGCGCTTGCTCCAGGACAGACCCTCGAAGCCTCGATGCGACTCGAGATCGCGGTCATCCATCGCGCCGGCGAGCTGGTCTAGGTCCGCCGACAGCGGCTCGATCGCGGGCCGAAGGGCCCATGGCTTTGCGGGACATCCGGGGGCAGGGAGCCTCCGGGTCATTACGTATAATCTTGGGCTGTGCTGAAAGTCGCCCTGCCGCGCCCCTCCTCCGACGCGGTGTCTCGCGGCGACGGGCGACGCACTTCGCAGTGGACTTTTGCCGACGAGGACGAGGCCGCCGTCAGGCCACTGACGCGGTCCGAGGCCGAGGCGCTTAGTCGGCGCCAGCCAGCGCTCTCGCCTTGGTGGGTCGTGCTCAGCCAGGTCGCTGTCGGCACCGTGTTGGCCGCGGCGATCGGCGTCTTCTCGGGCAGCGGCATCGCTGCGCAATCGGCGCTCTATGGGGCCGCTGTCGTGGTGGTTCCAGGGGCACTGATGGCGCGCGGTGCGACCAGCCGGCTGAGCGTCCTCTCGCCGCTCCTCAGCACGGTGAGCATCATGGGCTGGGCCACCGTGAAAATGGTCGTCTCGGTCCTGATGCTGGTGCTGGCCACGCGCATCGTGCCCGGCCTGAGCTGGCCGGCCTTGCTGGCCACGCTTGTCGTCTGCATGCAGACTTATGCCTTCGCGCTCCTTTGGCGCGGCCGGCCGGTCGATGGGTCGGCCGCGATCGTCTAGAACCGCAATCGATTTTTGAACTGAACATGGCAGCCGAAGACGCAGCGCGAACCCCCGGTGAATACATCATTCACCACCTGACCCACTTCGGCACCGGCAAGCCCAAGGGCCTGGTCGATTTCTCGATCGTCAATTTCGATTCGGTGCTGTTCTCGGCGCTGCTCGGCGCGCTCGGCTGCTTCATCCTCTGGCTGGCCGCGCGCAAGGCGACCTCGGGTGTTCCGGGGCGCTTTCAGGGCGCGGTCGAGTTCCTGTTCGAGATGGTCGACAACGAAGCCAAGGGCATCGTCCACAACGCCGAAAGCCGCAAGCTCGTAGCGCCGCTCGCGATGACGGTGTTCGTCTGGATCTTCATGCTGAACGCGATGGACCTGCTGCCGGTCGACATCCTGCCGTGGCTCTGGGGCAAGGCCTACGGCGCAGCCGGCCATGACATCGAGCATGCCTACCTGCGGGTCGTGCCGACCGCCGACCTCTCGATCACGATGGCGCTGTCCCTCGGCGTGCTGATCCTGAGCCTTTTCTACAGCGTCAAGATCAAGGGCCTGGGCGGCTTCCTGCACGAGCTCTACGTGGCTCCATTCGGCACCGTCAAGCTCACTGCGAATCCCCTGACCTGGCTCGGCTTCATCCTGCTCTCGATCGCCAACGTGGCGATGCAGCTGGTGGAGTTTGTCTCGAAGACCGTGTCGCATGGCATGCGGCTGTTCGGCAACATGTACGCCGGCGAGCTCATCTTCCTGCTCATCGCCTTGCTCGGCGGCGCCTTCACCCTGTCCGTGGGCGGCATCGCGCTGGCCGCCTTGCAGATCGTCGCGGGCACCGGCTGGGCCATCTTCCACATCCTGATCATCACGCTGCAGGCCTTCGTCTTCATGATGCTGACGCTGGTCTACATCGGCCAGGCCCACGACGCGCACTGAGTCGCACCGATTCACACCGATGCCGACCTGATCCACCGTCGCTGGCCAACTGTCTTCGTCGTCGTTTTCCTTCTTTCCCACCACTAAAAACTCTGGAGTCATCATGGAACTCATCGGTATGGTCGCCATCGCTGCCGGCCTCATCATCGGCCTCGGCGCACTCGGGGCCTGCGTCGGCGTCGGCATCATGGGCAGCAAGTACCTCGAATCGGCGGCCCGCCAGCCCGAGCTGATGGGCGTGCTGCAGACCAAGGTGTTCCTGCTGCTCGGCCTGATCGACGCCTCGTTCATCATCGGCACCGGCATCGCCCTCTGGTACACGACGGCCAATCCGTTCCTCGGCCAGCTCGCCAACCTGCCCAAGTGATTCGCCGGTCCGGCAGCGCCAGCGCCGCCGGGCCCGATCGGTTTCTCGCTGAGGTTTCGACGTGAGCATCACCTCCACCCTGATCATTCAGTTGATCGTGTTCCTGATCCTGGTCTGGTTCACGATGAAGTTCATCTGGCCGCCGATCACGGCGGCGCTCGACGAACGCGCGGCAAAGATCCGCGACGGTCTGTCGGCCGCGGACAAGGCCAAGTCCGAGCTCATCGCCGCCAACCAGCGCGTCGAGCAGGAGCTTTCGTCGGCACGCAACGACGCGGCGCAGCGCCTGGCCGACGCCGACCGGCTCGCCCACTCGATGGTCGAAGAGGCCAAGGGCAAGGCCAGCGACGAAGGCGCGAAGATCATCGCGGCCGCCCATGCAGAGGCAGAGCAGGAATCGACCAAGGCGCGGGAGACGCTGCGCGAGCAGGTCGCGGCGCTCGCGGTCAAGGGCGCCGAGCAGATCCTCCGCCGTGAGGTCGATGCGCGGGTCCATGCCGACTTGCTGAACCAGCTCAAGGCGGAGCTTTGATGGACGCCCCCACGTTCTCTTCGTTCGCTGCCCCCCGCGGGGGCGCAGCCGCCTTCGGGCGGCCGTGCGGCGGCTGACGCCATGGCCGAGCTCGCCACCATCGCCCGGCCCTACGCCGAGGCCCTGATGAAGGCGTCGCAGCCGGCCGACGCCGGCGCGCTCGCCGCCGAGATCTCCGCCTTCGCGCAGGTTGCGGCCGACCCCGGCATGCGTCACTTCGCCGACAACCCGAAGATCGTCGCCGCCCAGGTGTTCGATGTCTTCATGTCGGTGGCGAAAATGCCGACCGGCGCGGCCCCGAGCGAAGCAGCCAAGAACCTGCTGCGCATGGTGATCGAGAACGGTCGGCTGGCGGCGCTGCCGGAAGTGGCGAGCCAGTTCCAGGCGCTCGTCGATGCCAGGAGCGGCACTTCGCAGGCGACCATTCAGAGCGCCTTCCCGATCGACGCGAGCCAGATCGCGGTCGTGACGGCGGCGATGGAAAAGCGCTTCGGCCGAAAGCTCGACGCCCACGTCGTGATCCAGCCCGAGCTGATCGGCGGCGTCCGCGTCGTCGTCGGCGACGAAGTGCTCGACACCTCGATCCGCGGCCGCCTCGAACAGATGAAAGCGGCGCTGTCGGCATGAACATCAACCTGGCGGGCGGCGAAGCTGACCATCGCCTTCAAGAACGGCTGTCCATCCTATGAACCTCAATCCTGCTGAAATCTCCGAGCTCATCAAGAGCCGCATCCAGGGCCTCGGCGTCTCGGCCGACATCCGCAACGAAGGCACCGTCGTCTCGGTGACCGACGGCATCTGCCGCATCCACGGCCTCTCGGACGCGATGCAGGGCGAGATGCTCGAATTCCCGGCCGCGCCCGACGGTTCGGCCACCTACGGCCTGGCCCTCAACCTCGAGCGCGACTCGGTCGGCTCGGTGATCCTCGGCGAGTACGAGCACATCTCCGAAGGCGACACCGTCAAGTGCACCGGCCGCATTCTCGAAGTGCCGGTCGGCCCCGAGCTGAAGGGCCGGGTCGTCAACGCGCTCGGCGCCCCGATCGACGGCAAGGGCCCGGTCAACGCCAAGATGTCGGCGCCGATCGAGAAGATCGCGCCTGGCGTGATCGCGCGGCAGAGCGTCAGCCAGCCGATGCAGACGGGGCTGAAATCGATCGACTCGATGGTGCCCATCGGCCGCGGCCAGCGCGAGTTGATCATCGGCGACCGGCAGACCGGCAAGAGCGCGGTCGCGATCGACGCCATCATCAACCAGAAGGGTCAGAACATGACCTGCATCTACGTCGCCATCGGCCAGAAGGCGTCGTCGGTGAAGAACGTGGTGCGCGCGCTCGAGGCCAACGGGGCGATGGACTACACCATCGTCGTCGCCGCCACCGCCGCCGAGAGCGCGGCGATGCAGTACGTGTCGGCGTACTCGGGATGCGCGATGGGCGAGTACTTCCGCGACCGCGGTGAAGACGCGTTGATCGTCTACGACGACCTCTCGAAGCAGGCCGTCGCCTACCGCCAGGTCTCGCTGCTGCTGCGCCGGCCGCCGGGCCGCGAAGCCTATCCGGGTGACGTGTTCTATCTGCACTCGCGCCTGCTCGAGCGGGCGGCGCGGGTCAACGAGAAGTACGTCGAGGACTTCACCAAGGGCGAAGTCAAGGGTCGGACCGGCTCCCTGACGGCGCTGCCGATCATCGAGACGCAAGCCGGCGACGTCTCGGCGTTCGTGCCGACCAACGTGATCTCGATCACCGACGGTCAGATCTTCCTCGAGACCTCGCTCTTCAACGCCGGCATCCGGCCGGCCATCAACGCCGGCATCTCGGTGTCGCGGGTCGGCGGCGCGGCGCAAACCAAGGTCATCAAGGGCCTCTCGGGCGGCATCCGCACCGACCTCGCGCAGTACCGCGAGCTCGCCGCGTTCGCGCAGTTCGCCTCCGACCTCGACGAGGCCACTCGCAAGCAGCTCGACCGCGGCGCCCGCGTCACCGAGCTGCTGAAGCAGGCGCAGTATTCGCCGCTGCCGATCTCGCTGATGGCAGCGACGCTGTTCGCCGTCAACAAGGGCTTCATGGACAACGTCGACGTGAAGAAGGTGCTGGCCTTCGAGAGCGGCCTGCACACGCATCTGAAGACCAGCCACGCCGGGTTGCTGAAGAAGATCGAAGACAGCAAGGTGCTCGACAAGGATGCGGAAGCGGAACTGAACACGGCCGTCACCGCCTTCAAGAAGTCGTTTGCCTGACCATTCCTCGAGAGAGCAGGAACAAGGAACACCATGGCAGCCGGCAAGGAAATTCGCGGCAAGATCAAGAGCGTCGAGAACACGAAGAAGATCACCAAGGCGATGGAGATGGTCGCCGCCTCGAAGATGCGGAAGGCCCAGGAACGGATGCGCGCGGCCCGGCCGTACGCCGAGCAGGTGCGCAGCCTCGCGGCCAATCTCGCGCTGGCGACGCCCGAGTACAAGCACCCGTTCATGGTCTCGAACGCGTCGGCCAAGACCGCAGGCTTCATCGTCGTCACGACCGACAAGGGTCTGTGCGGCGGTCTCAACACCAACGTGCTGCGGGCCCTCACCTTGAAGCTGCGCGAGCTCGAGGCGCAGGGCGTCACGGCGGAGGCCGTCGCGATCGGCAACAAGGGGCTCGGCTTCCTGAACCGGATCGGCGCCAGGGTCGTCTCGCATGCGACGCAGCTGGGCGACCGGCCGCAGCTCGAGCGCCTGATCGGCCCGGTCAAGGTGCTCCTCGACGCCTATGCGGCCGGCAAGCTCAGCGCCGTCTACCTCTGCTACACGCGCTTCATCAACACGATGCGCCAGGAGCCGATGGTCCAGCAGCTGCTGCCGCTGTCGGCCGAGGACATGAAGGCCGACGAAGGCAAGCACGGCTGGGACTACATCTACGAGCCCGACGCCAAGGTCGTGATCGACGATCTGCTGGTGCGCTACATCGAAGCGCTGGTCTATCAGGCGACCTCCGAGAACATGGCGTCGGAGCAGTCGGCGCGGATGGTGGCGATGAAGTCGGCGACCGACAACGCCGGCAGCGTCATCGGCGAGCTCAAGCTCGTCTACAACAAGACGCGCCAGGCGGCGATCACCAAGGAACTCTCGGAGATCGTCGCCGGTGCCGCCGCTGTGTAGCGGCGCCCGCCGGCGGCTCGAAGAACAACGCATTGATTGAAGGAACAGAACATGGCTGACATGCAAACCTCCGCGCACGTCCAGGGCAAGATCGTCCAGTGCATTGGCGCCGTCGTCGACGTCGAATTCCCGCGCGACGCGATGCCGAAGATCTACGACGCGCTGAAGATGGAAGGCTCGGCGTTGACGCTCGAAGTGCAGCAGCAGCTGGGCGACGGCGTCGTCCGGACCATCGCGCTCGGCGCCTCCGACGGGCTGCGCCGCGGCATGGTGATCAACAACACCGGCAAGGCGATCTCGGTGCCGGTCGGCCCGGCCACGCTCGGCCGCATCATGGACGTGCTCGGCAACCCGATCGACGAGCGCGGCCCGGTCGACCAGGCGCTGACCGCCTCGATCCATCGCAAGCCGCCGGCCTACGACGAGCTGTCGCCGTCGACCGACCTGCTCGAGACCGGCATCAAGGTGATCGACCTGGTGTGCCCGTTCGCCAAGGGCGGCAAGGTGGGCCTGTTCGGCGGCGCCGGCGTCGGCAAGACCGTCAACATGATGGAGCTCATCAACAACATCGCCAAGGCGCACAGCGGCCTCTCGGTGTTCGCGGGCGTCGGCGAGCGCACGCGCGAGGGCAACGATTTCTATCACGAGATGGCCGACTCGGGCGTCGTCAACCTCGAGAACCTCGGCGAGTCCAAGGTGGCGATGGTCTACGGCCAGATGAACGAGCCGCCGGGCAACCGCCTGCGCGTCGCCCTGACCGGCCTGACGATCGCCGAGTCGTTCCGCGACGAAGGCAAGGATGTGCTCTTCTTCGTCGACAACATCTATCGCTACACGCTCGCCGGCACCGAGGTCTCGGCGCTGCTCGGCCGGATGCCGTCGGCGGTGGGCTACCAGCCGACGCTGGCCGAAGAGATGGGGCGGCTCCAGGAGCGCATCACCTCGACCAAGGTCGGCTCGATCACATCGATCCAGGCCGTCTACGTGCCGGCGGACGACCTGACCGATCCATCGCCGGCGACCACCTTCGCCCACCTCGACTCCACCGTCGTGCTCTCGCGCGACATCGCCTCGCTCGGCATCTATCCCGCGGTCGATCCGCTCGACAGCACCTCCCGCCAGCTCGACCCGCACGTCGTCGGCCAGGAGCACTACGACACGGCGCGCGCCGTGCAGGGCACGCTGCAGCGCTACAAGGAGCTGCGC
>JALYXU010000260.1 GCA_030946925.1 Pseudomonadota bacterium
GGGTCCGGTTCGATCGCCGCCAGCCGTGTCCGCAACGCGTCGGCTTCGGCGGTGCGGCCGGCGCGCTGATAGCCTTGCGCCAGATTCGACATCGCACGTGTGTTCAGCGGCTCGATCGAGAGCGCGCGACTCAGCGCCACGATGGCTTCGGCCGGACGACCGCGTCGAAGGTAGACGACGCCGAGCGTGTTGTAGGCGCCGACGTAGCGCGGATCCTGGCGCAGTGCCTCTCTCGTCCAGGCGTAAGCGTCGTCGACGCGGCCCTGGCTGAGCGCCTCGGCAGCGCGGTTGTTGGCATACATCGCGACGATCGTGGTCTCGCTGATTTCGCGGGTGCGCATGCGCCGAAGTTCCTGCGCCGGCAGGAAGTCGATCGTCAGCAGGCTCAGGTCGCGCGGTCCGACCGACGCGGCGATGGGCCGCCCCACCGTCACGTTGACGTGGCTGCTCGCAAGCATCAGGTCGCCACTGCGGCTCCACGTCTCCTCCAGATAGGCGCTCTGATAGGCGACCGGCAGGTGCAGCTCGCGCGCCAGCGCCGCGGTCATGATGACCAGCGACAGGCAGTTGCCCGAACGCGTCGCGAACGCCTCGGCCGCCGTCTTCGTTTTCGCCGAGTCGTACTCGAGCTTGAGCTGGGAGCGTTTGTAGAGAGCATCGATCAGGCCGGTCTGGGAGCCCTTGCTGCGCAATTGGGCGGCGATGTCGACAGAGAGGTAGTGCTGCATCGCCGCGTCGACGGTGAAGACGTCGGCGGTGGAGATGGTCTCGGTCGGCGGACCGAACAGGCGGTCGGCGAGCAGGTCGTCGAAACGCGGTGGCGGCACACTGGCACAAGCCGCCAGCAGGCTGGCCACCAATGCGAGCAAGAGGGTCGAAACGGTCCGCATTCACGCCTCCACAAGTGGCACACCGGCCCAGGCAGGCCGGGGCGGGGATCTCATCACAGCACGAATGCGGCCGGACTGCAGTCGGGTTTGTGCTGCCGTGCCGCACCCCGACACTCGTGCGAGGCGCGTCGACCGTCGCGAGCGGTGTCGAAGCTCAGTCGAGCGGATGCGCAGGCAAGGCAAGCGTACCGTCGACGGCCTCGAGAAAGCTGCGCTGCTCGCGCAGGATGAAGCGCTTCGTCTGCGCGAAGGCGAAATTGGCCCGCCCTTCCGCGTCGCCTTTGAGGCGGGTTCGATAGGCCTCGTAAGCCGCCAGGCTGGGGAACGAGATCAGGCCCCAGGCGATATCGTTCGTGCCCTCGAGCGGCAGGAAATAGCCGAGCAGGTGGCCGCCACAACGCGGAATGATCCGGCCCCAGGTCTCGGCATAGGTCCGGAAGGCGTCGCGCTGGAAAGGGTCGATCTCGTAGCGGATGAAGCAGGTGAGGGTCATGGCGTGGGGTTCCGGTGTCTCGGCGCAGGATAGCGCCGGCGCTCCGCCGATACACAGCGGACCCGGGCACCAAGGCGCGGGCTCTCGTCTGGCCGCCACGCCGCGCCTGCCGAGATCTGCGTCACGGCGGCTGCTTGCTTGCAAGGCCGCTTTACCAAGATTTACGCGGCGACCGCGCAATCTTCATCCGGCTCTGTTGTAGTCGGACCCTGCAACGAGAAAACGCAATCATGGACATCGCACAGATCGATGAACCGCAGGCCTCGGTCGCCTCCGGGAAGCAGACCGGGGGCGAGGCGGCGATCGCTGCAGGCGTGCT
The DNA here is from genome assembly GCA_030946925.1 of Pseudomonadota bacterium. Lineage (GTDB taxonomy): Bacteria > Pseudomonadota > Gammaproteobacteria > Burkholderiales > Burkholderiaceae_C > Schlegelella_A. The sequence goes on from JALYXU010000260.1 coordinate 1,703, forward strand.
CGCCGCCGCCGTGTTGGCGGCCTGCGGCGGCGGGGGTGGCGACACCCCGGCCAACCCCGGTCCCGGCCCCGGTACGGGCGGTGGGGGTGTCGGCACAGGCACCGGCACCGCGCCCACCGATGCCGAGGCGTCACGGTTCCTGGCCCAGGCGTCGATGGGTGCGAGCCGGGCCCAGATCGCCCGCGTCCAGGCGCTCGGCTACGCCGGCTGGATCGACGAGCAGATGGCGCTGCCGCAGTCGAGCGGGCGCTGGGACTATCTGCTGGCCGGCGGTTACGACGCGGCGACCAACAAGAACTCCGAGGCCGGCTTCGACGCCGCCGCCTGGAGCAAGCTGCTCGCCTCGCCCGACACCTTGCGCCAGCGCATGACGCTGGCGCTCTCGGAGATCATGGTGGCGGCGATCGACGGCCTGATCGGCGGCGGCTGGAAGGCGTTCGCCGCGGCCGCCTACCTGGACCTCCTCGAGGCCAATGCATTCGGCCTGCATCGGACCTTGATGCAGCAGATCTCGACCAGCCCGGCGATGGGCGAGTTCCTGACCTTCCGGGCCAGCCAGAAAGCGAACCCCGCGACCGGCGCCCTGCCCGACGAGAACTACGCCCGCGAAGTGATGCAGCTGTTCACCATCGGCCTGGTCCAGCTCAATCTCGACGGCACGCCGACGCTCAGCAACGGCGCGCCGACATACACCTACGGCCAGAGCGACATCACCGGCCTCGCGCGCGTCTTCACCGGATGGGACTTCGACCTGCAGGGCCAGAGCGGCTCGGTCGGCACGGCGACGCCCGCCTTCATCCGCCGGCCGATGATCCAGTACCCGACGCGCCACGAGCCGGGCACGAAGAGCTTCATGGGCGTGACGATTCCGGCCAACACCGACGGCGTCGCCAGCCTGCAGATCGCCCTCGACACGATCTGCGCGCATCCGAACGTCGGCCCGTTCACGAGCCGGCAGCTGATCCAGCGTCTCGTCACGAGCAACCCGAGCCCGGCGTACGTGGCGCGGATCGCGACCGTTTTCAACAACGACGGCAGCGGCGTGCGCGGCAACTTGAAGGCCGTCTTGAGGGCGCTGCTGCTCGACGACGAAGCGCGCAACCCGGCCAACGCCGCGAGCGTGTCGTTCGGCAAGCAGCGCGAGCCGATGCTTCGCCTGAGCGCCTGGGCGCGGGCCTGGAACGTCGGCTCCGCGAGCAATGCCTGGGCCGTCGGCAACACCTCGGACCCGGCGTCGCGGCTCGGCCAAAGCCCGTTGCGGTCACCGACGGTGTTCAACTTTTTCCGCCCAGGCTATGTGCCGCCGAACAGCGCCATCGCCAGCGCCGCGCTGGTTGCGCCGGAATTCCAGCTGACGAACGAATCGTCGGTGGTCGGCTATGTCAACTTCATCCAGCGCGCGGTCTCCGGCGGGCTCGGCGATCTGAAAGCCGATTACACGTCGCTGCTCGCGCTGGCCGGCGACGCCGTCGCGCTGGTTGCGGAAGTGGCGGTGGTGCTCGCCGCGAACCAGCTCAGCCCGGCAACCCTGGCAACGGTTTCGAACGCGGTCGGATCGATGCCGCTGCCGCCTGCAAGCACCACGGCTGCCCAGAACCGCGTCTATGCGAGCGTCTTGCTCGTGCTGGCGGCGCCTGAATTCATCGTGCTGAAGTGAAGCACTTCGCAGTGCGCGCGACGAGCCCCCAGCTGACTGCCGCCGCGTCGATCGAAGGAACCAGGGACACATCATGACGAACAACGCTTCCCGACGCGCCTTCCTGAAACGCGCGTCCGCGCTATCGCTTGCCGGCAGCGCCGCGCCGTGGGCGCTCAACCTCGCGGCCTTCGGCGAGGCCGCCGCCGCCGATGCCACCGGCTACAAGGCGCTCGTCTGCGTCTTCCTCTATGGCGGCAACGACTACGCGAATACGGTCGTCACGTACGACACGCCCAGCTACAACCTCTATCGAGGCATGCGGCCGACGCTCGCGTACACGCAGGCGCAGCTCGTGCCGACCGTGCTGACGCCGTCGATTGCCCTTCCCGGCAGCCGCCAGTACGCGCTCGCTCCCGAGCTGGCCCCGCTGTTGCCGCTCTTCAATTCCGGCAAGATGGGCGTGCTGCTCAACGTCGGCACGCTGGTGCAACCGACGACGAAGGCGCAATACACGTCGAGCACGGCGTTGCCGCCGAAGCTGTTCTCGCACAACGATCAGCAGTCGGTCTGGCAGTCGTCGTCGGCCGAGGGCGCGACGTCGGGCTGGGGCGGCCGCATCGGCGACTTGTTCGAGGCAAGCAACGGCAACGCCACATTCACCTGCGTCAACGTCTCGGGCAACGCGGTGTTCCTCTCCGGCGCCGCGGCCGTGCAGTACCAGGTCTCGACCGCCGGGCCGGTTCCTTTCAGTGCGCTGGCCACTCCCACCTCGACGCTGTTCGGGTCGGCCGCGTGCTCGGCGGCGCTGAAGGGCCTGATCACGGCGCCGCGCACGCACGTCCTGGAGAACGAATACACGCGCGTCACCAAACGCTCGATCGATGCCGGCAGTGTGCTCGCGTCCGCCCTGGCGGCTGCGCCGGCCATTGCCACGCCGTTCCCGGCCAACAACAGCCTCGGCGACCAGTTGAAGCTGGTCGCCAGGATGATCGCGAGCAGCGGCACGCTCGGCGCGAAGCGCCAGGTCTTCTTCGTGTCGATGGGCGGCTTCGACACGCACGATGGCCTGGCGAGCATCCACCCGGGTCTGCTGACGAGCGTCGCCGACGCGCTGGCCGCATTCCACGCCGCGACGAACGAGCTCGGCGTCGCCGACAAGGTGACTGCCTTCACCGCCTCCGACTTCGGTCGCACCATGACGGCCGACGACGGCTCCGACCACGGTTGGGGCAGCATGCACTTCATGCTCGGCGGCGCCGTCAAGGGCGGCCGCTTCTACGGCACCGCGCCGATCGTCGGCAACGGCGGTCCGGACGATGTCGGCCAGGGCCGGATGCTGCCGAGCACATCGGTCGACCAATACGCGGCCACGCTCGGCGCCTGGTTCGGCCTCAGCGACAGCGAGCTCCTGACGGTGCTGCCGAACCTCGCCAACTTCAATCCAAGCCAGCGCAACCTCGGCTTCGTCTAGGTCGCGCCGCCGATGAAGCTGCTCGCCAACGCCCTCGTCCTCGTGGTGGCGTTGCTCCACCTGTACTTCCTCGTCCTCGAAATGTTCCTCTGGGACAAGCCGCTCGGCTTGCGCACCTTCCATCAAACGCCGGAGGCAGCGGCGAGAACCAAGGTCCTGGCCGCGAACCAGGGTCTCTACAACGGCTTTCTTGCCGCCGGACTGCTGTGGGGCGTCTGGCTCGGCAGCGGCGGCGACGCCATCAAGCTGTTCTTCCTCGGCTGTGTCGTTCTCGCCGGCGTGTTTGGCGCGGCGACGGTCGGCCGGCGCATTCTGTTCGTGCAGGCCTTGCCGGCTGCCGTTGCGATGGCCCTGATCCTGGCCGCAGCTTGAGGCGAGGGCGTCGCGAGACGCGGTCACCCGCTCAGATCGGGACGACGATCCCTTCCGGCGGGTGCGTCGGCGGCGGCGCGAGTTCCGCTTCGTCTCGAATGGCGACGTTCTGGACGGTCAGCGAGCTGCCGACCGCACCGACGCCGAGCACGCGGGCAAGCAACCAGGTCATGCCCGCGAACAGGCCGCAGCCGGCCACCGCCAGCGCCATCAGGACGATGCCGTCGACCCACTGCGGCGTCGCCACCGCAAACCCCACCGCACCGACCGACGACGCGCCGGCGGCGCCGAGCCGGGTCCCCGGTGTCAGTCCCGGGCTGAGCGCGAGCGAGTACGCCAGCAGCGCGGCAAAGGCCAGGCCGAGCTGCAGAAAGCCCATCGAGAGAAGACTGAAGCGGAGGCTTTCAACGAGCGACATCGGAGGTCCCAGAGGATTCGGTCATTGAATGCCGCCGTTTCGCGACGAAACGTCGGCTGGCACCGGCAGGCGATGTAGGAGCGCGGGCCCGGGTGCCTGATCGGCAGCGCGCCGGCTTCAATGTTCGATCCGGCCGCGACCGCATCGCTTGGCTCGATAGAGCGCCGCGTCGGCAATGTCGACGAGGCTGTCGCAGCCCACCGCAGCGACCGCGATCTGGCTGGCGACGCCGATGCTCACGGTCAGCCAGGCCGAGCTCTCCGATGCGCGGTGCTCGAGCTTGGCGTCGGCCACGATCTGCGCGCAGCGCTCGGCGGCACGCCGGCTGTCGTCGAGGTCGGCGCCCGGCAGCAATACCACGAACTCCTCGCCGCCGTAACGGGCCACCAGCTCGCCGCCACGGCGCACCGCGACACCGATCATCCGCGCGATCTGGCGCAGGCAGGCATCACCGGCCGGGTGGCCGTAGTGGTCGTTGTATGCCTTGAAATGATCGATGTCGATCATCAGCAAGCCGACCGGCAGACCTCGACGCTCGGCCCGCGCCCACTCGGTCTTCAGCGTCTGGTCGAACAGGCGACGGTTGCCGACTTCGGTCAGCGCGTCGGTGGTCGACAGCCGCGTCAGCTCGTCGTTCAGCCGCTGCATCTCGAGCGCTGCCGTCTTCTTTTCCGTGATGTCCTGAAAGGCGCCGAGCAGGCGCACCGGCCTGCCGTCTTCGACGATGGCAACGCCCTGGCTGCGGACCCAGCGCGGATTGCCCTTGGCGGTGACGAAGGGCAGCTCGAGATCCCACGGCGCCGCCTCGGCAGCACCGGCGGCAAATGCCGCGCGCAGCAACGGCTGCGCCTCGGCAGGATAGAAGCGGAGCGCGTCGTTCAGGCTGGACAGCCTGCCCGGCTCGAGCTCGTGGATCCGGTAGACCTGATCGGCGCAATGCAGCCGGCCGCTCGCCAGCTCGAGCTCCCAGCCGCCGATGTGCGCGAGCTCACCGGTACGGCGCAGCATTTCGGCGGAGCGTTCGATCTCTGCTTCGGCGCGCTTGCGACGTGTCAGGTCCATGTGCGTGCCGGCCATGCGCACGGCGACGCCGTCGGCGTCGCGCTCGACGATCTGCCCACGGCTGAGCAGCCAGACCCAATGGCCCAGCTTGTGACGAACCCGGAACTCGCATTCGTAGAACTGGGTTTCGCCGCGAAAGTGCGCCTCGATCGTCTCGAGCAGACGGCCGCTGTCGCCTGGATGGGCGATGCTGCGCCACTGGTCGCCGGTTTCGCCGATGTCGTTCGGCCCGTAGCCGAGCTGGACCCGGGTCACGTGGTTGTGGCCGAAGCGGTCCTCGCGCAGGTCCCAGTCCCACAGCCCCATGTCGGCACCCTGCAGGGCAAGCTGCAGGCGCTCGGTGCTTTGCTGGCGCTCGCGCATCGCTTCGGCTTCGAGCCTGGCGACGGCCTGGCG
>JALYXU010000085.1 GCA_030946925.1 Pseudomonadota bacterium
GGTGGTGGTGGTGGTGGTGGTGGTGGCGGCCGTGGCGGGCGTGGCGGGCCCGGCCCGGCCACGGTCGGCATTGCCACCGCGACCCGCGCCAATATTCCGGTCCTGCTCGACGCCCTCGGCACGGTGACGCCGATCGCCACGGTCACGGTGCGCCCCCAGGTCTCGGGCGTCATCACGCAGGTTCTGTTCGTCGAGGGCCAGCTGGTGAAGAAGGGCCAGTTGCTCGCGACCATCGATCCACGCTCGTTCGAGGTCGCCCTGCAGCAGACGGTCGGGGCGCGCCTGCGCGACGAGGCCCAGCTCGACGGTGCCAGGGTCCAGCTGCAGCGCTACCAGACCTTGCTCGGCCAGGACTCGATCGCCAGACAGGATGTCGATACCCAGGCGGCGCTGGTCAAGCAGCTCGAGGGCACGCTCGTCATCGACCGGGCCAACGAGGCGACGGCACGGCTCAATGTCGGCTACAGCCGGATCGTCGCGCCGATGGCCGGCCGGGTCGGCCTGCGCCCGGTCGACGCCGGAAACTACGTCGCTGCCGGCGAGGCCGCCGGCGTCGCGGTGCTCACCGTGCAGGCGCCCGTCGATGTCCAGTTTTCGGTGCCGCAGGACCGGGTCCCGGAGATTCAGGCGCAGCTTGGAAGCGGCGCCAAGCTGGAGGTCAGCGCCTTCGACCGGACCCGCACGACCAAGCTCGACACGGGCGTCTTTTCGACGCTCGACAACCAGGTCGACGTGCAGACCGGCACGGTCAAGGCCAAGGCCCGGTTCGCCAATGCGGGCAGCACCCTGTTCCCGAACCAGTTCGTCAATGTCCGCCTGCTGCTCCGCACGCAGGATGCCGCGATCGTCATTCCGGTGACGGCGTTGCGGCACGGGCCGAACGGCGACTTCGTCTACGTCGTCAACGACGACCGGACCGTGACGGTCACCAATGTCGAGCGCGGCATCCAGACCAACGACGTGATCGCCGTGAGCAAGGGGCTCGACGCCGGCCAGCGGGTCGTCACCGAAGGTGGCGATCGCCTCAAGGACGGCGCCACGGTCCAGCTGCCGAGCGACCGACCGGCCTCCGGTGCGGCCGGTGCGAGAGGAGCGCGGCGCGGCGCCTCGGGCCCTCGCCCCGCGCGATGAGCCCGTCCCGCCCCTTCATCCTGCGGCCGGTCGCGACCTCGCTGCTGATGGTGGCGATCGTCCTCGCCGGCATCGTCGGCTTCAAGTTCCTGCCGCTGTCCGCGCTGCCGCAGGTCGACTACCCGACCATCCAGGTGCAGACGCTCTATCCGGGGGCGAGCCCCGAGGTGATGGGCAACACCGTGACGGCACCGCTCGAGCGCCAGTTCGGACAGATGGCCGGGCTCGAGCGCATGAGCTCGACCAGCGCCGCGGGCGCCTCGATCATCACGCTGCAGTTCACGCTCGGCCTGACCCTCGACATCGCCGAGCAGGAAGTGCAGGCGGCGATCAACGCCGGCGGCTCGCTGCTGCCGGTCGACCTGCCGGCGCCGCCCGTCTACGCCAAGGTCAACCCGGCCGATGCGCCGGTGCTGACGCTGGCGATCAGCTCCGAGACGATGCCGCTGATCGATGTGCAGAACCTGGTCAACACCAGGCTGGCGCAAAAGATCAGCCAGGTCAGCGGCGTCGGCCTGGTCAGCCTCGCCGGCGGCCAGCGGCCTGCGATCCGGATCCAGGCCGACACCCAGGCACTGGCCTCCTACGGCATCGGCATCGACACACTGCGGACCGCGATCGCCGCAGGGAACGCCAACAGCGCCAAGGGCAGCTTCGACGGCCCGAAGCGCGCCTACTCGATCAACGCCAACGACCAGCTGCGGAGCGTCGACGACTACAAGCAGTTGATCGTCGCCTACAGGAACGGCGCGCCGATCCGGCTGCTCAACGTCGCCCAGGTGATCCAGGGTGCGGAGAACAACCGGCTCGGCGCCTGGGCCGGGGCCGGAAGCGATCTGCATCCGGCGATCATTCTGAACGTCCAGCGCCAACCCGGCGCCAACGTCATCGCCACGGTCGACGCGATCAAGAAGCAGCTGCCCGATCTGCAGAGCGCGATGCCGGCCGACCTGCGCGTCGAGATCCTGGCCGACCGCACCACCGGCATCCGCGCCTCGGTCGAGCACGTCGAGATCGAGCTGGTGCTCGCCGTCGTGCTGGTCGTGCTGGTCATCTTCGCGTTCCTCGGCAGCCTGCGCGCCACCGTGATCGCCAGCCTGGCGGTGCCGATCTCGCTGGTCGGCAGCTTTGGCGCGATGTACCTGCTCGGCTACAGCCTCAACAACCTGAGCCTGATGGCGCTGACGATCGCCACCGGCTTCGTCGTCGACGACGCCATCGTCATGATCGAGAACATCTCGCGCCATCTCGAGATGTCGAAGGAGAGCGCGGGCAAGGCCGACGGCGACCGGCAGGACGGTGTGGCGGCGCTGGACGAGGCGGCGCTGGCCGGCGCCGAGGCCGAGTCGCTGCCGAAGGGGCGGCAGCGCCGGGTCGTCGAGGCGGCGCTCGCGGGCGCGTCGGAGATCGGCTTCACCATCATCTCGCTGACGGTCTCGCTGATCGCGGTGCTGATCCCGCTGCTCTTCATGGGCGACGTTGTCGGCCGCCTGTTCCGCGAGTTCGCAGTGACGCTGGCGATCACGATCCTCATCTCCGCGGTGGTCTCGCTGACGCTGGTGCCGATGATGTCGGCGCGCTGGCTGCACGTCGACGAGGAGAAGAAAGAGGCGGGCGGGGTCGCCGGCCGCTTCCGTCGCTTCTTCGCCTCGGTGATGCAGCGCTACGACCGCTCGCTGACGTGGGTCATCGATCACGACGTGCTGACCCTGACGGTCGCGGTGCTGACGCTGGCGCTGACCGTGCTGCTCTACCTCTTCATCCCGAAGGGCCTCTTCCCGACCCAGGACACCGGCCAGCTGCAGGCGCGGATCCAGACCGCCGACGATGTCTCCTATGCCCGCATGTCCGAGCTGCAGCAGGCGGCGGCGCGGGCCATCCTCGAGGACCCGGCGGTTGCCAACCTGAGCTCGCTGATCGGCGTCGATGCGGCCAACAACACGATGCTCCACACCGGCAGCATGCTGATCGACCTGAAGCCCGACCACGGCGACCAGGCCGACGTGATGGCCAGCCTGCAACGCCGGGTCGGCGCGGTTGCCGGCGTCACGCTGTACCTGCAGCCGACGCAGGACCTGACGATCGATGCCGAGAGCGGCCCGACCCAGTTCCGCATCTCGCTCGAGGGCGCCGACACCGCCACCGTCACGACCTGGGTCGACAAGCTGGTGGCGCAGATGCGCGAGCAGACGCAGTTGCGCAACGTCATCAGCGACGCCGGCGCCACCGGCCTCGCTGCCTACATCAGGATCGATCGCGACACCGCGGCGCGGCTCGGCGTCACCGCCAGCGCCGTCGACGACGCGCTCTACAGCGCCTTTGGCCAGCGCATCGTCTCGACCATCTTCACCGAGACCAACCAGTACCGCGTCATTCTCGAGGCGCAGCCGGGGCTGCTCGACACCGCCGAGTCGCTCGGCAAGCTCAACCTGCGCACGAGCAGCGGCCAGCCGACGCCGCTCGCGGCCATCGCCCGCATCAGCGAGCGGCGCGCGCCGCTGCAG
>JALYXU010000114.1 GCA_030946925.1 Pseudomonadota bacterium
AGCTTTTCGATCTCGACGTCGAGGTCGATCTCGGCCAGCAGCTTGTGCACGCCCTCGGCGCCCATCAGGGCGATGAACTCGCCGTCACCGAACTCGGTGCGCTTGGCCTCGAAATCGTCCTCGGTCATGATCGAGAACTTCTTCAGCGGCGTCATGCCCGGGTCGACGACCACGTAGGCTTCGAAGTACAGCACCCGCTCGATGTCGCGGAGCGTCATGTCGAGCACGAGGCCCAGCCGCGACGGCAGCGATTTCAGGAACCAGATGTGCGCGCACGGCGCCGCCAGGGTGATGTGCCCCATGCGCTCGCGGCGAACCTTGGTCTGCGTGACCTCGACGCCGCACTTCTCGCAGATGACGCCGCGGTGCTTCAGGCGCTTGTACTTGCCGCACAGGCACTCGTAGTCCTTGATCGGGCCGAAGATCTTGGCGCAGAAGAGGCCATCGCGCTCCGGCTTGAAGGTGCGGTAGTTGATGGTCTCGGGCTTTTTGACTTCGCCGAATGACCAGGACCGAATTTTTTCGGGGGAAGCCAGCTGGATCTTGATGGCATCGAAGTGCTCATCAGGAGTGAACTGGCGGAACAGATCAAGCAAACCCTTCATGTTCTGTTTCCTTTTCTTTAGTTGCGCTCGAGTTCCATGTCGATGCCCAAGGATCTGATTTCCTTGACCAGGACATTGAACGATTCAGGCATGCCGGCCTCGATGGCGTGCTCGCCCTTGACGATCGATTCGTAGACCTTGGTGCGGCCGTTCACGTCGTCCGACTTGACCGTCAGCATCTCCTGCAAGACATAGGAGGCGCCGTAGGCTTCGAGCGCCCACACCTCCATCTCGCCGAAGCGCTGACCGCCGAACTGCGCCTTGCCGCCGAGCGGCTGCTGGGTGACGAGCGAGTACGGGCCGGTCGAACGTGCATGCATCTTGTCGTCGACCAGGTGATGCAGCTTCAGCACGTGCATGTAGCCGATCGTGACGGGCCGCTCGAACGGATCGCCGGTGCGGCCGTCGTGCAGCGTCGCCTGCGTCCGGGTCGCGGTCAGGCCCTTGGCCTTGGCGATCTCGTCGGGGTAGGCGAGCTTCAGCATGCCGCGGATCTCTTCTTCCGCAGCGCCGTCGAAGACGGGCGTCGCGAACGGCACGCCACTCGACAGGTTCTGCGCCATCTCTCGGATGTTCTCGTCCGAGAGATGATCCAGACGCTCGGTCTTGCCGCCCGACTTGTTGTAGAGCTCGTCGAGGAACTTGCGCAGCTCGGCAACCTTCGTCTCCTTCTGCAGCATGTCGCCGATGCGCTGGCCGATGCCCTTGCCGGCCCAGCCGAGGTGAACCTCGAGCACCTGGCCGACGTTCATCCGCGACGGCACGCCGAGCGGATTCAGGACGATGTCGCACGGCGTACCGTCGGCCATGTAGGGCATGTCTTCGACGGGCACGACCTTCGACACGACGCCCTTGTTGCCGTGCCGGCCGGCCATCTTGTCGCCCGGCTGCAGTCGACGCTTGACGGCCAGGTAGACCTTGACCATCTTCAGTACGCCCGCGGGCAGCTCGTCGCCCTGGGTCAGCTTCTTCTTCTTGTTGTCGAACTCGCTGTCGAACATCGTTCGCGTCTGCTCGAGCGAGTTCTTGATCGACTCGAGCTGGTTGGCGAGGTCTTCGTCGGCCGGACGGATGTCGAACCAGTGGTACTTCTCGACGCTGTCGAGGTACGCCTTGTCGATCATCGTGCCCTTGGCGATCTTGTTCGGGCCGCCGTTGGCCGGCTTGCCGTTGAGCAGCTTGCCGATCCGGTCGAACGCGTCGGCCTCGACGATGCGGAGCTGGTCGTTCAGGTCGAGGCGATAGCGCTTCAGCTCGTCGTCGATGATCTGCTGAGCGCGCTTGTCGCGAACGATGCCTTCACGCGTGAACACCTGGACGTCGATGACCGTGCCGTTGGTGCCCTGGTCGACACGCAGCGACGTGTCCTTCACGTCGGAGGCCTTCTCGCCGAAGATGGCGCGAAGGAGCTTTTCCTCAGGCGTGAGTGTGGTCTCGCCCTTCGGCGTGACCTTGCCGACCAGCGTGTCGCCCGGGTTCACCTCGGCACCGACGTAGACGATGCCCGACTCGTCGAGCCGGCCGAGCTGGGTCTCGGCGAGGTTCGGGATGTCGCGGGTGATTTCCTCGGCACCCAGCTTGGTGTCGCGCGCCATGACCACCAGCTCCTCGATGTGGATCGAGGTGTAGCGGTCTTCGGCGATGACGCGTTCGCTGATGAGGATCGAGTCCTCGAAGTTGTAGCCGTTCCAGGGCATGAACGCGACCAGCATGTTCTGGCCCAGGGCCAGCTCGCCGATGTCGGTCGACGCGCCGTCGGCAATGATGTCTTCGGCGTCGACCTTGTCGCCGCGCCGCACGATCGGCCGCTGGTGGATGTTCGTGTTCTGGTTCGAGCGCTGGTACTTGATCAGGTTGTAGATGTCGACGCCCACTTCCCCGGAGACCGTTTCCTTGTCGTTGACGCGGATGACGATGCGGTTGGTGTCGACGTAGTCGACCACGCCGCCGCGCTTGGCGGCGACGACGGTGCCGGAGTCCTTCGCGGCTACACGCTCGACCCCAGTGCCGACGAGGGCCTTCTCCGGGCGCAGCGTCGGCACGGCCTGACGCTGCATGTTGGCGCCCATCAACGCGCGGTTCGCATCGTCGTGCTCGAGAAACGGCACCAGCGAGGCGGCGACCGAGACGATCTGGGTCGGCGCGACGTCCATGTACTGGATCCGCTCGGCCGAGGTCAGCACCGACTCGCCGTTGTCGCGGGCGGACACCAGCTCGTCGATCAGCTTGCCTTCGGTGTCGAGCGT
>JALYXU010000122.1 GCA_030946925.1 Pseudomonadota bacterium
CTGGCCGGACGCGCCCGCTGCATCGTCGCCCATCCCGTCAACCCGCCGCATCTCGTTCCGGTGGTCGAGCTCTGCGGCGCACCGTGGACCTCGAACGCCACGCGCGAACGGGCCCGCGAGGTCATGCTCTCGGTCGGCCAGGCGCCGATCGACGTGCGCCGCGAGATCGACGGCTTCGTCCTCAACCGCCTGCAGGCGGCGCTCCTGACCGAGGCGTTCCGGCTCGTCCAGGACGGCGTCGTCAGCCCCGACGACCTCGACCGCACGATCGCCGACGGCCTTGGCCTGCGCTGGGCCTTCATGGGGCCCTTCGAGACCATCGAGCTCAATGCACCGGCCGGCGTCGCCGACTACTGCGAGCGCTACGTCTCTTGGTTTCGCCGCTATGCCGCCGACCTGCCGCCGGCCTCGGTGTGGGGCGAGGCGTCGTGGCGCGCCGCCGCAGCGGCCTGCGCGCCTGCGCTTGATTCGGCGACGATCGCCAGCAAAAGCGTATGGCGCGACACCCGCCTTGCCGCGCTCGCCGCCCACAAACGTCAGCAGCCCGAGTGGAACGACTCACCGACCGAGGAGCCCCAGCCATGAGCAAGACCAAGCCACGCCGCAAGGTGATCATCACCTGCGCCGTCACCGGCGCCATTCACACGCCGTCGATGTCGCCGCACTTGCCGATCACCGCCGAGCAGATCGCCGAGGCCGCACTCGGCGCCCACGCCGCCGGCGCCGCGATCGTGCATCTGCACGCGCGCGACCCCGTCGATGGCCGTCCCGACCAGAGCCCGGCCGCGTTCGAGCCGTTCCTCAAGCGCATCAAGGGCGAGGCCGACGTCGTCGTCAACATCACGACCGGCGGCGCGCCGACGATGAGCGTCGAGGAGCGCCTCAAGCCGTGCGCGCACTTCAAGCCCGAGGTCGCCTCGCTCAACATGGGCTCGATGAACTTCGGCCTGTTCCCGATGCTCGCCCGCTTCAGCGAGTTCAAGCACGATTGGGAGCGGCCGTACCTGGAACAATCCGACGAGCGCATCTTCAAGAACACCTTTCGCGACATCGCCAACATCCTGGCGACCTGCTCGGCCAACGGCACGCGCTTCGAGATCGAGTGCTACGACATCGGCCACCTCTACACGCTGCGCCACTTCGCCGATCGCGGCCTGATCAAGCCGCCCTTCTTCATCCAGTCGGTGTTCGGCATTCTCGGCGGCATCGGCCCGCACCCGGAAGACGTGGCGCACATGCGGCGCACCGCCGACCGGCTGTTCGGCGACGACTATGTGTGGAGCGTGCTCGGCGCCGGTCGCAACCAGCTGCCGATCGCGGCGCAGTCGGTCGCGCTCGGCGGCAACGTCCGCGTCGGCCTCGAGGACTCGCTCTGGATCGGTGCCGGCAAGCTCGCCGAGAGCAACGCCCAGCAGGTCCGCGCCGCGCGGCAAGTGATCGAAGGCCTCGGCCTCGAGCTCGCCAGTGCCGACGAGGCGCGCGAAATGCTGCAGCTGAAGGGCAAGGCGAACGTCAACTTCTGAGCTCGCCGGATAAGGCCGGCGGCGGCTGCCGCAACGTCGACGCGCCGCCGCGGCTGCGAACCGTCAGCGATACTCGTTTCGATGCCGTCCGCCCCATGAACCCGCAGCTCGCGCTGCTGACGCTGTGTCAGGGCTTCTTCCTGACCAACAACGTCACCTTCATCGCCATCAACGGCCTGGTCGGCCTGGCGCTCGCGCCGAGCGCATGGCTGGCGACCTTGCCGGTCACGGCCTACGTCGCCGGCAGCGCGCTCTTCGCCGGGCTGGTCGGCAGACATCAGCGCGCGTGGGGTCGGCGGCGCGCCTTCCAGCTCGGCCTCGTCGTCGCGATCGCCACCACCGCGCTCTGCGCGTGGGCGGCGTTGCAGCACCAGTTCTGGCTGCTCGTCGCCGGCGCGACGCTGGCCGGCTACTACAACGCCAACGCCGGCCTCTATCGCTTCGCCGCCACCGAGATCGTCGGACCCGCGTTCAAGGAGCGGGCGATCTCCTGGGTGCTCGCCGGCGGCATCATCGGCGCCGTCGCCGGCCC
>JALYXU010000150.1 GCA_030946925.1 Pseudomonadota bacterium
TGTTGCGCGCCAAATTCCAGGGCCGCCCCGAACATGTCGTCAACTTCTTCTTCTTCGTCGCCGAGGAAGCGCGCCAGATCATGGCGCAGCTCGGCATTCGCCGGTTCGATGAGTTGATCGGCAGGGCCGACCTGCTCGACACCCAAAAGGGAATCGCTCATTGGAAGGCGAAGGGACTCGATTTCACGCGGGTGCTGCACGCGCCGACCGCGCCGGAATCGGTCGCCCGTCGGCATATCGAGCAGCAGGATCACGGTCTTGCCAACGCACTTGATCTGCGCCTGATCGAGAAGTGCCGGCCGGCCCTCGAACGCGGCGAGAAGGTCCAGCTTCTCGAAGAAGCCCGTAACGTCAATCGCACGGTCGGCGCGATGCTGTCCGGGGAGCTGATCCGGCGTCGTCCGGAAGGACTGCCGGATCACACCATCTTCATTCAGATGGAAGGAACCGGGGGGCAGAGTTTCGGCGCTTTTTTGGCCAAAGGCATCACCATCTACCTCATCGGCGATGCCAACGACTACACCGGCAAGGGCATGAGCGGAGGGCGCCTGGCGATCCGGCCGAGCATCGACTTCCGCGGCAACGCCACCGAGAACATCATCGTCGGCAACACCGTGCTCTACGGAGCCACCAGTGGCGAGGCGTTCTTCCGCGGCGTTGCCGGCGAGCGATTCGCAGTGAGGCTCTCGGGCGCCACGGCTGTCGTCGAAGGCACCGGCGACCACGGCTGCGAATACATGACCGGGGGCACCGTCGTGGTTCTCGGCAAGACCGGCCGCAACTTCGCCGCCGGGATGAGCGGCGGCATCGCCTACGTGTACGACGAACACGGCGACTTCGCCTCGCGCTGCAACACGGCGATGGTCTCGCTCGGTCCGGTCAGCGCATCGGCAGAGCAGGAAAAAAGCGTCGAGCGGGCCATCTGGCATGCCGAGCAGACCGATGAGACCATTCTTCGCAACCTGATCGCCGACCACCACAAGTGGACCGGGAGCCTGCGTGCGCGCGAGATCCTGGATCATTGGGCGCAGGCGCGCGGGCGCTTCGTCAAGGTCTTCCCGAACGAGTACAAGCGCGCCCTGGCCGAGCTCAGCCTCAAGGCGATGACCGCGCTGGGCGAGATCCGAGCCGGAACGGCAGCCGACGACGCCATCGCGAAGGCCAAATCGGCACCGGCAACGACGAAGATCAGTGCGCCGAAGTAGGCGCGTTGCAACTCGAGAGGTCGCGATCCGATGGGCAATGTGACTGGCTTCATGGACTTCGAGCGCGTGGAGGAAGACCACGAGCCCGTGAAGACGCGCGTCAAGAATTTCCGCGAGTTCGTGCATACCCTGAAGGAAGACGAAGCCAAGGTGCAGAGTGCCCGCTGCATGGACTGCGGCACGCCGTTCTGCAACAGCGGTTGTCCCGTCAACAACATCATTCCGGACTTCAATGATCTGGTATACCGCGCCGACTGGAAGACCGCCTTCGGGGTGCTCGACTCGACCAACAACTTCCCGGAGTTCACCGGCCGGATCTGCCCGGCGCCCTGCGAAGAGGCTTGCACCCTCAACATCAACGACGCGCCGGTGGGCATCAAGTCGATCGAGCACGCCATCATCGATCGCGCATGGGCCGACGGCCTCGTCGTCGCGAGGCCAGCGGCTGTCCGAACCGGGAAGACCGTGGCGGTGGTGGGCTCTGGTCCCGCGGGACTGGCTGCCGCGCAACAGCTGGCACGGGCCGGTCATACGGTGACCGTCTTCGAGAAGAACGACGCCATCGGCGGCCTGCTGCGTTATGGCATCCCCGACTTCAAGATGGAGAAAACGCACATCGATCGCCGGGTCGCCCAGATGCAAGCGGAAGGCGTTCTATTCCGGACCGGCGTTCGTATCGGCGACTTGCCTGCAAGCGAACGTGTCACCGATTGGTCGAGCCAGCAGCTGAGCGCCGATACTGTCCTCGCTGAGTTCGATGCTGTGGTGCTCGCCGGTGGCGCCGAGCGCTCGCGCGACCTGCCGGTCCCTGGCCGTGAACTGAACGGCATTTGCTTTGCGATGGAATTCCTGCCGCAGCAGAACAAGATCAATGCCGGTGGCACGGTTGCCTCGCAGATTCGTGCCGACGGCCTCGACGTGGTGGTCATCGGCGGAGGTGACACCGGCAGCGATTGCGTCGGCACCAGCAATCGGCATGGCGCCAAGAGCGTCACGCAGTTCGAGCTGATGCCGATGCCGCCGGACCACGAAAACAAGCCCCTCGTCTGGCCCTACTGGCCGACCAAGCTGCGCACCTCGTCGAGCCACGAAGAGGGCTGCGATCGCGAGTTCGCCATTGCGACCAAGGAATTCCTCGGCGAGGCCGGTACGGTCACGGCGCTGAAAACGGTGCGTGTCGAGTGGCAGGGCGGCAAGATGGTCGAAGTGAAGGACAGCGAGCAGATCATTCCCGCCGGCCTGGTGCTGCTGGCGATGGGCTTCGTCAGTCCCGTTGCGGCCGCGCTCGAGGCATTCGGCGTCGCCCGGGATGCGCGGGGCAATGCGGCGGCTCACGTCGAGGCGATCGGCGGCTACGCCACCAGCGCCGCGAAGGTGTTCGCGGCGGGCGATATGCGGCGAGGCCAGTCGCTGGTTGTCTGGGCAATTCGCGAAGGCCGCCAGGCAGCCCGCGCCGTCGACGAGTTCCTGATGGGCGCCAGCGCGCTGCCCCGTTGACGATGCCGCTTCCGCCGCCGGCAGCTTCCGGCAACGTTCGCGGGATCGGCGAGACCATGATCGAAATCGATCATGTCGTGTTCGGGTACGACAGCAGCCGCACCATCCTGAACGATGTCTCGATGAGCTTCGGTCGTGGTCGGGTCACTGCCATCCTCGGCGGCTCGGGTTGCGGCAAGACCACCTTGCTGCGTTTGATCGGCGGCGTCTATCCACTGAATCGAGGCGAGGTTCGCTTCGATGGCCATGTCGTCGATGCCAGCGATGCCGAGCAGCTTTTCGTGCTACGCCGTCGGCTGGGCATGCTGTTCCAGTTCGGCGCCCTCTTCACCGACTTGTCGGTCTTCGAGAACGTCGCCTTTCCGATCCGCGAACACACCGATTTCGACGAAACGATGATTCGCGACATCGTCCTGATGAAGCTCAACGCCGTCGGACTGCGCGGTGCCGCCATGCTTCGCATTGCCGAGATCTCGGGCGGCATGGCACGGCGCGTGGCCCTGGCCCGGGCGATCGCGCTCGACCCCGAGCTCATCATGTACGACGAGCCCTTCGCCGGGCTCGACCCCATCTCGATGGGTGTGGCCGCGAACCTGATTCGCACCCTGAACGACACCACCGGCGCCACCTCGATTCTGGTTTCGCACGACGTCGAAGAGTGCTTTTCTATCTGCGACTATGCTTACCTGATGTCCTCGCAAGGCAAGGTCGTCGCCCACGGCAAGCCGGCGCAGCTTGCCGAATCCGAAGATCCCGAGGTGCGCCAGTTCATTCGCGGCGAGCCCGACGGGCCGGTCCGTTTTCACTATCCCGCGCGCCCGTTGGCCGATGACTTCGGAGTCCGCGTATGAACGGCGTGGCCGTGCAGGGCGCGGGCGCGGGGCTTCAGGAAGCGATGCATTGAGCATGCTGGTCGGGCGGCTCGGCCGCAGCACCATCGAGTTGCTGCGCGTGCTCGGCCATCACGCGACTTTTTTCATCGCCTTGCTCCGCGCCTGCCCGGCCGCACTGAGGCGACCGTATCTTGTGGTCGCACAGATTCATGCGATCGGCAATCTCTCGCTGGTCATCATCGTTGCCTCCGGCCTTGCAGTCGGCTTCGTTCTCGCCCTGCAGATGTACTACGCGCTGGCGACCTACGGCGCTGCAGAATCGCTCGGCCTCATCGTCAACCTGTCCTTGACCAGAGAGCTTGGACCGGTCGTCACGGCGCTCCTTTTTGCGGGCCGGGCCGGGACCTCCCTGACGGCCGAGATCGGCCTGATGAAAGCCGGCGAACAGCTCGCGGCCATGGACATGATGGCGATCGATCCGAAAAGCCGCGTGCTGGCGCCGCGCTTCATCGGCGGGATCGTGTCCATGCCGATCCTGGCGGTCCTGTTCTCGGCGGTCGGCATCCTCGGCGCCTATGTGGTTGCGGTGCTTTTGATCGGGGTCGATGCCGGCAACTTCTGGTCGATCATGCAGTCAGGTGTCGACGTGCGGCGCGACATCGGCAACGGCATCATCAAGAGCATCGCGTTCGGCTTCATCTGCACGTTCGTCGCTCTGTACCAAGGCTACGAGGCTGAGCCAACGCCTGAAGGGGTGGCCCACGGGACGACTCGTACCGTGGTGATCGCGTCGCTCGGCGTCTTGATGACCGACTTCGTGCTCACAGCGCTCATGTTCTCCACCCCATGACCCGGGCTCCGCTACGATCACGCCAGCAGGAAACAAGCTGATGGAAAAGAAAAGCATCGAGATCTTCGTCGGCATCTTCGTCCTCCTGGGAATGGTTGGCGTCGTCTTCCTGGCGTTGAAGGCCGCCAATCTGGGCACGTTCAGCGCGGGCGACACCTATGCGCTGTCGGCGAAGTTCGACAACATCGGCGGCCTCAAGGTGCGGGCACCGATCCGCAGCGCCGGCGTGACCGTCGGTCGGGTCGTCTCGATCACGCTCGATCCAAAGACATACCAGGGAGTGGTGCATCTCGACGTCGAGCGCCAGGTTCAGTTCCCGACCGATTCTTCGGCGCGAATCCTGACCTCAGGATTACTCGGCGACCAGTACATCGGCATCGAGGCCGGCGGCGGCGAAAAGATGTTCCAGGCCGGCGACACCATCCAGCAGACCCAATCGGCAATCGTCCTCGAGAGCCTCATCAGCCAGTTTCTCTTCAGCAAGGCGGCCGATGCCGGTTCCCTGCAGGCGCCGGCGGCGGCGGCCAGCGGGAGCAAGAAGTGAGCGTTGCGGCAGCGCGGTGTGCGGCCTTGCTGGCCGCCGCGCAGCTGTTGTTCGCGGCGGTGGGATGCGCAACGATCGACGCTGCACGCGGCGGGCCCGGTCAGCGGCTCGATCCCTGGGAGAGCTGGAACCGGAAGGTGTTCAATTTCAATGAAGACGTCGACCGGGCCGTGCTGAAGCCGGTCGCGACTGTCTACACCGATATCGTGCCGCAGCCGCTGCGGCGGGGTGTGAGCAACTTCTTCAGCAACTTCGCCGACGCTTGGTCGGCGGTCAACAACGTCCTGCAAGGCAAGATTGCCCTGGCGTTCGAAGATGCGACGCGGGTTGGCGCGAACACCTTGTTCGGGCTCGGCGGCATTCTCGACGTCGCGTCTGAGATGGGCCTTGACCACCATTACGAAGATTTCGGGCAGACGCTCGGCCGCTACGGCGTCGGAGCAGGTGCCTACGTGGTGCTGCCGGTACTCGGCCCGTCAACGGTTCGCGACGCCGCAGCGTTGTCGGTCGATCGGCTCGCTTCGCCGCCCGCGTTCTTCGACGGCACCCGGACTCAGATTGGTCTCACTTTGCTGCAAATCGTCAACACACGCTCAGGATTGCTCGGGGCCACGCGCGTCATCGACGACATCGCACTCGACAAGTACACCTTTGTCCGCGACGCCTACCTGCAACGAAGGCGCAGTCTCGTTTTCGATGGCGACGTCCCGGAGACGCCGGCAAGCGTGGACAGCGCGGCGTCCGATCCTGCCGCGGCGGCCGGAACGAACTTGGCGGCGCCCCCACCGGCGGCCTCCGCTCCTGCCGGGGAGGCCTCCGGGCCGGTGCGGCGTTGAACGCTGCCGTCGGCCGATCTGTTCCGGTCGCTTTTTCTACCTGCGAGGATTACCAATGAACACAACCATCAGGCGCTGGCTCGGGCCCCTTGCCGCAGCGACGTTCCTTCTCGTCGCCGCAACGGGCGCGCAGGCGCAGGCCGCCAAGACTCCAGACGCGCTGATCAAGTCGGTCACGAGCGAGGTCCTGGACGCAGTCAAGGCGGACAAGACATTCCAGTCGGGGGATGTCCGCAAGGTGACGGCACTGGTCGATCAGAAGGTGCTCCCCTACGTCGACTTCGAGCGGATGACCTCGTCGGCGGTCGGCCGCTTTTGGCGGCAGGCCACGCCCGACCAGCAGAAGCGCCTGCAGGACGAGTTCAAGCTGCTCCTGGTGCGTACCTACTCGGGTGCGCTCGCTCAGGTCAGCTCCGAGCAGTCCGTCGAGCTGAAGCCGATGCGGTCGACGCCGACCGATGCCGAAGTCGTCGTCCGGACAGAGATCCGCGGCAAGGGTGACCCCATCCAGCTCGACTATCGGCTCGAAAAGGCCGGTGCATCCTGGAAGATCTACGACGTCAATGTGCTTGGTGTCTGGTTGGTCGAGAACTATCGCAACAGCTTTTCTCAGGAAATCGGCGCCAACGGCATCGAAGGCCTGATCGGCAAGATGGCCGAGCGCAACAAGGCTGCCAACGCGGCCAAGAGCTGACCCGCTTTGCTGGTGCTTCCGGCCACGCTGACGGCGCACGAGGCGCGGGATACCCTGCGCATGCTCAAGCAGGCGCTGGAAAAAGAGGGGGCGCAGTCGGCAGTGGTCGTCGATGCGAGTCCACTGCTGCACTTCGATTCATCGGCGTTGGCTGTCTTGCTGGAGACGGATCGTCTCGCCCAGGCATGGGGCCGAAGCTTTTCAGTTCGCTCCGCTCCGCCCAAGCTGGCTGCACTGGCGAAGCTTTATGGCGTCGACGTGTTGCTGTTGCCGCGGCAGGACGAGCCGCCAGGGCCGCTGACTGCCGACGGCGATCAGCGCAAGCCGGCGACGTAGTCGGCGACGGCCTTGGCGTCGCCGTCGCTCAGCTTGGCAGCGATCTGCGTCATTGCGACGTTGTTGCGTCGGCCGCCACCTCGAAACGCGAGCAGTTGCGCTTCGACATAATCGGCGTGTTGCCCAGCTAGGCGAGGGTACTGCGACGGAATGCCGGCGCCGCTCGGCCCGTGACAACCGGCGCACGCCGGGACGTTGCCAGCCACAGCGCCGCCGCGGTAGAGCTTTTCGCCGGCGCTGGCCAGCTCCCTGTTCTTGGCGAAACCCGGCTTGGCCTGCTTGCCTGCGTAGAAGGCAGCCACATTTCTCATGTCGCTCTCGCTCAAGGTCGAGGCGATGCCCGTCATGATCGGGTTCTGTCGCTTGCCGGCCTTGAATTCGGCCAACTGCTTGACGATGTAGTCGGGCTGCTGTCCCTGGAGAATCGGATTGGCCGCGCCGCCGCGCGAACCATCGTTCGCATGGCAGGCAACGCAGACGCCATTCGAGATCGCTTCGCCCTTGGCGAGGTCTGCCTTCGCCGCGACGGGGGCCTCGGCGGCGTGGCCATGAAGGCTCAGCAACGCGACGATGAAACCGGACAGCACTCGATCAGCAAGCTTCATGGCGGAGGCACGTTTCGCAAAGCCGTTGATTTTACAATGGCCGTTTCAGCTGTCATGACTGAACCTCCTTCGATTGCCGCGTCGTCACTCGACAACGCGCCCGACGAGGCAGCGGCAATCAAGGCTGCGCTTGGTTGGGCCCACACGGCACGGTTCCTGACGACGGCGAGCAAGCTTTCGGAACTGCCGGCCACGGAGTTGCCCGAGGTGGCGTTCGTCGGCCGCTCGAATGCGGGAAAGTCGACTGCGATCAACGTCCTGACCCAGCAACGGCGTCTGGCCTTCGCCTCCAAAACGCCCGGCCGCACGCAGCACATCAATCTCTTCGAACTGGGCCCGAAGGACGGAGCCGACGCGCTCTTTGTCGACCTTCCGGGCTACGGCTATGCGGCGGTCGAGCGGACCGCGAAACTTCGCTGGCAGGAGGTGATGGCCGAGTACCTTGCCGTCCGAAGGAGCCTCGTTGGCATCGTCCTTCTGATCGACTCGCGGCACGGCTTCACCGAACTCGATCGCAAGCTACTGAGCTTCGTTGCGCCACGGCTGGTGAACGGGGCCGTCAAGTTGATCGTCCTGCTCACCAAGGTCGACAAGCTCAACAGGCGCGATGCGCAGGCTGCTGAGCGCGAAGGGGCAGTTGTGCTTGAGGAAGTGGCGACTGAGGAATCCGACGTGTCGCTGGTCCGTTTTTCGGCGCTGAACGGCACCGGTATCGAGGACACGGCACTGCTACTGAAGCAGCTGGTTCGCAGCTGCAGCAATCAAGGTCGCAGCCTGTGACCGTCGGTCGTGGCGAAGCGATGCTCGGCTCTGGCGCGTGACGCACCCGCGGCGTCACTGCTGCACCGAGAGCTCCCGCATCATCCGGTCGACAGCCCGCTGCACGAGGGGTTTGGTCTCGAGCGGCTGGACGAGGCCCGCATTGTTCAGGCGCTCGAGCGCCCGCCGAGTGATCGAATGGGTGTGCGTCGGTGACTCGCCCGCCAAAAGAAAGAAATGGCCGAGGTCGCTGCGCCACAGCAGTTGCACCCGGCTCCAGCGACCTTGGAGAAAGATGCGCAGCCGCTCGCCGGCGCGCAATGCCTCGATTCGTTTTGCCAGATCGTCGTCGGGCTGGGCCCCGGAACTCGGGAGATGCTCCGCGGGGACAGTTTCCATCGACGAGAGGTCGATCACCGAATCGCTGAAGCTGCGCGCCTCCGACGTGGCAGGGACGATCTCATCGCGCATCTTCTGGACGATTTCTTCAGGTGTCAGTGGCCCCGCGCCGCCCGTCCCGGGTCGCAGCGCCGCAGTGTGAATTGTCATGAGCTCGTTCAGCACGGCCTGCTGCTCGATTGGCGCGTGTCCAATCAATTCCATTCCCGTGCGCAAACGTTGCAGCAGCCCCGGCAGAAGCTGCAATAGCCGCTGGCGGCTTTGCGGATGATCGGGAATCTTCAGGCTCCAGAGCAGATCGTCGACGGCCTTCAGGTCGCTCATGGTCGCTTCCGACTGCTCGCCATGGCAAAGCATGTCTTCAGCGATGACCCGGGCCCAGGTGCCGGTGACGAAGCGGCGGATCGTCGGGGTCGTCCGCACCGCGACCAATTGATCGGTGAGCCGCTGCGTCAGATGCTGTTGAAGAACTTCGCGTCGCTCGGCGAGACGCAACGCATCGACGGCCCCTTGTGCAGTTCTCAGTTGGCCCTGCAGTTGCTCGGAAAGATAGCCGTCGACGCGATTGAGCCCACGCCGAAAGAGGGCCGCATCGGCCACTCCGGCACCTGCCATCTCTTCGGCGACGGCGCTGGCGAATGAAAGAAACCCGGACAAGCGCGGATCCTCGGGTCGGGAATAACCGACGCTGGCTTCGCCGATCCGGTCGAGCAGGCGCCACACGGCATGGTCGTAAGAGTCGAGCACCGTGCGGTCGCTCAAGGCGACCCGAAGGACGGCAATCTGCATCCGGGCAAAGACCGTCCGAAAGGCGCCAGCAAGCTGCGCATCGGCAAGCAGCGATTCGAAGACGCGCGTGACCAACTCGATCACCTGCCGATCGACCGGCTCGCTGGCGCTGCCGATCAGCGCCGCCCGAAGGTGCTCGACGCGGCCGACAGTCGCTTCTTGACCGCCGCGGGCAAGCGACGCCTCCGAAGGAAGATGGCGCAGCAATTCGTCGAGACGAAGCAAGGCTTGCTCGAATTCAGGACTGCGTTGGGTCGGGACGTGGCCTCGCTCGCCGCGCGCGGCTCCGACCACGCTGGGGTTGACGGCGTCCGGAGCGTTGGCGCCAGGGCGAGCGCCGGCACCCGGCATGCTCGCCAGCAAGGAGCTCATGGCCCCTGTTCGCGTCGGCTCTGCAGCGGCACGGCCGAAACTCCCGCCGGAAGGCAGGACGACCGTGCGGTACAAGCCAGGCGCCACCCCTGCCGATTCGAGTTCCGTGGAGGCCGCAGCCCAGGCGTTCTTGAGCAGACCCGCCGTGACGCCCGCCGAAGTCCGCAAGGCGATCGCGCGCTGCGCCGGGGAGGCGAGCACCGAGCAAGCCGCATCCCAAAGGGCGGAAGCGTAGGTCAGAGGCCGAAACGGGTTGGTCTCGGCACTGACGTGGCGATGGCCTGTCAACGTCGAGGTGAAGGTCTGCAGCTCTCGCAGTTCCCATTCAGCGGTGGTGTCGATGAGTTGCATCGCCCGAGAAATCTCGATGTCGACCTCGATCCGCGACTCGTCCATCAGTTCCAGGCCAACCGCGGCGCTCTTG
The DNA here is from genome assembly GCA_030946925.1 of Pseudomonadota bacterium. Lineage (GTDB taxonomy): Bacteria > Pseudomonadota > Gammaproteobacteria > Burkholderiales > Burkholderiaceae_C > Schlegelella_A. The sequence goes on from JALYXU010000150.1 coordinate 10,144, forward strand.
CCTTCGAGAGACGCGGCGCCGCGTTGACTGTCGATTTCCTCGGTGACGCGAGCGGTCAGCGAAGCAACGAAGGCTTTGTCGTAAACAGCAGCGTCGCGCTCGAGCGCCGTGATGATTTCACCGTAGTGGGCTCGATCGCTGCTGTCGGGGCCGACCTCTCTCGACTGACCCAGCAAGGTCACGATGCCGGCACGGGTCCGCGCCACAAGCGCCGGCGCGAGAGCGAGTTGCTGGTCGACGAAGCGTTGAAACAGTGGCGCGGTCGACATGCCTCGAATCCCGGATGAGCCAGGATTATCCCGCCGCCGTGGCGACCTCGGTCACCACGCTGCGAGCCGCGTCGAGCGCACGAAAAAAGGGCTGCCGAAGCAGCCCTTTCCTGATCGCGCGAGTGGCCGGACCTACATGTCCATGCCGCCCATGCCGCCCATCCCACCCATACCGCCACCCATGCCGCCGCCGCCCGAGGACTCTTCCTTCGGTGCTTCGGAAATCATGGCTTCGGTGGTGAGCATCAGCGACGCGACCGAAGCCGCGTTCTGCAGGGCAGTGCGCGTGACCTTGGTCGGATCCAGGATTCCCATCTCGATCATGTCGCCGTACTGACCGTTCTGTGCATTGAATCCGTAGTTGCCCTTGCCGCCGAGAACCGCGGCCACAACCACGCTCGGCTCATCGCCGGCGTTCTGGACAATGATGCGAATCGGCTCCTCGATTGCACGAAGAATCAGCTTGATGCCGGCGTCCTGATCGGGGTTGTCGCCTTTGATGGTGCCGACGGTCTGCTTGGCGCGCAGAAGTGCCACGCCACCACCCGCGACGATGCCCTCTTCGACGGCCGCACGGGTGGCGTGCAGTGCATCCTCCACGCGAGCCTTTTTCTCCTTCATTTCGGTTTCCGTCGCCGCGCCGACCTTGATCAGCGCCACGCCGCCGGCGAGCTTCGCCACACGCTCCTGGAGCTTTTCCTTGTCGTAGTCGCTGGTGGCCTCTTCGATCTGCACGCGGACTTGCTTGACGCGCGATTCGATGTCGGCTGGCGCGCCGGCACCGTCGATGATCGTGGTGTTTTCCTTGGCCACTTCGACGCGCTTGGCTTGGCCCAGATCGGCCAACGTGACCTTCTCGAGCGTCAGGCCCACTTCCTCGGCGATGACCTTGCCGCCGGTCAGGATGGCGATGTCTTCGAGCATGGCCTTGCGACGGTCACCGAAGCCCGGCGCCTTGACGGCGACGACCTTGAGGATGCCGCGGATCGTGTTCACGACCAGCGTGGCGAGCGCTTCGCCTTCGACTTCCTCGGCCACGATCAGCAGCGGGCGGCCCGACTTGGCCACCTGCTCGAGCGTCGGCAGGAGGTCCCGGATGTTGCTGATCTTCTTGTCGAACAGCAGCACGAACGGGTTGTCGAGCGCAGCGGTCTGCTTCTCGGGATTGTTGATGAAGTAGGGCGAGAGGTAGCCGCGGTCGAACTGCATGCCCTCGACGACTTCGAGCTCGGAGTTGAGCGACTTGCCGTCTTCGACGGTGATGACGCCTTCCTTGCCGACCTTGTCCATCGCCTCGGCGATGATCCGGCCGACTTCCTCGTCGCTGTTCGCCGAGATCGTGCCGACCTGAGCGATTTCCTTGCTCGTGGTCGTCGGCTTCGACTGCTTCTTCAACTCTTCGACCAGTGCCGTGACGGCCTTGTCGATGCCGCGCTTCAGGTCCATCGGGTTCATGCCCGCGGCCACGTACTTCATGCCTTCGCGGACGATCGCTTGGGCGAGCACGGTGGCCGTGGTCGTGCCGTCACCGGCGATGTCAGAGGTCTTGGAAGCAACTTCCTTGACCATCTGCGCGCCCATGTTCTGGAGCTTGTCCTTGAGCTCGATTTCCTTGGCGACCGAGACACCGTCCTTGGTGACCGTCGGGCCGCCGAATGAGCGCTCGAGCACCACGTTGCGGCCCTTGGGGCCGAGCGTGACCTTGACCGCGTTGGCGAGGATGTTGACACCCTCGACCATGCGCGCGCGGGCGTCGCCGCCGAATGAAACGTCTTTTGCTGCCATTTTGATTTCTCCTGTGCCTTTACTTCTCGACCACGGCGAAGAGGTCTTCCTCGCGCATCACCAGCAGCTCGTCGCCGTCGACCTTCACGGTCTGGCCGCTGTACTTGCCGAACAGGACCCGGTCGCCCTTTTTCACGTTCATGGTGACGATGTCGCCACGCTCGTTGCGCTTGCCCGGGCCGACTGAAAGGACTTCACCCTGATCGGGTTTTTCGGCAGCGTTGTCGGGAATGACGATCCCCGAGGCGGTCTTGGTTTCCTGCTCCACGCGCTTGACGATTACGCGATCGGCCAACGGACGAAGGTTCATGGCATCTCCTTGATGAATTCTGCTGAGGTTGGAAGTGGGCGCTGATTCACATCGCAAATCGAGGGCTTGTTGCCCCGCGTCGTTAGCACTCATCCCTGGCGAGTGCTAGCAAACTCATTATAGGGAGGGGAACGGGACTTTCAAGGTGCGCTCGCCCAAATGATCTGCTGACGGTTCGCCAAACCTCTCCGCGCGTCTTGTCTAAAGTAGGACATGGTCAAGTCCGTTTTGGCTCTCGACGCCGATGGCGTTCTTCTCGATTTCCATCTGGGCTACGCGGGCGCGTGGCAACGCGCCTTCGGGAGCGCGCCGAAAGAGCGCGATGCGCTTGCCTATTGGCCCATGGATCGCTGGCACGTCGATCGCCTCGACGACGTCAGGCGTGCGCATTTTCGCCAGCATTTCGACCACGCTTTCTGGACGACGGTGCCGGCGATGGTCGGCGCGGTGGAGGCTTGCCATCGGCTGCACGACGCCGGTTTCGATCTGGTCTGCGTTTCCGCACTCGACTCGCAATTCGAGGCGTCGCGCCTGCGCAACCTGCGCGAGCTTGGCTTCCCGATCGAACGCGTCATCGCGACCGGAAACGCGGCGGGGGAGCGCAGCCCGAAGGCAGATGCGATCGCGGCGCTCGACCCTCAAGCATTCGTCGACGACTATCTGCCGTACATGCGCGGCATTCCGGCGCACGTGCACTCGGCCCTGATCTTGCGCGCACCGAACGGCAGCCCGAACCAGGGAGCCGAGCTGGTGCTGGCCAAATCGGTCCACGAGGACCTTGCCGGCTTCGCCGATTACTGGCTGGCACGTTGAACACCCCGCATCAAGCCAGTTTCTTCAGCAGCGCCAGCAGCAGCTTCGGCTGCACCGGCTTGTAGAGAATGATGTGCCCGCTCGCGTGGACGCGAAGGACCTGGTCGGGCGACGTGTCGCCGGTGATGAGGAGCGCCGGAACGTCGAAGCCGGCGGCCAGGCGGACTTGCTCGATGGCACGCAGGCCATCTTCGCCATGCCGCAGCCGCAGATCCGAAAGAACGATGTCGATCGCACCGTTGCGCTTGTGCGCCGCCGCAACGCCTGCTGCAATCGTCGACACGGCAACGACCTCGTAGCCCCATTCGGCGAGCAGCTCGCCGACGCTGGTGCGAATCGCTTCCTCGTCGTCGATGAGGAGAACGGTGCGGGTGTCGTCCAGCGCGCCCGGGATGGTCTCGGCACCGACCGCGAACTCTTCCATCTGTTCGGCGTGGATGCGCGCCACCCAGACGCGAAAGACGCTGCCGCGGCCAGGCTTCGAACGAACCGTGAGCTCGTGGCCTAGCAGATCGCTCAAGCGCTTGACGATCGCCAGCCCCATCCCGAGACCCTTGCCGCGGTCTCGCTCGGGATTGGCAACCTGGTAGAACTCGGCGAAGATCTTCGGCACCTCGGCCTCGGCGATACCGACGCCGGCGTCCCACACTTCGAGGCTGACGCCGCCGCGGCGCCGCCGCGCCGCGACCAGGACGCCCGTTCCGGGCCGGCTGTAGCGCAACCCGTTCTGCACGAGATTGCCGAGAATCCGCTCGAGCAGTTGCGGATCGCTCGTGACGACAGTGGCGCCAGGTCGAAACCGCAATTGCAGACCGGCCTCTTCGGCCTGGCCGGCAAAGCTCATCTGCAAGCGACGGAACAGGTCGCGAATCGGAAATGACTGGACGTGCGGCTCGACCGCGCCGGCATCGAGCTTCGAGATGTCGAGGATCGCACCGAACGATTTGTCGAGCGCCTCGATCGACCGCATCATATTGTAGATGAGCGGCTGGTCGGTCGAACCCGCCATCCGGCGCTCCAGCGTGGCGCCGAAAAAGCTCAGTGCATGCAGGGGCTGGCGCAGGTCGTGGCTCGCGGACGCGAGAAACTGGCTTTTCTCGCGGCTGGTCTGCGCAGTGAGCTCCATCTGCCGATGCAGCCGCTGGACCAGGGCCGCATTTTCCAGCTGGGTGCGCAAGGTCTCGCTGAGCAGTCGGTTCTGCGCCAGCACGAGCCGAAGGATGCAGGCAACGAACGTGATTGCAAGAGCCGCCAGGACGAGGTTGTTGCCGCCACCGCGCCAGGCCAGCACGAGCGGCAGCGGCGTCGTCACCGGCAAGATCCAGAGGTACACGCTGGCGCGATCGGTGGCGATCCCGGCGACGGTACCGACGGCGATGCCGAACAGCGCGAACGTCACGAACCCCACGGCGGCCGGATCGTCGGCCGGAAGAAGCAGGAGCGGAGCCAGGCCCCAGGCAAGAGCGGTGACGGACAGCGACAGGCGATAGCGGCCGAGCCACTTTCGAGAACAACCTGGTACGGATTGGCCACGCCTGAATGCGAGCAGCAGAGCAAGCTGCCCCAACTGCGCCGCGTGGATCAGGAGCGCCCAAAGAAGGGCGGCCATCGAGCCGCTCCGCAGATAGATCAGGAGCCAGAGGCAAAGCGCGGCGACGAATCCCGCCGTGGCGGTCGGGGCCATGGCGCCATAGAGCCGCCGCACGTCGACGCCGCTAGAGTCGCCTTCGATCTCGCCGGCAACACGGGGCGCAGGCGCCAGGGCAGAGTCGGAGGCAGGGTCCAAGCGTTAAGGTCCGGCGGCCGGCTTCGGCACGAAGCAGTCGACCGGCCACCAGCAGGATATCGAATCACGCGGGCCAGTCGCTTATGGCAAGCGCTCGGGTTTGCATCCTCATTTTTGATGGTGCAAAACCGATCCATCGCGCCTAATATCGCAACTCGTTCGAGCAGCCACATCGGGCCGCCAATCACGAGGCCCGGCTTCGGATGGGTTTTCAGTCACAGATCAGGGCCGCAATGCATACGACGGAAGCGGGGCACATTCATCCGGCTGGGCGGCAATTCGCACCGTCGGCCCTGCCCGGATCGCGCACGCGCATCCTTCTTGTCGACGATCACGAGCTCATCCGTTGCGGCGCCAAGGCGATGTATTCCGAATTGCTCGGTGTGCCCCTCGACTGGCTCGAAGCCAGCAGTCTGAGAGAGGCACTCGACATTTACGCCAGCGAACCCGATATCGATGCCGTTTTGCTTGACTTGAATCTGTCTGACTGCAAGGGGTTGCAGGGACTGCGCCAATTCGTCAACGAATTCCCTCGAGCGCGGATCGCTGTTTTCAGCGCAACGCAGGATGAATTCGTGATCCGTCAGGCCGAAGCCCTCGGCGCCGTGGGTTACGTGCCCAAGGGCGCGCCCACAGCGCAAATGCTTGAAACCTTGCGGGCGTTGCTCTGGCCCGGCCGGGAATCACTCAGACGAGGCTCCGCAGGCACCAAGGCTTTGTTTCCGCGCTTGGCCGGATCCGCGATGTACGACCGGGTTGCGCAACTCGGCCCGCGGCATCTGGAGATTCTCGAGCTCGTGCTGTCCGGGTGCAATAACCAGGAAATCAGCAACGCCCTGCGGCTGTCCCTCGGGACGGTGAAGAACTACGTGTCGTCGCTGCTGCTGGCGCTGGACGTCAAGTCGCGCGCCCATCTGGTGAGCTTGTTTCGCTGAGCCCGGCGGCGCACGTTTACAGTCAGCACGATGCGGCAGGACATGGTTTCTATGGGTACGCCAGGTGACTTTCGACCCCTGCCGCGAGTCGACGCCACGCATAAAGTGGTGCGCTGAAGCAACCAAAAGCGCGCCGTTCCAAATGGCTGAACTCGAACTGGAACCCCTGCTCTCGGCGCTCGCCGAGGACGCGCCGTGCGGACCGGACCTGGGGTACGACCCGGCGTTCCAGGCAATGCTCGAAGCGGGCGCGGGCAAGCCCGAGCGGCAGTACGGCGACAAGGTCTATCCGGCCGAACCGCCCGACTGGCCCGCCGTCCACGAGCAGGCGCTGCAGCTGGCAAGGCGAACGCGCGACCTGCGCGTCGCGGTGTGGCTGATGCGCAGTGGTGCGCGACTGCGGGGCTTGGCTGGCGCCGTCACCGGCTTGCAGTTGGTGAGTGGTTTGCTCGATCGCCAATGGGAACACGTGCACCCGGCCTTGGACAGCAGCGACAACAACGACCCCACCGCACGGGTCAACGCGCTGATGGCCCTGGCCGACCCCACCGCCGGCCTGTCTGATCTCCGTGCGGCGAGCTTGTCTGGCAAGCGAGGCTCGCTGACGGTCAGAGAGATCGAGCTGGCGCTGGGATCGGTCGACGTCTTGCCAGGCGAAAGCATGCCGAGCGAAGCGGGGGTCTTGCAGGGGGTTTCGCAATCGCTTGCCGCGGAGCCCGGCCTGGCATCCCAAATGCAGGCAGGCTATGAGGCCGCGCAAGCACTCGCGACCTGCCTCGACCGCCACCTCGAGGCCAGCCAAAGCCCGGATCTGACGCCGCTGAAAAAGGTCTTGCAGCACGTCGCCGACGCTGGCCGCAAAGCGGCGGGAGGCGGAGAGGAAATCGCCGCGGACAGCGCCACCGCAACGGCTGCGCGGGCGGCTCCCGGGACAATCAACTCGCGCGACGATGCCCAGCGCGCACTCGAGCGCGTATGCGAATGGATCGATCGCAACGAGCCGACCAACCCTGCGCCGCTCCTCATTCGTCGGGCCCAGCGCTTGATGAGCAAGAGTTTCATCGACATCATTCGCGATCTCGCTCCGGACGGCCTGAAAGAGATCGAGAAGCTCGCCGGCACCGCAAACTCGTAGTCATCAAGGAGCTCATCTCATGGCAACCAGCAGCCAGAAATTCATTGCCCGGAACCGGGCGCCGCGGGTCCAGATCGAATACGAAGTCGAGCTGTACGGGGCGGAAAAGAAGATCCAGCTGCCGTTCGTCATGGGGGTGCTTTCCGACCTGTCCGGCAAGCCGAGTGAACCGCTTCCACCCGTGGCCGACCGCAAATTCCTCGAAGTCGACGTCGATAACTTCGATGCGCGAATGAAGGCGATGAAGCCGCGCGTCGCCTTCCAGGTGCCCAACACGCTGACCGGCGAGGGCAACCTGGCGGTCGACATCACCTTCGAGAGCATGGACGACTTCTCTCCCGCTGCGGTGGCGCAGAAGGTCGAGGGCCTCAAGCAATTGCTCGAAGCCCGCCAGCAGCTCGCCAACCTGGTCACCTACATGGATGGCAAGACCGGCGCCGAGGAGCTGATCGCCAAGGTCATCAAGGACGAGGCCCTGCTGAAGTCACTGGCCGACGCCCGCAAGCCCAATACCCCCGGGCAATAAGTTCCAACGCAACGCGGAGACCAGACCATGGCCGAAGACGCAGTCAACCAAGCCTCTGCACTGCAGGGCATCGAGTACCAGGGCAACGAGTTCGCCTCGTTGCTCAAGAAGGAGTTCAAGCCCAAGTCCGACGACGCCAAGTCGGCCGTCGAGCAGGCCGTCCTGACGCTCGCACAGCAGGCGCTGTCGCAGACGAACCTGATCGGCAGCGACGTCATCATGTCGATCGAGGCGATGATCGCCGAGCTCGACAAGCGCCTGTCGCAGCAGGTCAATGCCATCCTCCACCACGACGACTTCCAGAAGCTCGAAAGTGCCTGGCGCGGTCTCCACTATCTCGTCAACAACACCGAGTCCGACGAGATGCTGAAGATTCGAGTGATGAACATCTCGAAGCTCGATCTGGGCAAGACGCTCAAGCGCTACAAGGGAACAGCGTGGGACCAGAGTCCCCTGTTCAAGAAGGTCTACGAAGAGGAGTTCGGCCAGTTCGGCGGCGAGCCTTTCGGCTGCATGATCGGCGACTACTACTTCGACCACAGTCCGCCCGACGTCGAGTTACTCGGCGAGATGAGCAAGGTCGCGGCGGCGGCGCACTCGCCGTTCATGGCCGCGGCCAGTCCGAACCTGATGCAAATGACGAGCTGGCAGGAGCTCGCCAATCCGCGCGACCTCACCAAGATCTTCACGACACCTGAGTACGCGGCCTGGCGGTCCCTGCGCTCGTCGGAGGACGCTCGCTACATGGGCTTGGCGATGCCGCGGTTTTTGGCCCGGCTGCCCTATGGCGCCAAGACCAATCCGGTCGAGGAGTTCAATTTCGAGGAAGAGACGGCCGGCGGCGAGCACGGCTCCTATGCCTGGGCCAACGCAGCCTATGCGATGGCGGTCAATATCAACCGCTCGTTCAAGATGTACGGCTGGTGCACGCGAATTCGCGGAATCGAATCGGGCGGTGCGGTCGAAGGTCTGCCCACCCATACCTTCCCGACCGACGAGGGCGGCGTGGCGATGAAGTGTCCAACGGAGATCGCCATCAGCGATCGTCGCGAAGCCGAGCTGGCCAAGAACGGCTTCATGCCGCTTGTGCACCGCAAGAACTCCGACTTCGCCGCCTTCATCGGCGCGCAGTCGCTGCAAAAGCCCGACGAGTACGACGATCCCGACGCCACCGCCAACGCCAATCTCGCGGCCCGGCTTCCCTATCTGTTCGCCTGCTCTCGATTCGCCCACTATCTGAAGTGCATCGTCCGCGACAAGATCGGCTCGTTCAAGGAGCGCGACGACATGCAGCGCTGGCTGAACAACTGGATCATGAACTACGTGGACGGCGATCCCGCCAACTCCTCGGAGACGACCAAGGCGAAGAAGCCCCTTGCCGCCGCCGAAGTCACCGTCGAGGAGATCCCGGGAAACCCGGGCTACTACTCATCCAAGATGTTTCTCCGGCCGCACTATCAGCTCGAAGGGCTGACGGTGTCCCTGCGCCTGGTTTCCAAGCTGCCGTCGCAAAAGGCGGCATGACGTCGAGCGGGTGGACGCAATGCGTCATGTCCTCCCACTCAGTGATCCACCGAACGACGCGCAACACTTAATGAGGCTCACGACATGGCACATGTTGACTATTTCCTGAAGGTCGAAGGCGTCGATGGCGAGTCGACCGACGACAAGCACAAGGGCGAGATCCAGGTGGAATCGTGGAGCTTCGGCGGCAGCAACGCCGGCTCCTTCAACAGTGGCGGAGGCGGCGGGACCGGCAAGGTTGCGCTCGCCGACTTCCACTTCGTGAAGAAGGTCGACAAGTCATCGGCCAAGCTGCTCGAATCGTGCTGCACCGGCGAGCATCTGAAGAAGGCGACTCTCGTTTGTCGCAAGGCGGGCAAGGACCAGCAGGAGTTCCTCACGATCATCTTGTCGCCGATCCTCGTCAGCTCGTTCCAGAGCGGCGGGTCTGCCGGAAGCGACGTGATTCCGATGGACCAGGTCGGGCTCAACTACGGCAAGATCGAGTTCAAGTACAAGGAACAGAAGGCGGACGGCACGCTCGGCGGCGAGATCATCGGCGGCTGGGACGTGACGACCAACAAGAAGGTCTGACCTGTTGAGGCTCCGGGCTCCGCGACCTCAGGGTGCGCGGGGCCGAGCGCCGGTCGCGAGCCCGCGGACGCCCTTGCGCCCGCTGAAGGAGACTGCCGATGAACGATCCTGCGAGCAGCGTCGCCTCGGGCGCCGACATGTTCCTGCATGTCCAGACCAAGCGCGCCGGCAAGGTCAAGGGTGAGGCCAGCACCGAGGGCCACACCGACGACATCGAGGTTCGTGCCTGGCACTGGGGCGTCGCCGCCGGCTCGGCCATCGGCTCGACCGCGGCGACTGCGCGTCGCCAATACAACAATCTCGTCGTCGTCAAAGGCATCGACTCGGCTTCGACGGGACTGCTCTCGGCCCTGGCCACCAATGACGAGGTCAAGGAAGCCAAGCTGACGATCCGAAAGGCCGGGGGCGACGCGCTCGATTATTACGTGATGACGCTCGGACAAGCCCGGGTCGTGGCCATCGATCTCGACGTCGATGAGCAGGGCGGTCCCACCGAGACGATCAGCTTCGCCTACACGCGAATCGACGTCGAGTACAAGCGGCAGCAAGGCTCCGGCATCAGCGGCGCGTCGACGTCCTTCTCAGACGAAGTCCTGAAGTCGTGACATGAGCACGCCGGAGCAGCTCCTTGCCGAAGGCAATCCCCAAGGCGCTCTCAACATCCTGCAGGCCCGCGTGCGCGAGCGCTCGGCCGATCCGGCCCTGCGCGTGTTTCTCTTCCAGCTGCTGTGCGTGCTGGGGCAATGGCAGCGGGCGTTGAATCAGCTGGAGGTCTGCGGCGAGCTCGATGCGTCGACGTTGCCGATGGTCAACACCTACCGCGAGGCGCTCAAGTGCGAGGCCGTTCGCGAGGCCGTGTTTGCCGGCAAGACCACGCCGATGATTTTCGGCCAGCCGCAGGCCTGGGTCGCCTCGCTGGTCGAGGCCCTGCAGGCCGACGCCCGCGGTGACACGGATCTCGGCGCCCGGCTTCGCAGCGACGCGCTGGTCTCGGCGCCGGCCACGGCCGGCTCGCTGGACGGCAACGCCTTCGAGTGGATCGCAGATGCCGATTCGCGCCTTGGTCCGGTCCTCGAAGCGATCATCAACGGGCGGTACGGCTGGGTGCCGTTCAGCGCACTGCTGAAAGTGAGCATCGAAGCACCGGCCGATCTCCGCGATCTCGTCTGGGCGCCGGTCCGGCTGACCTTGATGAATGGCGGCGAGACCGTTGCGCTGGTGCCGACACGTTATCCAGGCTCTCCGAGCGAGATGGAGGCCAGCCTGCAGCTGTCGCGCAAGACCGAGTGGCTCGGCATCGGGCCGGACCAGTACCGTGGCCTGGGCCAGCGCATTCTCACCACCAGCGAGGCCGAGCTGGGCCTGCTCGAGACCCGCGAAATCGTCCTTCAGCCTTCCGCTGCAGAGACTTGATCGCCGCGCATGTCCGTCGATGTGCGCAACCGCCTCCAGCCGGCGCTGATCGACCGGCTCACCGACGACAACCCTGACGACCGCCAGGAAGCCGAGTCGCATCGCGTCATGTCGAAGACGCAGCTGCGCCAGGCGGTGTTGCGCGATCTCGGCGCGCTGTTCAATTCAGTGCAGCCCCTCGCGAGCGAGGCCGCCCCCTATCCCTTGCTCGCTGAGAGCGTCCTCAATTTCGGCCTGCCGGCGCTATCGGGTCAGCTGGCATCCAAGCTTGATGTGGGCATGCTCGAGACGGCCATCCGGCAGGCAATCCTTCGCTTCGAGCCGCGCATCCTGCCCGATACGCTGCAGGTTCAAGCGCAGGAATCGGCGAGTGTTCTCGACACCCACAACGTCATCGAGTTCGAGATCCGCGGCCACCTCTGGTCGCAGCCCGTGCCGCTCGAGATCCTGCTGCGGACGCAGCTCGACCTCGAGGCAGGCCAGGTCGAGGTGCGCGACATCGCCGGGGTCGTGCCGTCACGGGTCCGATAGAAGATCGACATGAGGCCTACGTCGTTCACCGCCCGGTCGCTCGAGGCGCAATCCGTCGTGCTCATCCGCTGACGATGGATCCGCGACTCCTTCGCCTTTACAGCGACGAGCTTTCGCACCTGCGCGAAGTCGGCGCCGAGTTCGCGCGCGAGTTCCCGAAGATCGCCTCGCGGCTCGGCATGGAGGGCATGGAGGTCACCGACCCCTACGTCGAACGCCTGCTCGAGGGCTTCGCCTTTCTCACCGCGCGGGTCCAGCTGAAGCTGGAGGCCGAGCAACCCCGACTGATCGCCCATCTGCTGGAAGCGACGTATCCGAATTTCCTGGCACCGATGCCCTCGATGCTGATCGCCCGCTTCGCCGTCGATCCGGCCGACCCGAACCTCGTCAAGGGCTACGTGCTGCCGCGCGGCAGCGCCCTGCTGTCGGAGGTGGCCCGGGGCCAGGACACGCACTGCGAGTTCACGACTGCCCAGGCCGTGACGCTGTGGCCGATCGAACTGGCGAGCGTGCAGTATTTCAGCCATGCACCGGACCTTGCCGCGGCCAGGCTGCCGCAACTGCTCGGCATGCGCGGCGGCTTGCGAATCCGCTTGCGCTGCGGCGGCGGCGTCAAGTTCAACGAGCTCGGTCTCGACCGTTTGGCCTTCTACATCAGCGCCGGTGACGACGTCGCCTTTCGCCTCCACGAGCTCGTGCTCGGATCGGCCAGTGGCACCCTGGTTCGAGGTGAAGCCGGCACCGGGGGCGCCGCCGCAAGCGCCGCCGCATGGCGCGATGGCTCCAGCGTCCGCGCTCTCGGCTTCGCCGCGGACGAATCGCTGCTCCCCGAGTCGCTGCGCGCCTTTTCCGGCTATCGGCTGGTGCAGGAAGTCGCGGCGATGCCGCAACGATTGCTGTTCTTCGAGGTGACCGATCTCGCGGCGCGGCTGGCGACGATCGCGAGCGACGAGGTCGAACTGGTTGTCATCCTGCAGCGAGGCGACGCCGGCCTCGAGGCCTTGGTCGACAGCCAAAGCCTCGCGCTCTTCTGCACGCCGGCGATCAATCTGTTTCGAAAGCGCCTCGACCGCATCCAGGTGAGCACCGGCTCGTGGGAGTACCACGTCGTCCCCGACCGGACGCGTCCGATGGACTTCGAGGTGCACAGCATCGTGTCGGTGACCGCATTCGGCACCGGCCGCGTCGCCCAGCAGGAATTCACGCCGCTGTACGCGACGTATCACGACGAAGCGCCTGCCGCGGAGGGCGAGACGCACGGCTACTACACGGTGCGGCGCGAGCCGCGCCTGCTGTCGTCGCGACAGAAGCAGCACGGATCGCGCTCGTCGTACATCGGCGAGGAAGTCTTCCTGTCGCTGGTCGATCCACGCCACGCACCTTATCGCGACGATGTCCGCCAGCTGTCGGTGTCGGCTTGGGTCACGAACCGCGACTTGGCAACCGTGTTGCCGCACGCCGCGGGGGCGGACGGCCCGCCGCAGTGGCGGCTCGAATCCGCCGGCCCGGTGGTGCGGGTCGATCTCATGCGCGGCCCGACCCGTCCGGTCACCCGACGGCCGGTCGGGCAACTGGGCTGGAGCCTCGTCAATCACCTGACGCTCAATCATCTGGCGCTCGTCGGCGAGAGCTCCCAGCATGCCGCTGCGGCATTGCGGACGATGCTCAACCTCTACGCGCCCCCCGAGGACAGCGGCTGGGCCAGGCAGGTCGACGGGGTGCACGGCCTCGAGGCGCGCTCGGTCGTGCGGCGCCTGCCGTTCAAGGGCCCGCTGACGTTCGGCACAGGCATCGAAATCGTTCTCGAGCTCGACGACATGGCCTTCCAGGGCACCAGCGCCTTTCTGTTCGCCAGCGTCCTCGAGCGGTTCTTCGCCCGGCATGCCGCGATCAACAGCTTCACGCAGCTGACGTTGAAGACCGCGCAGCGCGGCGCGGTCATGCGCTGGCCGCCGCGAATCGGCCTGCGCGAAACGGTGTGACCTTGGACAAGCCGATCTCGACCGAGGCGCAGCATGCGCCACGTGACGCCGCGGAGCGGGAGCAGGCGCTGGCAGCGCTCTTTGAAGCGCTGGGCGCCGCCCCCCGCGAGCACGATTTTTTCGCGATCCTTCGCCACATCGAGGCGCTGCGCCCGGACCAGCCACGCATCGGCTTCGCGCTGCGGCCGTCCCAGGAAGCGGTCCGGCTCGGCCAGGTTCCGGAGCTTGCCTTTGCGCCGGCGGCGCTGGAGAGCTTCGACATGGCGGCCCGGCCCGCGCCGCGCTTGGGGGTTCGCTTCTTCGGCCTGCTCGGTCCGCAGGGTCCGATGCCGCTGCACTTCACCGAGTACGTTCGCGAGCGCCTGCGTTTTCGGGGCGATGCCACGCTGGCGCGCTTTCTCGATATCTTTCATCATCGGCTGCTCGCGCTCTTCTATCGGGCCTGGGCGCAGGCCCAACCGACGGTCCATCACGACCGGCCCGGCGACGATCGTTTCGCGGCCTGGCTCGGTGCCGGGTTCGGATCGGAGGGCGGCGGTGACACGCCCCGTTCCTTGCCTGCTAACGCGCGCCTGTTCCAGGCCGGCCTGCTCGGCGCACGCAGCCGTCATCCTGAAGGCCTGAGCAAGCTGCTCGGCCAGTACTTCCGGGTTCCGGTTCGCATCGAGCAGCACGTCGCCCAATGGTTGATGCTGTCGAGCGACGATCGCAGCGGGCTTGGTTTTTCGCGCAGCCGCCCGGAGCGCACTGGCGCGGAGATGCCGCAGCTCGGCGTCTCTGCAACCAGCGGCAGCAAGTGGCGCGACCGGCAATACAAGTTCCGCATCGGCATCGGTCCGCTCACGCTCAAGCAATACGTCGACTTCCTTCCCGGCACCCGCACGTGGCTGCGATTGCGCGAGTGGGTGCAGCAGTACGCTGGGCTCGATCTGCGTTGGGACGTCGAGCTGACCCTGGCCGCTGATCACGTTCCGGAGCCGCGTCTCGGCCCGGCGGCTCGTCTTGGCATCAGCACCTGGATCGGCCGACAAAGTCCCGCTCGCGACCGACACGATCTGCGTTTGCGACCCGAGACGTCGTTTCTGCTTCGCCACGGAGTCAACCATGCTTGAAATCTCGCGCACTGCCTTGTTCGGCAAGCTCGATCCGCTTGCGTACAAGGCAATCGAGGGTGCGACCGTCTTCTGCAAGCTGCGCGGCAACCCTTATGTGGAGCTGCAGCACTGGCTCTACCAAATCTTGAACAATCAGGATTCCGACCTGCATCGGATCGTTCAGCACTACGGGCTCGATGCGGCGGTGTTGACGAGTGATCTCACGGCGTCGCTCGACCGTCTGCCGCGCGGCGCCAGCTCGATCACCGACCTCTCCGAATGGATCGCCGACGCAGTCGAGCGCTCCTGGTCCTACGCGTCGCTGATGTTCGGCGACACGCAGGTGCGCACCGGCTACCTGATCGTCGGCATGCTGAAGACGCCACGGCTCAAGAGCGCGCTGTTGGCGATCTCGAAGCAGTTCGACCGCATCAAGATCGAGGACCTCACCGACAACTTCGCCAAGCTGCTCGCCGGCTCGCCGGAGCAGGGCCAGGGCGCCAGCGACGGCAGCTCGGGCGCGGCTGCGCCGGGCGAGACGAGCGGCGCGATCGCGCCGGCGGCGATGGGCAAGCAGGAAGCGCTGAAGCGCTACACGGTCGATCTGACCGAGCGCGCCCGCGGCGGCGAGATCGATCCGGTTGCCGGTCGTGACGACGAGATCCGGCAGATCATCGACATCCTGATGCGCCGACGCCAGAACAACCCGATCCTCACCGGCGAGGCCGGGGTCGGCAAGACGGCGGTCGTCGAAGGCTTCGCCCTGAGGCTGGCGCGTGGCGACGTGCCACCGCAGCTGAAGGACGTGTCGCTCTGCGTGCTCGACATCGGCCTGCTGCAAGCCGGCGCCAGCATGAAAGGCGAGTTCGAGAACCGGCTTCGTTCGGTGATCGACGAAGTGCAGGCCTCAGCCAAGCCGATCATCCTGTTCATCGATGAAGCCCATACGCTGATCGGCGCCGGCGGTGCGGCCGGCACTGGCGACGCCGCCAACCTGCTCAAGCCCGCGCTTGCTCGCGGCAAGCTGCGCACCATCGGCGCCACGACCTGGGCCGAGTACAAGAAGCACATCGAAAAGGACCCGGCGCTGACACGGCGTTTCCAGGTCGTGCAGATTGCCGAGCCGAGCGAAGAGAAGGCGGTGCTGATGCTGCGCGGTGTTGCGGCGATTCTCGAGAAGCACCACCGGGTGGCTTTGCTCGACGAGGCCATCACCGCGGCGGTGCGGCTCTCGCATCGCTACATTCCGGCCAGGCAGTTGCCCGACAAGGCCGTCAGCCTGCTCGACACCGCGTGTGCGCGTGTTGCAGTCAGCCAGCACGCGACCCCGGCCGAGCTCGAAGACTGCCAGCGCCGGCTCGAAGCACTCAGGATCGAGGAGGAAATCATCGGGCGGGAGCACGCGATCGGCATCGACGTCGATGCGCGGCGGCAACGCACGCTGAGTGCGATCGACGAGGAAGAGACGCGCCTGGTCGGGCTGCAGCAGCGGCACGTCGAAGAGAAGGCCGTTGTCGATCGCATCCTCGAGATTCGCGCCCAGCTGCGGGCCCCGGCGCCGGACCCGACAACCGGCGCAGCGCCGCCATCCGGCCTGAGCGACTCGGAGCGCAAGGCGCTGCTCGACGAGCTCGGGCCGCTGCAGAAAAAGCTGACCGAAATGCAAGGCGACGCCCCGCTGATCCTGCCGACCGTCGACGAGCAGGCCGTGGCGAGCGTCGTTCAGGACTGGACCGGCGTGCCGGTCGGCCGCATGGTCAAGAACGAGATCGAGTCGGTGCTCAAGCTTGCCGATACGCTGAACCAGCGCGTCATCGGCCAGAAGCACGCGCTCGACATCATCGCCCGGCGCATCCAGACCTCGCGGGCCCGCCTCGACAACCCGAACAAGCCGATCGGCGTGTTCATGCTCTGCGGCACTTCGGGCGTGGGCAAGACCGAGACCGCACTGGCGCTGGCCGAGGCGCTCTACGGTGGCGAGCAGAACATCATCACGATCAACATGAGCGAATTCCAGGAGGCGCACACCGTCTCCACGCTCAAGGGCTCGCCGCCGGGATACGTCGGCTACGGCGAAGGCGGCGTGCTGACCGAGGCGGTGCGCCGGCGGCCGTACAGCGTGGTCCTGCTCGACGAGGTCGAGAAGGCCCACCCCGACGTGCACGAGCTCTTCTTCCAGGTCTTCGACAAGGGCTGGATGGAAGACGGCGAGGGTCGAGGCATCGACTTCAAGAACACGATCATTTTGCTGACAAGCAACGTGGGCAGCGAGTTGATCATGGGCATGTGCCGGGACCCGGAGCTGATGCCGGCGCCGGAGGGCATCGCCAAGGCGCTGCGCGAGCCGCTGCTGAAGGTGTTTCCGGCGGCGCTGCTCGGCCGCCTCGTGGTGGTCCCGTACTACCCGCTGTCCGACGAGATGATGGGCAACATCGTGCGCCTTCAGCTCGGCCGGATCAGGAAGCGCGTGGCGGCGAACCACGGCATCCCGTTCGAGTACGGGGACGACGTCGTCAAGCTCATCGTCTCGCGCTGCACCGAGGCGGAATCGGGCGGAAGGGTCGTCGATGCGATCCTGACCAATACCGTGCTGCCGCGGGTGTCGCTCGAGTACCTGCAGCGGCTCAGCAACGGCGAGGCTTTGAAGTCGGTGCGGCTGGCCGTCAAAGATGGCGAATTCGAGTACGCGTTCGACTGACCCGTCATGGCAGGCTCGACTCCCGGCCCTGTCGGCATCGGTGCCAACGCCCCGCAGGTCGATTCGGGCACCACGCCCACGACGGCGATGCCCCCGCCGGGCAACACGCGCACGCTGCCGACGCCAGCCGCCCCCGCGGCAAGTGCCGCCGTCGCGGATCCGATGGACGCGCAGATCGAAGGCCTTTCGCTCGCGCCTACGGCCAGAACCGCGGCCTACGCGCTCAAGAAGGCGCATCCGGCCGTTTCGTTCACCAGCGGACGGCGTGGCAAGGCTGATCAGGCGCGGGCCATGGCGAGCAACGTGGTGAAGAATCGGAAGTGGATCGAGCAGACCTACGCTGCCAGCACCCTGCGAACGCAGTGCCAGGCGTGGGTCGACGCCAACCCCGATAAAAAGACCCAGGCCGAGATCGCCGAGGGCCTGGTCTCGGTGTTCGACGCGGTCACCGACGAGGAGCTCGGCAAGTTCAGCAAACATCTTTCCGGTGAAGCCTTCGACGTGCAGCCTGTCGACGCCGATGCCGACGCGATCAAGAAGACCATTCGCGGCTTGACCGGACTCGACAAGTTTCTTGACACCGAAGGCGGCCTGGTGCGGTGGCATGCGCAGTTCTGACCGCTCCCTTCGCGTATCGACTGCCGTCGGCGCACTGTTCATCAGCGTCGCGTTGGCGTCCTGTGCCCCGGTAACGCCCAAGGTGGAGCAGGCGGAGACGAAGGAGCTGGTCAACTCGCCCTGCAGCTTGCCCGCCACTGACGTGACAGCCAAGCCGGATCCTGCCGCGCGGGTCTTCTTTCGACAGGCCGAGGCATCACCGCTCTTCGCAGCCGCGATAGGCGCCGCGTCCCAAGCCCGCTGCGAACCCTCCGGATCGGATCGAAGCTTCGTCGCAGCCTACACGGCGCGCAACGGCAACACGTTGCGTGTCGCCCGGGACGAGCGGATCGAATACAGCGACCAGGAAGCCCGATTCGTGGTGCCGCCGGGGGAACCACCGCTGCTCCTGCTGCAACGCGCCGAGCGCGCCGGCTTCGGCGCAGCGGGCTGCGGCATCGACTGGACGCGCCCTGAAGTCAGCGCCGGCGAAGGGCCTGTTGGCGAGGCGACCACTGTCTATCGCGGTGACGTGTGCAATTGCCAGGCACGCATCCAGAGGAATGCGTCGGGCGTCGTCGTCGTGCTCGGTCTGCGCAGCACATGCTGACGACCGCCTGGAGCCGCCGTCAAAGCGCCGGCCGGCTCGACCGCCGCGCAGCCTGCATAGGACGAACGTCATATCGGATCAGCGGCGAGCCATGCGATGATTGCTCGACGCCGCCGATGGCGTTCTTGGTTGCCGGACGAATCCGGCGACGTCGTGCTTTTTGATCGCTCGACATGCCGCCAATCACGCTCAAGTCACCGCTGCCTGCCGCTGATTTGTTGTTCGCGTCGATGGGCGCGACGGCCGGCTTGAGCGCGCTCGGTGAGATGCAGCTCGGGCTTGTCAGTGCCAAGTCGGATCTGAAGCCGGAAGACCTGCTCGGCAAGCCCGTCACCGTCACGGTGCAGCTGCGCAACGACGCCAAGCGGCACTTCAACGGCTTCGTGACCCGCTTCGGCATCGGCACGCGGAACGGCCGCTATTTCGGTTATCAGGCCACCGTGAGCCCGTGGCTCTGGTTCTTGACGCGAACGTCCGACTGCAGGATCTTCCAGGACCTGAGCGTTCCGGACATCGTCAAGAAGGTGTTCGAGGACCACGGTGTTGCCAACTTCGAATTCAAGCTGTTTCGCAGCTATCGGAAGTGGGTGTACTGCGTGCAGTACCGCGAGAGCGACTACAACTTCGTTGCCAGGTTGCTCGAGCACGAAGGCATCTACTGGTACTTCGAGCATGGCGACGGCGAGCACAAGCTGATCATGGTCGACTCGCAAAGCGCCCACGATGCGGCGCCGTCGTGCGAGACGCTGCCGTTCATCGAGCACGGCGCAGACACCGCGCCCGACACCGACTGCGTCTCCGATTGGGCCTTTTCGCGGGAGGTGCGGTCCGGCAAGTTCGCCCTCACAAGCTATGACTTCGAGCGGCCGTCGACCGACCTCAAGGTGAAGGCCGAGCAGGCGCGCAGCCATGCGCACGCCGACTACGAGGTCTTCGATTTCCAGGGCGACTACATCCAGACGGCCGACGGATCGCAACTCGTCGATGACCGCAAGGACGAATTGCAGACGCCGTTCCAGTCGCTGCGCGGCAGCTCGAACGCCCAGGGCGTCGACGTCGGCCGCCTGCTGAAGCTTTCGCACCACCCGCGCGCCGACCAGAACGCGCAGTACCTCATCACCGGCTTGTCGGTGAACGCTTCGGTCGATGGCTACGACGCGGGCAGCTCCGCGGGCGACTACAAGTGCAGCTTCTCGGCGATCCCCGCAGCACAGCAGTTCCGGCCGACCCGACGGACGCCGAAGCCGTTCGTCCAAGGGCCGCAGACCGCAGTCGTCGTCGGCCCCAGTGGAGAAGAGCTCTTCACCGACAAGTACGGCCGCGTCAAGCTGCACTTCCATTGGGATCGCTACAGCAAGAAGAACGAGAAGAGCTCGTGCTGGGTGCGGGTGTCGCACCCGTGGGCGGGCAAGAACTACGGTGGGATGCACGTGCCGCGCATCGGCCAGGAAGTGGTGGTCGACTTCCTCGAAGGCGATCCGGATCAGCCGCTGATCACCGGCCGCATCTACAACGCCGAGCAGATGCCGCCATGGGATTTGCCGGCCAACGCAACTCAGTCAGGCATCCTCACGCGCTCGAGCAAGGGCGGCGGATACGGGAACGCCAACGCAATCCGCTTCGAGGACAAGAAGGGTGGCGAGCAACTCTGGATCCACGCCGAGAAAAACCAGGACATCGAAGTCGAGGCTGACGAGACCCACTGGGTCGGCCACGACCGCGCCAAGACCATCGATCACGACGAGACGACGCATGTCAAGCACGACCGGACCGAGACGGTCGACAACAACGAGAAGATCACGATCGGCGTCAATCGCACCGAGAAGGTCGGAAGCAACGAGAAGATCACGATCGGAGCAAACCGGACCGAGAGCGTCGGCGCCAACGAGGACATTGCGATCGGCGTGAATCGAAGCGAGAAGGTCGGCGCCAACGAAACCATCTCGATCGGCGCCAACCGGACGATCAGCGTGGCTGCGAGCGAGACTGCGACCGTGGCGTTGCAACGCACGCACGCCGTGGGCATCAACGAAACGATTGCCATTGGCGCCGCCCAGGAAATCGCGGTCGGGGCGGCACAGGTGGTCGCGATCGGCGCAATGCAGACCATCACGGTCGGGGCGAATCAATCGACCAAGGTCGGGGCGGCACAGAGTACGGAGGTCGCGGCGGCGCAAACCACCAAAGTGGGTGCGAACCGCGGCATCAAGGTCGGGGGCGATCAGTCGACCGATGTGTCGGGGGGACGGACCGCGTCGGTCGGCAAGGACGACACGGTCAAGGTCGCGAAGAACCTGGTCATCGACGCCGGCGACTCGGTATCGATCAAGACAGGCAGCGCCAGCATCACGATGAAGAAAGATGGAACGATCACCATCAAGGGCAAGGACATCACGATCGACGGCTCGGGAAAGATCAACATCAAGGCTTCGAGCGACGTCGTGGTGAAGGGATCGAAGATCCTTCAGAACTGACGCGCCGCGCGATTCATGATCAGGAGCCCGTTGTCTTGAACCCGAACGACTTGCCGGTTGATGCTGCGCCTGCTGAGGATGCGACAGAGCACGGTGACGCGAGTCTGCTGTCGTCGTTGCTGCAGGGCGCGGTCTCGCCGGCGCGCGAGAGCGGTGCAGGAGCCAAGATTCACGGTGTGGTCGTCGGCGAGCTGCTCGCGCTCAGCGACGAAGGCGTGACGCCGCTCGTCCGCTACCCGGGCCAGTCGGGCAGCGCGGCCGTGCGCGCGCGCAGCA
>JALYXU010000155.1 GCA_030946925.1 Pseudomonadota bacterium
CGTTGGCGCTGGTGCGCGGCAGCCCGGCCAGCAGCAGCCGGGCCGAGCGCGCGATCGTCATCCTTCAGGCCCAGTCGCTGCTCGACCGCGGCGATCCGGCCAGGGCCGCGGCCATGCTGCGGCCCTACGCCGGCGAGGGCTCCCGGCCACCGCTGCTCCTCGGCGCGCAGATCGCGCTGGCCGCCGCGCAACCGGCAGGGACCGACAGCGCTCCGCTTCGGGCCCACGTCGCCGAGCTGCAGACCTGGGTCGCGGTGCACCCCGACGATTCGCTCGCCTGGACCGTCCTCGGCCAGTCGTGGAGCCGGCTCGGCATGCCGCTGCGCTCCCTGCGCGCCGAAGCCGAAGCGCGGTTCGCGCTCGGCGATCTGGTCGGCGCGGCCGATCGTCTCCGCGCAGGCCAGCGGCTCGTGCGCACCGGCGGCAGCACCGATTTCATCGACGCGTCGGTGATCGACTCGCGTTTGCGCGTCGTCGAAACGCAGCGCAAACAGATCGAAGCCGAGCAACGCGCGTCGCGATAGTTCAATGCGAAGTCGCAGCGCGCGCGCCTGACATGACGCGCGCTTGCGACAAAAGCGCATGCAGCATCGAAAGAATGCGTGTTCTCCGAGTGAAAACAGCTTCTCACTCCTCTATACAGGCAGTACTATTCGCACCGCGCGGATGCAGGAGAAAAGAAAGCCCATGCGGCCTTCACCCACTCCGAGCACATCAACCAACCACTTGATGGAGAGAATGAAAATGGCAACTGCGAAAAAAGCGGCGAAGAAGGCTCCGGCGAAAAAAGCGGCACCGGCCAAGAAGGCGGCAGCGAAGAAGGCCGCGCCGGCCAAGAAGGTTGCGGCGAAGAAGGCGCCCGCCAAGAAGCGGACCCCGAACGCCGCCTTCATGAAGGCGATGACGCCGAGCCCTGCGCTCGCTGCCATCATCGGCGACAAGGCGATTCCGCGGACCGAGGTCACGAAGAAGGTCTGGGAATACATCAAGAAGCACAGCCTGCAAGACGCGGCGAAGCGGACGATGATCAACGCCGACGCCAAGCTGAAGGAAATCTTCAAGAAGACCCAGGTCTCGATGTTCGAGATGACCAAGCTGATCAACAACCATTTGAGCTGAGGCTTCTCCGCTCGAGAAAAAGCCGGCGCGAGCCGGCTTTTTCTTGGCCGCGTCGCGCTCGAACGGTCGAACGTAGGAATGGGCGCGCCCGGAAGATCGCCTCCTCCGACGCCGGGCAACGCGCCGCGATTCGATACTTCCGGCCTTCTACATCCGAAGGCAGGAGACGCCATGCGCACCCCCCGACTCGATTCACTGGCCCGGGCCACCGCCCTCTGCTGCAGCGCCTTGCTCTGTTGCGGTGCAGCGAGCGCGGCCGGCGACAAGACCGCATACGAGCAGGCCAAGGCCGCCGCCAAGACCACCTACGATGCCGACAAGAAGGCCTGCGACACGAGCAGCGGCAACGCCAAGGACATCTGCGTCGCCGAGGCGAAGGCCAGGCAGACGAAGACCGAATCGACTGCCGCGGCAGCGTGGAAAGACACGCCGAAGGCACGCGCGCATGCCCAGCACGAGATCGCCGAAGCCGACTACAAGGTCGCCAAGCAGCGTTGCGACGACAAGTCCGGAAACGCCAAGGATGTCTGCGTCAAGGTGGCGAAGGCGGCCATGACGCGGACCCAGGCCGACGCCAAGGCGACGGAGAAGGGCACCGACGCCCGCGTCGATGCGGCCAAGGAGAAGCGCGACGCCGATTACAAGGTTGCCGCCGAGAAGTGCGACGCATTGGCCGGCGATCCGAAGTCCGCCTGCATCGCCAGCGCCAAGACGAAGTACGGGAAGTAAGGCACGCAGGGCTGGGCCGGCAGCGGGCCGGCCTCAGCCGCGCGACAGCCGGCGCTCGACGAAATCGAGCCGGTCCTGGCCCCAGAACAGCTCGCCGTCGATGGCGTACGTCGGCGCTCCGAACACGCCGGCGTCGATGGCGCGCTGCGAGTCGGCGGCATAGCGGTCGTGCACCGCCTGCGATTGCGAATCCTCGAGACGCCGCGCCGGCAGTCCGGTCGCGTCGAGCATCGCCTGCAGCACCGACGGATCGGCGATGTTGCACTGCTCGGCCCAGACCCCCCGCATGATGGCGCCCGCGATCTTCATTGCCGCCTCGCTGCCGTCGAGCCGGTCGACGGCGATGATGAGCAGCGCGGCGTCGTTGCCGTTGACCGGAAAGTAGCGCGGCTGCGGGATCAGCGGCACGCCGAGGAAGGCGCTGAACCGGGCCAGCTCGACCAGCCGATAGTCCTGCCGCTGCGGCGCCCGCTTCGCCAGCGGCAGGCCGCCTGACACCGGGAAGACGCGGCCGAAGTCGACCGGCAACACATTGATGGTGGCGCCCGCTGCCTTGGCGATCCGGGCGAAGCGCTCATGGCCGAGGTAGGACCACGGCGAGGGCGGCGCGAAGTAGTAATCGATGACGTGCGCCAAGTCGCTCTCCTCGAGTCCCGGTGTTCGGCCAGTCTAGGCGGAACGCGGCCGCCTCGTCGTCAGGCGGCGAGCAGCGGCGCCAGGTAGCGGCCGGTGTGGCTGGCCGGGTTCGATGCCACCTGCTCGGGCGTGCCGAAAGCAACCACGCTACCGCCGCCGGCGCCGCCCTCCGGGCCCATGTCGACGACCCAGTCGGCGGTCTTGATGACGTCGAGGTTGTGCTCGATGACGACGATCGTGTTGCCGGCGTCGCGCAACTGGTGCAGCACCTTGAGCAGCAGGTCGATGTCGGCGAAATGCAGGCCGGTGGTCGGCTCGTCGAGGATGTAGAGGGTGCGGCCGGTGTCGCGCTTGCTCAGCTCGAGCGCCAGCTTGACGCGCTGCGCCTCGCCGCCCGAGAGCGTGGTCGCGCTCTGGCCGAGCCGGATGTAGCCGAGGCCGACGTCGAGCAGCGTCTGCAGCTTGCGGGCGATGTTCGGCACGGCGCTGAAGTAGCCGTGTGCGTCTTCGACCGTCAGGCCGAGCACCTCGGTGATGTTCCGGCCCTTGTAGAGCACCTCGAGCGTTTCGCGGTTGTAGCGGCGGCCGTGGCAGACGTCGCACGGCACGTAGACATCGGGCAGGAAGTGCATCTCGACCTTCAGCACGCCGTCGCCCTGGCAGGCTTCGCAGCGGCCGCCGGCGACGTTGAAGGAGAAGCGCCCCGGCCCGTAGCCGCGCTCGCGTGCCGTCGGCACTTCGGCGAACAGCTCGCGGATCGGCGTGAAGAGGCCGGTGTAGGTGGCCGGGTTCGAGCGCGGCGTCCGGCCGATCGGCGACTGGTCGACGCTGATCACCTTGTCGAACTGGTCGAGCCCGGTGATGGTGTCGTGCGGCTCCGGCTCGGCGTGGCTGTTGTAGAGATTCTTGGCGACCGCCGCATACAGCGTGTCGTTGACGAGAGTCGATTTGCCCGAGCCCGAGACGCCGGTGACGCAGGTCAGCAGGCCGACCGGAAAGGCGGCGTCGATCTGCTTCAGGTTGTTGCCTCGGGCACCGGCGATGTGCAGCCAGGCCTCGGCGTCGGCGTCGGGCGCCGGCCGGCGCGCCGGCACCGGAATCGAGAGCGCGCCTGACAGATAGCGGCCGGTCAGCGACTCGGCCGAGGCCGCGACTTGCTCCGGCGTCCCTTCGGCCATGACGCGGCCGCCGTGGACGCCGGCGCCGGGGCCCATGTCGATGACGTGATCGGCGGCGCGGATCGCTTCCTCGTCGTGCTCGACCACCAGGACACTGTTGCCGAGGTCGCGCAGATGCCGCAGCGTGCCGATCAGGCGCTCGTTGTCCTTCTGGTGCAGGCCGATCGACGGCTCGTCGAGCACGTACATGACGCCGGTCAGGCCGGAGCCGATCTGCGAGGCGAGCCGGATCCGCTGCCCTTCGCCGCCGGAGAGCGTGTCGGCGTTGCGGTCGAGGCTCAGATAGGCCAGGCCGACGTCGTTCAGGAATTTCAGCCGGGCGCAGATCTCGCGGATCACCTTGTCGGCGATCTCGGCCTTGGCGCCTTGCAGCGACAGCCGCTTGAACCAGTCGAGGCTGTCGCGCAGGGTGAAGTGCTCGAGGCGAAAGATCGGCTCGCGCTTGCCGGTCTTGGCGTCGACCAGAAAGACGTTCCTGGCTTCGACGCGCAGCCGTGCACCTTCGCAATCGGGGCAGGGCTTGGCGCTTTGATAGCGCATCAGGTCTTCGCGCACCGCCACCGAGTCGGTCTCGCGAAAGCGCCGCTCCAGGTTCGGCAGGATGCCTTCGAACGGGTGCTTGCGCTTGACCTGGCGCTGCTTGCCGCGGGCGCCCTCGGCCTCGTAGACGAACTCGATGTCTTCCTTGCCCGAGCCGTGCAACAGCACCTCGCGGGCCGCCTCCGGCAGCGCCTCGAAGGCGCTGTCGATGTCGAAGCCGTAGTGACGGGCGACGCTTTCCAGCATCGAGAAGGTGTAGGCGTTGCGCCGGTCCCAGCCCTTGACTGCGCCGCTGGCCAGGCTCAGGGTCGGAAAGGCGACGACACGCTCGGCGTCGAACACGGTGGTCACGCCGAGGCCGCCACAGCTCGGGCAGGCGCCGACCGGCGAATTGAACGAGAAGATGCGCGGCTCGAGCTCGGGCAGCGAGTAGTCGCAGAGCGGACAGGAGAACTTGCTCGAGAACAGATGCTCCGTTCCTCCCCCCTCTCCCGCCGGCGGGAGAGGGCTGGGGTGAGGGCCTCTAGAGAGCGAGCTGCTCGCGTCCATCTCCACCGCCAGGGCCCGGCCGTCCGCGATCCGCAGCGCCGCCTCGTAGCTTTCGGCGAGCCGCTGCTCGATCCCAGGCTGGACGCGGATGCGGTCGATGACGACGTCGATGTCGTGCTTCTCGGTCTTCTTCAGCTTCGGCACGTCGGCGGCTTCGACCGTCTTGCCGTCGACGCGAA
This sequence comes from Pseudomonadota bacterium, assembly GCA_030946925.1. Taxonomy (GTDB): domain Bacteria; phylum Pseudomonadota; class Gammaproteobacteria; order Burkholderiales; family Burkholderiaceae_C; genus Schlegelella_A. Next base: position 4,931 of record JALYXU010000155.1, read on the forward strand.
AGCGCACGTAGCCCTGGTTCTGCATGTCCTGGAACAGCTCGACGAATTCGCCCTTGCGGTCGCGCACCACCGGCGCCAGCAGCATCAGCCGGGTCCCGGCCGGAAGCGCCAGCGTCGCGTCGACCATCTGGCTGACGCTTTGCGCCTGCAGCGCGAGCGCATGGGTCGGGCAGTACGGCGTGCCGGCGCGCGCGAAGAGGAGGCGCAGGTAGTCGTGGATCTCGGTGACGGTGCCGACCGTCGAGCGCGGGTTGTGCGACGTCGCCTTCTGCTCGATCGAGATCGCCGGCGACAGCCCTTCGATGACGTCGACGTCGGGCTTGTCCATCAGCTGCAGGAACTGCCGCGCGTAGGCCGACAGACTCTCCACATAGCGGCGCTGGCCCTCGGCATAGAGGGTGTCGAAAGCCAGGCTCGACTTGCCCGACCCGGACAGGCCGGTGATGACCACGAGCCGGTTGCGCGGGATGTCGAGGTCGATGTTCTTGAGGTTGTGGGTGCGTGCGCCGCGGACCCGGATCAGGCTCGGACCGGCGTTGGACGCGACAGCTGCGACATCGCTCGCGCTGGCTCGTGGCGAGTCGCTTCGTGGAGGCGTTTCGGGCGTCGATTTCTGGCCGCCGACGGGCCGGGCAGGGCGGAGTGCGGCGTCGATCGGGGCGGGCATGTCGGACGTGAAAAGGCGAACCGAGCATCATAGCGGCGCGCGTCGTCGCGAGCCATCCGCTCCTGCCGAGCGAGGTGCCTAAGGCCTGCCGGACGGCAGGCTGGCCGCGAGCCGCGCCGCAGTCTCCGCGCTCACCGGCGCGAACCAGACAGTGCGGCGACCGTCGAGCAACCGCTCGACGACGATGCGCCCGGCTTCGAGCCGGATCGTCGTGTCGGCCCGGCCGTCGCGGAGCAAGGTCAGGATCGTCGGCCGCCGCGCCAACTCCGCCTGGCGCGCCGCGTTCGCCGCAGCGCCCAGGCGCGCCGTCGCTGCTGCAGCGCTGTCCGTCCTGGCTTCGACGCTTTCTTCTGGCGCTGCCGCTGGCGCTGGCGCCAGCGTGGATTGCCAGCGTCCGGCTGCATCGGCCTGCGCGAGCCAGGCTTGCAACGGCGCATCCGCGACGAGCCGTTCGCCGCTGCCGCGCTCGGCCGTCCAGCGCGTGGCCTCGCGCGCCAGCGCGGCACGCAGCGGCGCCAGCGGTCGCGAAGGGTCGAGCGATGCCGTCTCCAAGGTGCTCGCGCGATTCCGTCCGGCGCTGTCCGCCATGTCGGCGCGGGCGACGCTGTCCGGCGTGGGTCGGACCTGTCGCCGGCCGGCCTGCTCCCGGTCGCTCTCCTTGTCGGCCTGCCCGACGGCGCCGCCGAGCGAGGGTCGCGCGGCCGGTGCGGCATCCTTGTGCAGCGCATTCGCGGAATCGGCTTCGCGAGAGGCGGGGAACGGAACCGGGGTGGCGGCGGGCACTGGCCGGGCCTGCATCGGGAGCGGCGGCGCGGCCACGGTGGAGGGCGAACCGGGCATCGCGAGCGGCGCTGCGGCCATGGACGAGGCCGCGCCCTGGAGCGCTGGCGGCGCTGCAGGCAAGGCCCGCGAATCGGCGCGCGCCAACTGGCTCGGCGGCGCATCGCTGCGGCCTTCCGCCATCTCGCGTTTTTCGGAACGACGCGGTGCGGCGTCGAGCGCAGTGTCGCGCCCCGGTCCGGCCTTGGAGCGCTCGATCGGTGAAGACCCGGGCGCGTCGCGACTCACGGGCGGCCGAGCTGTCGCAAGCTTCGCGGTCAGGCTTGGCTTTGCCGCTTCGGCGGCCGGCGCGGCTGGCGTCCTGGCCGCGCTGTTCGAGACGTCGCTGCGCGCATAAGGCTCTGGCGATGGCAAAGCGGCGACGGCCGACGCGCGGCCGGCAATGGCCGGGGCCCCGCCGACGAGAGGCGGCGCTGCCGACGGCAGTGCGGGGTCGTCGAGTGGCCGGTCCCACCACATCACGCCGACCAGCGTCGCCGCCATCACGCTGGCGAAACCGGCAGCGATCGGCGGCCGTGCCAGCCACGACCAGAAGGCGGCGATTGATGCCGCCACACCGGTTCCGGCAGACACGCCGCCACGGCGAGCGGTCGCGCGCGCCGCCGCGTCGCCCGGTCCTGCCTCGCCCGTTGCGGCGTTGGCCGTCGCCGAGCCGCGCGTCGAACCGGCGCCGACGAGCGTCGCGGCACGCGCTTCGTCGAGGATCGCCTTCCGCAGCGCCTCCGGCGGCAGCGCCGCGGCGTCGGGTGCATGGCGCAACGCTTCGCGCAGCCAGGCGTCACGCTCGCCGTCGGCGTCGCCCGTTGGCTTCGAAGAGGGCGGCAACCGCGGCTCGCTCATGTCGAGCTGCTCCGTTGCAGCGGCTCGAGGTAGGCACCCATGCACGTGCGCAGCTTGCTCATCGCATAGCGCAGGCGGGTTTTCGCGGTCTCGAAGCCGACCTCGAGCGCACGCGCGACTTCGTCGAGCGCAAGACCGTCGTCGTGGTGCAGCAGGAAGGCACTGCGCTGGGCCACCGGCAGCTGCTCGAGACAGAGCAGCAGCTTCTCGCCGGCACGCCGCCAGAAGGCAAGGTCGTCAGCTTGCGGCGATGCGCTCGGCGGTGCCGGCCAGTGCTGCCAGGCCGCGCCATCGGGCTGCCACGGCTCGCCGTCCTCGGCCTCGAAGGCATCGAGCGCCACTTCGCGGCCGCTCCGGCGCAGCAGATCGATGGCCCGGTGATGCGCCAGCGTGAACAGCCACGTCCGAAACGTCGCGCCCTGCGGCGCCCAGCGCTCGCGCGCGTGCACGACCTTGAGCCAGGTGTCCTGGAACACCTCGTCGGTCTGCGCCGAGAGCGCGCTGCCGAGCAGGCGGCGGACGAAGCGGTACAGCGCCGACTGGTGCCGCGCGTACAGGCGCTCGAATGCGGCTGCGTCGCCGCCGGCGAATGCGGTCATCAGCGCGTCGTCGTCGGTGCTGT
>JALYXU010000179.1 GCA_030946925.1 Pseudomonadota bacterium
ACCGCCGCCGCCTTCGCCTTAGCCAGGCGCAGCGCCAGCGCGAGTGGGCGCTCGCCTGGCTGTGCGGTCTCGTCGAGATCTGGTGCAATCACCTCGAACGGCAACCGCAAGCGCGACAGGAGCTCGCGACGATAGGGCGAGCTCGAAGCCAGGACGAGGCGCCGGGGGGGCTCGGCAGGCGCAAGAGACATCGTTGGATTCTCCCATCGCAGCGAATGGGATTCCGGCTCGTACACTGCGCCGATGGCAAAGTCTTCGACCCATTCGCCACAGCGCCTCGATGTCGCTACGTTCGCCGCAGAAGGTGGCACGTTGGAAGGAGAATGGCGACTTTCGAGCCTCCGCCGGCTGGTTGAGGCGCAGCATAATCAGGCCGAAGGTTCGGTGGACTCGGCGGTGCATTGGCAGGCCCGCGGCTCCCTGGAGCCCCTCGCCGGTGCCGGCGTGCGGCCAGCGCTTCGACTGATCGCCGACACGACCGTCGGCGTCGAGTGCCAGCGCTGCTTGCAACCGATGAATCTGAACCTCCACGCCGAGCGAAAGCTTTTTTTCGTCGATGGTGAAGACGCGGCTGCCGCGCTCGACCTCGAGGCCGAGGACGACGTCCTGGCGCTCGCGCCCGCCGTCGACCTGCGCGCGCTGATCGAAGACGAGCTGCTTCTCGCCATGCCGATCGTCCCGCGCCATCCGGCCTGTCCGGAGCCGCTGCGGGCACCCGCCGATGCCATCGATCTTTCGGCTGAACCGGAGAATCCGTTCGCCGTCCTTGCGACGCTGAAAGGCAAGCGTCGGCCCGACTGAAAACGCGGCGCGCGCTGCTACACTTGCAGGCTTTTCGCGGCCGCCGAAGACCTTTTTCGAGCGCCTTGCGCCGCCTGCGAGTTGCAGGCTCCTGGAGAACTTCGATGGCCGTCCAACAAAACAAGAAGTCGCCTTCCAAGCGCGGCATGCATCGCGCCCACTACGCGCTCGACAAGCCGCCCATTGCCATCGAGCCGACCACCGGCGAGACGCATCTGCGGCATCACATCAGCGCGACCGGCTTCTATCGCGGTCGCAAGGTGCTGAAGACCAAAGCGGACGCCTGATCCTTCTGCGCGCGTGATGTCGGCTGCCAACGGGGCCTTGCCGATCACGCGTTTGCCCATGGCGGCTGCCGGCGCCCCTCCGATCCGCATCGCCGTCGATTGCATGGGCGGTGATCACGGCCCGGCCATCACCCTTCCGGCATGCCGGGCGTTCCTCGCCGCGCACCCCGAAGCCGAGCTGATCCTGGTCGGCCAGCCGGAAGCGCTGGCCAGCGCTTCCGGCTGGACCCGATGCACGCACATCGCCGCAAGCGAAGTCGTCGAAATGACCGATTCGGTCGAGGTCGCGCTCAGGCGGAAGAAAGACTCTTCGCTGCGCGTCGCGGTTGGTCAGGTCAAACCGTCGGACAGGGGTGCCTCGCCGGCACAGGCTTGCGTCTCGGCCGGCAACACCGGCGCCCTCATGGCTGTGTCGCGGTACGTGCTGAAGACGGTCGATGGCATCGACCGTCCGGCCATCGCGACGGCGATGCCCAACGAGCGCGACAGCGAGACCACGGTGCTCGACCTGGGCGCCAATGTCGACTGCACTGCCGAGCACCTGCTGCAGTTCGCCGTGATGGGCAGTGCGCTCGTCGCCACCGTCGAAGGCAAGGACGAGCCGACGGTCGGTCTGCTCAACATCGGCGAAGAAGCGATCAAGGGCAGCGAGACCATCAAGCGCGCCGGCGAGCTGTTGCGGGCCGCGTCAGCCGCAGGGCTGCTCAACTTCCACGGCAACGTCGAAGGCAACGACATCTTCAAGGGCACCTGCGACATCGTCGTCTGCGACGGCTTCGTGGGCAACGCCGTGCTGAAGACGGCTGAGGGGCTGGCCTCGATGCTGACGCACTTCCTGCAGCAGGAATTCGAGCGCAATCCTTTCACGAAGCTGGCCGGCATCGCGGCGTTGCCGGTGCTGAACCGGATGAAGCGGCGGATCGACCATCGGCGCTACAACGGCGCGGCGCTGCTCGGCTTGCGCGGCCTGGTCTTCAAGAGCCACGGCTCGGCCGACGCGTTCGCTTTCGAGCAGGCGCTCAACCGCGCCCACGATGCCGCCCGCAACGGCCTGCTCGAGCGGGTGCAGCAGCGCATGCGCGCGACGCTTTCGGCGTTGCCCAGCACAGCCGAAAGGGCCGGAACGCCGAGCCGTCCGGCAGCGCTCTCGGTCGTGCAGTCGGCATGATCTGGCGGGCGCACGGGTGAAGGCCGAGAGTCACAGCAAAAGCCGATGACTCCGTCCTTGCCGCGCTTTTCGCGCATCACCGGAACCGGCAGCTTCCTGCCCCCCAACCGCGTCAGCAACGCCCAACTGGCCGAGCGACTCGCCGCCGACGGCATCGAGACCTCCGACGCCTGGATCGTCGAGCGGACCGGCATCCGTTTTCGCCACTTCGCGGCGCCGACGGTCACGTGCAGCGATCTTGCAGCCGAAGCGGCGAGGCGAGCCCTTGCCGCCGCCGACTGCGATCCGCAGACGATCGATCTCATCATCGTCGCCACCTCGACGCCGGACATGGTGTTCCCGTCGGCTGCCTGCATGGTTCAGCAAAAGCTCGGCGTCCGGGGTTGTCCGGCGTTCGACGTGCAGGCCGTCTGCTCGGGCTTCGTCTATGCGCTGTCGATCGCCGACGCGATGATCAAGGCCGGTTCCGCGAGCAAGGCGCTCATCATCGGCTCGGAGGTCTTCTCGCGCATCCTCGACTTCAGGGACAGGGGCACCTGCGTTCTGTTCGGCGACGGCGCCGGGGCGGTCGTGCTCGAGGCAAGCGAAAAGCCGGGCCTGCTCGCAAGCGAGTTGCACGCCGACGGCCGGTACGTCGGCATCCTCTGTGTCCCAGGGACCGTGGCGGGCGGGCAAGTGCTCGGCGATCCGCTCCTGAAGATGGACGGGCCGGCCGTCTTCAAGCTGGCGGTGTCGGTGCTGGAAAGCGTTGCCCGGTCGGTGCTTGCCAAGGCTGGGCGGACCGACGCCGACATCGACTGGCTGATTCCGCACCAGGCCAACATCCGCATCATGGAGAGCACGGCCAAGCGCCTGAAGCTGCCGCCGGAAAAGCTTGTCGCCACCGTCGACAGGCACGGCAACACCTCCGCCGCGTCGATTCCGCTCGCGCTCGACGAGGTCGTTCGCTCCGGCCGAATCAAGGCCGGCGATACGGTCATGCTCGAGGGTGTCGGCGGCGGCTTCACCTGGGGCGCGGTCCTGCTCGATCTCTGACCGCCCGCACCATCGCCATGCGCCCGTTCGCGTTCGTCTTTCCCGGTCAGGGCTCGCAATCGGTCGGCATGCTCGATGCCTGGGGCGACAACGCCGTGGTCAGGCAGACGCTCGACGAGGCCTCGAGTGCACTCGGTGAAGACATCGGCAAGCTGATTCGCAAAGGCCCCAAGGAGCAGCTCGACCTCACCACCAATACCCAGCCGGTGATGCTGACCGCCGGGATCGCCTGTTATCGAGCCTGGCTGGCCGAAACCCGCGCCGTGCCTGCAGTGGTGGCGGGTCATTCGCTTGGCGAATACACGGCACTCGTCGTCGGCGGCGCCCTGGCCTTTGCCGATGCGTTGCCTCTGGTGCGGTACCGGGCCGAGGCGATGCAGGATGCGGTGCCGGTCGGCACTGGAGCGATGGCCGCGATCCTAGGCCTCGATGCCGCATCGGTCGAGGCCGGTTGCGCCGCCGCAGCCGCGGCCACCGGTCAGGCCGTCGCCGCTGCCAACTTCAACGACCCGAAGCAGACGGTGATCTCCGGCAGCAAGGCCGGCGTCGACAAGGCCTGCGCGCTGCTCCTGGCGGCAGGCGCCAAGCGGGCGTTGCCGCTGGCGGTGTCGGCGCCTTTTCACTCGTCGTTGATGAAGCCCGCCGCCGATCGGTTGCGCGAGCGGCTGCTCGGCGTGCGAATCGATGCGCCCCTCATTCCGGTCATCGACAACGTCGACGTCAAGAGCGAGACCGAGCCGGCAGCGATTCGCGACGCCCTCTATCGCCAGGCCGACGGGCCGGTGCGCTGGACCGAGACGATCCGCGAGATCCGGAGCCGTGGCGTCAGCCACATCTTCGAGTGCGGGCCCGGCAAGGTCCTGGCGGGGATGGTCAGGCGAATCGACGCCGATGCGGTCTCGGCGTCCGTCTTCGACCCGGCATCCCTGCGCGACGCCAGCGCGCTGCTGCAATGAGCGACGCTGCGATGAAGCCGCGGCCCGACGAATCTGCCGCGGCGCCGCCTGCGCAAGTCGCGCCCGCGTCCCTGGTCGCGCTCGTCACGGGCGCATCGCGCGGCATCGGCCAGGCCATCGCGCTCGAGCTCGCCGGTCGTGGCTTTCGCGTCGTCGGCACCGCCACCACCCAGCCCGGGGCCGATCGCATCGGCAGCGCGCTGGCCGCGTTTCCGGGCAGCCGCGGCATCGTCCTCGACGTCACCGAGGCCGGCGCCGTCGAGACGGCGATCGAGGCGATCGTCAAGGCCGAGGGTGGCCTGCATGTGCTGGTCAACAACGCCGGAATCACCCGCGACATGCTGTCGATGCGCATGAAGGACGACGACTGGCACGCGGTCCTGGCGACCAACCTGACCGCCGTGTTTCGGACCAGCCGTGCGGTGCTGCGGCCGATGATGAAGCAGCGCTACGGCCGGATCGTCAACATCACCTCGGTGGTCGGCGCCAGCGGCAATCCGGGCCAGGCCAACTACGCCGCCGCGAAAGCCGGCGTGGCCGGCATGACGCGGGCACTGGCCCGCGAGGTCGGCAGCCGCGGCATCACCGTCAACTGCGTCGCGCCTGGATTCATCGATACCGACATGACCAAGTCCCTCGACCCGACCCAGGCCGCTGCATTGCTTGCGCAGATTCCGCTCGGCCGGCTCGGCCAGCCGGGGGAAATTGCCCATGCCGTCGCCTTTCTCGCGTCTCGGGAAGCCAGCTACATCACCGGCTCGGAGCTGCACGTCAATGGCGGCATGCTGATGGCGTGATCGCCATGCAGCCGAGCGCGCCAGAGGCGCAAGGCATCGCCCTGCGGGCGGTCTCGCCGGTTGTCAAGCCGTAGAATCCGCGTCTACTTTTTTCCACACTCCCGGAGGAGTCATGAGCGACATAGAAGCACGAGTCAAGAAGATCATCGCCGAGCAGTTGGGCGTTCCCGAAGCCGATGTGACGAACGAAAAGGCGTTCGTGGCGGACCTCGGCGCCGACTCGCTCGACACGGTCGAACTCGTGATGGCGCTCGAGGACGAGTTCGGCATCGAGATTCCGGATGAAGAGGCCGAGAAGATCACCACCGTACAGCTTGCCATCGACTACGCCCAAAAGCACCAGAAGGTCGCCTGACCAGGACCCGGAACCGACGATTCGTTTATGAGCCTTCGCCGTGTCGTCGTCACCGGGCTCGGCCTGATCAGCCCGGTCGGCAACAGCATCGCCGAAGCTTGGCAAAACCTCCTTGCCGGCCGCTCCGGAATCGCCGGCATCACCAGGTTCGACGCGTCCGCGTTCGCCTGCCGCATCGCCGGTGAGGTCAAGGGATTTCGGGTCGAGGATTACTTCGCGGCCAAGGACGCGCGTCACATGGACACGTTCATCCATTACGGCCTGGCGGCGTCGATCCAGGCGATTCGTGACGCCGGACTGGCCACCAACGACGAGCTGAGCCAGGAAGAAGCCGAGCGGATCGGCTGCATGATCGGTTCGGGAATCGGCGGCCTGCCGCTGATCGAAGACACCAAGGCCGAGCTCGAGAAGCGCGGCCCGCGGAGGATCACGCCGTTCTTCGTGCCCGCCTCCATCATCAACATGATTTCAGGCCATGTCTCGATCATGTTCGGCTTTCAGGGTCCGAACCTGGCGATCGTCACCGCCTGCACGACCGGCCTGCACTCGATCGGCATGGCCGGCCGGCTGATCGAGCACGGCGACACCGACGTGATGATCGCCGGCGGCGCCGAGGCGACCGTGTCGCCGCTCGGCATCGGCGGCTTTGCCGCGGCCCGCGCCTTGTCGACCCGCAACGACGACCCGGCGACCGCGTCGCGGCCGTGGGACAAGAACCGCGACGGCTTCGTCCTTGGCGAAGGTGCCGGCGTCGTGGTGCTCGAGGAGTACGCGCACGCGAAGCGGCGCGGCGCCAAGATCTATGCCGAGCTGGTCGGCTTCGGCATGGGCGCCGACGCCTTCCACATGACGGCTCCGGACGTCGAAGGGCCGAAGCGGTCGATGCTTGCGGCACTGCGCTCGGCTGCGGTCAACGCCGACCAGATTCAATATCTGAATGCGCACGGCACGTCGACGCCACTCGGCGACCTCAACGAGAGCAACGCGATCAAGCTGGCGTTCGGCGACCATGCGAAGCGGCTCGTCGTCAATTCGACGAAATCGATGACCGGGCACCTGCTCGGCGGCGCCGGCGGCATCGAATCGGTGTTCACCGTGCTCGCCGTCAAGAACCAGATCTCGCCACCTACCATCAACATCTTCGACCAGGATCCCGAGTGCGACCTGGACTATTGCGCCAACACGGCGCGCGAGATGAATATCGAACACGCCGTCAAGAACAACTTCGGCTTCGGCGGCACCAACGGCACTCTCGTCTTCAAGCGAGTGTGACGCGTCTCGGCGGCGCGGCCGATGCGCGGTTCTCCTCCCTGTCAGGTGGCGCTCTGCCACTTCGGCATCTGGCGCGTGTCGCTGGTGGCACTCGGCGTGGCGGTGCTCGCGACGCTCGGTGCGTGGGGCGTGCTTGCGCCCGAAGGACCCGCCTTCTCGTGGCTCGTCGGCGCGGCGCTTCTCGGTGCGCTGCTTGCGCTCGCCGTTTGCGTGTCGCTCTGGCGCCCATCGGCAGGCGTCTTGCGCTGGGACGGCGCCGGGTGGTCGTTTGCGGCGGCTTCGCCGGCTGGCCCGGCGATCCCCGGGCGGCTGATGCTGCGCGTCGATCTTGGCGCCTTCATGCTGTTGCGCTTCGTTCCCCAGATGCGGTCCAAAGGGTGCAGGGCGCTCTGGTTGCCGGCGCAGCGGCGCGGCCTCGAACGCGAATGGCACTCGTTTCGCTGTGCTGTATATTCGCCGCGCCCTGCGGCTGCCATTCCCGGCACCGATCCTTCCGCTCCCTGAATGAACGCCCCGGACGCCGACGCCCCTCTGATCGAGCGCGTCAAGCAGGGCGATGCCAAAGCCTTCGAGATGCTGGTCGTCAAGTACCAGCGCCGGATCGAGCGCCTGATCGGCCGAATGGTCCGCGACGTCGACCTGATCCCGGACATCGCCCAGGAGACCTTCATCCGCGCCTACCGGGCGATCCCGCAATTTCGGGGCGACAGCGCCTTCTACACCTGGCTCTACCGGATTGCCGTCAACACCGCGAAGAAGGCGCTGATGGAGCTCAAGCGCGACCCGCTGGTCACCGAATCGGCGCGGGCCGGGCGCGACGAGGAAGAAGATGGCGGGCTGCGGGTCGAGAACGAGGCGAGCGACGGCAACACGCCGGATGCCGCTTTGGCCACGAAACAGATCGCCGCCGCAGTGAACTTTGCGATCGAAGCGCTGTCGGAAGAACTGCGGCAGGCGATCACCTTGCGCGAGATCGAAGGTCTCAGCTACGAAGAGATCGCCGAGCTGATGAACTGCCCGATCGGCACGGTTCGGTCGCGGATCTTCAGGGCCCGAGAGGCGATCGCGACACGGCTGCGGCCGCTGCTGGGGACGCGCGAGGGCGAACGGTGGTGAATTGCATTGGCGTCTTGTCGTCGAGTCAGCGGGCGGCTGCCGGTGCGGCAGTGGTGACTTGATTTTTGGAGAGAGTGATGTCGGCAAGCTGGGGTGAAGGTTCGGATCGGGCGGAACACTTGTCCGCGCTTGCCGATGGCGAGCTCGCCGCGGGCGAGGCCGCCACCGTCTGCGACCTCTGGAAACGCAACCCCGAAGCCAGGCAGGCCTGGCACGCGTATCACCTGATCGGCGATGTTCTGCGCTCCGACGACCTGGTCTCGCGGGCCGACCACGATTGCCGCTTTCTGCTTGCTGTGCGAAGCAGGCTGGCCGCTGAGCCGGTGGTGCTGGCGCCTGCGCCGTTGCAAGTCGCGCCCCGTGCGGCGCGGCCGCGCTGGATGGTTCCGGCGGCGATGGCCGCAAGCATCGCCCTGGTCGCCGGCACCTTCGTCGTTCTCCAACCGGGCGAGCCGGCAGTCGGCGCATCGCGACCGGTGGCGGTTGCCGCCGTGCCCCCGACGTCACCTGACAGCGCCTTGCCGAGCCGCGTCGCGGACGCTCCCTCGGCAGACCCGCAAGTCGCACTCGCGGTCAATGGCCGCCTGGTGCGCGACGGCCGACTCGACCGTTATCTCGCGGCACACAATCAGTTCGCGGGGACTTCCGCGCTCGGCCTGCCATCTGCATTTCTGCGCGCCGCGACGGTCGACGTCGAGCCGCGCTGAACGCGGCATTGCCGCGCCCGATGGTGCCGCACCTGCTGGCCGCGATCGCGCTTGCCGGTGCGGCGGTCGCCAGCCTGCCAGCTGTTGCAAACGGCGCCGCGGCGGGCCCTGCGACAACGGCCGACATGCGGGCCTGGCTGCTGCGGATCCACGACGCAGCGAGTCGGCAGAATTTCCAGGGCACCTTCGTGGTCAGCGGCGGCGGCAACGTGACGAGTGCCCGCATCGCCCATTTCTCGGAGGGTCGGGATCAGTACGAGCGCATCGAGTCGCTCGACGGCCGGCAACGGAAGGTCTTCCGGCACAACGATGTCGTCAACACGTTCTGGCCCGCAAGCCGCGTCGCAATGGTCGAGCAACGCGGCATGCTCAATTCGTTTCCGGCCTTGCTCCAGGCTGGCGACGACCGCCTGGCCGCCTGGTACGACGTCGAAGCCGGAGGCATCGACCGGGTCGCGGGCCACGAGGTCGAGCTGCTCGAGGTCAGGCCCCGGGACATCTATCGCTACGGCTACCGGCTGTGGGCGGATCGCAGCTCCGGCCTGCTGCTGCGGGCCGACGTCGTCGGCGAGCATGGCCAGGTGCTCGAGACCTCGTCGTTTTCCGACGTCGCGATCGGCATCCGGTCGCAGTCCTCCAGCGTCGTCCAGGCGATGCGCAGGCTCGATGGCTACCGCGTCGTCAAGCCAGTGCTGACAGCGACGCGGCTCGAGCTCGAAGGCTGGTCGATGCGACAGACGGCGCCCGGCTTCAGGCTGGTGAGCTGCGTCAGCCGGCAGATGGAAGCGGGCGCCGGCCCTGCTGCGGATCGGGCGGCGCCGCCGGTCGTTCAGGCGATCTATTCGGATGGGCTGACCTACGTCTCGGTGTTCATCGAGCCGTATCGCGACGATCGTCAGCACGGTAGCCCGGGAGTGGGCTCGGTGGGTGCGACGTCGACACTGACGCAACAGCTCGGCGACTGGTGGATTACTTTGGTCGGGGATACACCGCCGGCAACGCTCAAAATGTTCGTCGCCGGCCTCGAGCGGCGAAAGCCCTGACCTGACCAAACCCGCTGGATGAACCGAATGCAATCGCAATCCCCCGCCACGATCGCCAACGCTTGCCGCGCCGGGCTTGCTGCCCTCGCACTCGGCACTTCCTTGCTCGCGACGGCGGCGCCGACGCCGCTCGGCGTCCAAGGTCTGCCCGACTTCACGGAGCTGGTCGAGAGAGTCGGGCCAGCGGTGGTCAACATCCGGACCACCGAGCGATCGCGGAGCAGCCGTGTCGCGCCCGGCGCCGACATCGACGACGACATGGCGGATCGGCTGCGTCGGTTCGGCCTGCCGATTCCGAATCGTCCGCGTGGCCAGCAGCAGCCGGGCGATTCCGAGCCGCAGCAGCGTGGCGTCGGCTCCGGGTTCGTGTTGAGCGCGGACGGCTACGTCATGACCAATGCCCATGTCGTCGAAGGCGCCGAGGAAGTGATCGTCACGCTGGCCGACAAGCGCGAGTTCAAGGCCAGGATCGTCGGCGCCGACAAGCGCTCGGACGTTGCGCTCGTCAAGATCGAGGCGACCGGTCTGCCGACGGTGCGGATCGGCGACGTCGGCAAGCTGAAGGTCGGCGAATGGGTGATCGCGATCGGCTCGCCGTTCGGCTTCGAGAGCACCGTGACCGCCGGGATCGTCAGCGCCAAGTCGAGAGAGACAGGCGAGCTGCTGCCGCTGATCCAGACCGACGTGGCCATCAACCCGGGCAACTCGGGCGGGCCGCTGATCAACATGCGCGGCGAGGTCGTGGGCATCAACTCGCAGATCTACAGCCAGTCGGGTGTCTACATGGGCATCTCGTTCGCGATTCCGATCGACGAAGCCAGCCGGGTCTCCGAACAGCTTCGGACCGGCGGCCGCGTGGTCCGCGGTCGGATCGGCGTCGTCATCGATCGGGTCACCCGGGAGGTTTCGGAATCGATCGGTCTGGGCAAGCCGACCGGCGCCCTGGTGCGGACGGTCGAGGCGGGCGGCCCGGCCGAGAAGGCTGGCGTCGAGGCGGGGGACATCATCACGAAGGTGGACAGCCACCTCGTCGACAGCTCGATCGAGCTGCCGCGCGTGATCGGCAGCATCAAGCCGGGCAACAAGGCAACTCTGCAGGTCTTCAGGCGCGGTGCGTACCGGGAGCTGCCGGTCGTCGTGGCCGAGCTCGAGGCAGAGCGGGTCGTTTCGCGACGCCAGCCGGACGGCCCCGTGAAGGCCCCCATGCCGCTCAGTTCGCTCGGTCTCGCGGTGGCTGATCTGTCGGACGCGCAGAAGCAGGCATTAAAGGTAAAGAGCGGCGTCAGGGTCGAGACCGCCGAGGGCGTTGCCGCCCGCGCCGGCATCGCTCAGGGCGACATCATCATGTCGATCGACAACACCGAGGTCGTCAACAGCAAGCAGTTCGACGCGGTTCTCGCCAAGCTGGACAAGGCCAAACCGGTGACGCTGCTGGTTCGGCGGGCGGATGTCGCTGTCTTCGTGATCCTGCGGCCGGTCCGCTAATTGTTAGTGTGCAGTCACATCAATCATGACTCTTCCAGAGATATTTCGGTGTTGAATCAGGGCGTTCTCCCGCGAAGCACGCGTGCGGCGGGGGCCGCTGGAATTACCCCCAGCAAATCCACAGGGAGATGTGGATAATCTGTGGATGGATTGTGCTGTTGGACCCCGGCAACGACTAGAAATCAAGCACTGGCGGGTCTTTGCGCCAGGTGCTTTTGACTACAATGAAGCCCCAACAGCAGTTGCCAAACGTTTTGTTGGAAGGCGCGTCAATCATTCGACGTGCCTTTTTTTTGGCCGCTCCAGAGGTCCCCTTCGGGCTTCCATTTCGCTTCGCGATCTGAGCTTGGATTGAAACGGCGAGGCCCGCAGGGCGCTCGACGAACTCACCGCCGATTCGCGCACGCATGGATCTGATCCGCAATTTTTCGATCATCGCCCACATCGATCACGGCAAGTCGACGCTGGCCGATCGCATCATTCAACGATGCGGCGGCCTCAGCGACCGCGAGATGGAGGCGCAGGTGCTCGACTCGATGGACATCGAGCGTGAGCGCGGCATCACGATCAAGGCGCAGACCGCGGCGTTGCGCTACACCGCCCGCGACGGCAAGACCTACAACCTGAATCTGATCGATACGCCGGGGCACGTCGATTTTTCCTATGAGGTGAGCCGTTCGCTGTCGGCCTGCGAAGGCGCGCTCCTCGTGGTCGACGCCAGCCAGGGGGTCGAGGCGCAGACCGTCGCCAACTGCTACACCGCGCTCGACCTCGGCGTCGAAGTGGTGCCGGTGCTCAACAAGATGGACCTGCCCCAGGCGGATCCGGAACGGGCCCGGTCCGAAATCGAGGACGTGATCGGCATCGATGCCGATGACGCGATTCCGTGCAGCGCCAAGACCGGCGAAGGCGTCGAGGAGGTCCTCGAGGCGGTCGTTCACCGCATGCCGGCGCCGCGCGGCCGGCCCAACGCACCGCTTCGGGCGATGGTGATCGATTCCTGGTTCGACAACTACGTCGGCGTCGTCATGCTGGTGCGCGTCGTCGACGGCTCGCTCAGCAAAGGCGAGCGCATCCGCCTGATGGCGAGCGACGCTGTCTTCAATGCCGACCAGCTCGGCGTCTTCACGCCAAATTCGGTGTCGCGCGACGTTCTTGGCGCAGGCGAGGTCGGCTTCGTCATTGCCGGCATCAAGGAGCTGCAGGCGGCCAAGGTCGGCGACACCGTCACGCTCGAGAAGAAGCTGCCGAACAATCTCGGCGTGGCGACCGAGCCGCTGCCGGGCTTCAAGGAAATCCAGCCGCAGGTGTTCGCCGGCCTCTATCCGACCGAGGCGAGCGAATACGACCAGCTTCGCGACGCCCTGGAGAAGCTCAAGCTGAACGATTCGTCGCTGCGCTACGAGCCCGAGGTGAGCCAGGCGCTCGGCTTCGGCTTTCGGTGCGGCTTTCTCGGCCTGCTGCACATGGAGATCGTCCAGGAGCGGCTGGAGCGGGAGTTCGACCAGGACCTGATCACCACCGCCCCTTCCGTCGTCTACGAGGTCGCGCTCAACAGCGGCGAGGTGATCCGGATCGAGAACCCGTCGAAGATGCCCGATCTCGGCAGGGTCGCCGAGATCCGCGAGCCGATCGTCACGGTCCACCTGTACATGCCACAGGACTACGTCGGGCCGGTCATGACGCTTGCCAACCTGAAGCGCGGCAATCAGATGAACATGGCCTACCACGGCCGTCAGGTGATGATCACCTACGAGATGCCGCTGGCCGAGATCGTGCTCGACTTCTTCGACAAGCTGAAGAGCGTGTCGCGCGGCTACGCGTCGATGGACTACGAGTTCAAGGAATACCGGGCCGCCGACGTGGTGAAGGTCGACATCCTGCTCAATGGCGAGCGTGTCGATGCGCTGTCCATCATCGTCCACCGGGGCCAGAGCCAGTTCCGCGGCCGTGCGGTCGTGGCGAAGATGCGCGAGCTGATTTCGCGGCAGATGTACGACGTCGCGGTGCAGGCCGCCATCGGTGCCAACATCATCGCGCGTGAGACAATCAAGGCTCTGCGCAAGAACGTCATCGCGAAGTGCTACGGCGGCGACATCACACGCAAGAAGAAGCTTCTCGAGAAGCAGAAGGCCGGCAAGAAGCGCATGAAGCAGATCGGCTCTGTCGAGGTGCCCCAAGAGGCCTTTCTGGCCATTCTCCAAGTGGATGACTGATGGGTGTACTCACCGGTTTGCTCTATGCGTGCCTGGGCGTCTTTGCCGCCGGTTGGTACTTCAGTCGGTGGTCGGGCAATTTCTCGCTGCTCCTGTTCATCCTCACCGTCGTCACCTTCTGCTACTGGCTCGCCGAGCGGTTCCACTTTGCGCCGCGGCGCCGCCAGGCGGTCGCCAATTTCGAGATTCAGGACGCTGCCCGGCGCCAGCAGCTGGCCAGCCAGGGCATCACCCGCGTCGACGACAACGTCGCGCAGACGCGCCAGGCGCTGCTCATGCAGCCGTGGTGGCTCGACTGGACCGCGGGCCTGTTTCCCGTGATCCTGGTCGTTTTCCTGCTTCGCTCATTCCTGTTCGAACCATTCAAGATCCCGTCCGGTTCGATGAAGCCGACGCTGCTGGTCGGCGACCTGATCCTGGTCAACAAGTTTTATTACGGCGTGCGGCTCCCGGTCGTCAACATCAAGCTGGTGGGCAATCACGAGCCGCAGCACGGCGACGTGATGGTGTTTCGCTACCCGAAGGACACCAGCGTCGACTACATCAAGCGGGTCGTCGGCATTCCCGGCGACGAGGTGACGTTTCGCAACCAGCAGCTGTTTCTCAACGGCAAGCCGGTGCCGGTCGAGCCGCTGCCGGCGCCAGGCTTCTACGACGACGAGGCGCGCCGGTACTCGCCCGTGTTCAAGGAAAAGCTGGGCGACGTCGAGCACGACATCCTCATTAATCCTCAGTCGACGCCATTTTTTGGCAACCCCGACAGCATCGAATTTCCGTTCCGGGAGAACTGCAGCTACAGTGCCGACGGAGTCAGCTGCAAGGTGCCTGTCGGCCACTATTTCATGATGGGTGACAACCGGGACAACTCCCAGGATTCGCGTTACTGGGGTTTTGTGCCGGACCAGAACATCGTCGGCAAGGCCTTTTTCGTGTGGATGAATTTCAGTGATCTGAAGCGAATCGGATCTTTCAAGTAAGCTCAAAAGGACTTGCCGATGACGAACCAAGTTCGCGGCGGGCAGCGTCAACGTGGCGTGACCCTGTTCGGTCTGATGTTCTGGGCGATCGTCGTCGGTTTCGTGGCGCTCGTGGGCATTCGCGTGCTGCCGGCACTCAACGAATACTTCACCATCAAGCGGACGGTCAACAAGATCAGCACCGAAGGAACGACGGTCCCGGAAATTCGTGGTGCGTTCGAGCGGCAGAAGGACATCGAGTACTCGATCACCTCCATTTCCGGCAAGGATCTCAGCATCACCAAGAACGACGAAAAGATCGTCGTTGCGTTTGCCTACAACAAGGAGATCGAGCTCATGAGCCCGGTCTTTCTTCTACTGAAGTTCGAGGGCCACTCGAACTAGGACACTTCTTTTCGCATGGATTCACGACTTGCCGCGCTGCAGCAGCGCATTGGTCACCGCTTCGCCGATTCCGGCCTCCTGCAACGCGCCCTCACGCATCGCAGCTATGGCGCCGACCACAACGAGCGCCTCGAGTTTCTGGGTGATGCCGTCCTCAGCCTCGTCGTCTCCAGCCTGCTGTTCGACCGTCTGGGCAGCTCCGACGAAGGCGACCTGACCCGGGTCCGCGCTCATCTCGTCCGCGAGGACAGCCTGCACCGGATCGCCTTGCAACTCGGCCTGCCGGAGTTGCTTCGCCTCGGCGAGGGCGAGGCCCGCGGCGGCGGCGCCTTACGCGCCTCCATCCTCGCCGACGCACTGGAAGCGCTGCTCGGCGCCACTTTTCTGGATGGCGGCTTCGACGCGGCGCGCGGATTGGTGAAAAACCTGTTCGGCGGGATCATCGAGACGACCGACATCGCCAGCTGGGCCAAGGACGCCAAGACGGAGTTGCAGGAATGGCTGCAGGCGCGTCGGCTGCCGGTGCCGGCCTACCGGATCATGGCCACGCGCGGCCAGGCCCACGACCAGACTTTCGAGGTCGAGTGTGCGGTGCCGGCACTGGGCCTCACCGAGGCGGGCGAAGGCAAGTCGCGGCGGGCCGCCGAGCAGGAAGCGGCAGGTCGCATGCTGGATGTGCTCAACGCCAGCGACGAACCGGGAAGCCCGTTGAGGTCGTGAAGATGCGGTGCGGCCTGGTCGCCATCGTCGGCCGGCCGAATGTGGGCAAGTCGACCCTGCTCAATGCCCTGGTCGGGCAGAAGATCAGCATCACCTCGAACAAGGCGCAGACGACGCGCCACCGCATCACCGGAATCCGAACCAGCGGCGAGACGCAGTTCGTGTTCGTCGACACGCCGGGGTTTCAGACCAAGCACGACGCCGCCCTGCATCGCTCCCTGAACCGGGCCGTCACGAGCACGCTGTCCGACGTCGACGTGGTCTTGTTCGTGGTCGAGGCGGGTCGATTCGGCAAGGCCGACGAGGCGGTGCTCGGCTTGCTGTCGCCGGCCAAGCCGGTGTTGCTGATCGCCAACAAGCTCGACACGATCGCCCGGCGCGCGGCTCTTGCGCCGTGGCTGCAGACGATGCAGGCCAAGCACGCCTTCGCGGAGTTCGTCCCGCTGTCGGCGACCCGCGCCGCCGATGCCGAGCGGCTGCTGGCCATCGTCGACCCCTACTTGCCCGAGCAGGTCTGGCTGCACGGCGAAGACGCGCTGACGGATCGGAGCGACCGCTTTCTCGCCGCCGAAATCGTCCGCGAGAAGCTGTTCCGCCTCACCGGCGACGAGCTGCCGTACACCTCGACCGTGGTGATCGACCGCTACGAAGAGGAGGGCGCGCTGCGCCGGATTGCCGCGACCATCGTCGTCGCCCGCGAGTCGCACAAGGCGATGGTCATCGGCACGGCAGGCGAGCGCCTGAAGCGGATCGGTACCGAAGCCCGGCACGAGCTCGAGCATCTGCTCGACGGCAAGGTGTTTCTCGAGCTGTGGGTCAAGGTGCGAAGCGGCTGGGCCGACGACGAAGCGCACCTTCGCTCGTACGGCTACGACTGAGCGCGGCGAGCTCGGTCTTGGCGTCCCGCGCTCCGCGCAGCGCCGCCTTGGCGGCATTCGTCCTGCATCGCTACGACTGGAGCGAATCGAGCCTGATCCTCGACCTCTTCACGCGAGAGCAGGGCCGGATCGCGGTCGCCGCCAAGGGCGCGAAACGGCCGTTCTCCCAGCTCCGGAGCGTCTTGCTCCCGTTCCAGCGGATCCAGGTCTCGCTTGGCCGCCACGCCGCCGGCGAAGACCCGCGCGACATCCAGAATCTGCGCGGCGCGGAGTGGACCGGTGGCGCGTCGATGCTGACCGGTGCGGCGCTCTTCAACGGCTTCTATCTCAACGAGCTGCTGATGAAGCTGGTGGCCCGACACGACCCTCACCCGGCCCTCTTTGACGCGTATGCGCTGAGCGTGGCCTCGCTCGGCGCTCCCGACCGTGACGACGAGGCCGGCGCCCTGGCGTCGCTGCGCGCCTTCGAGCTGGTCCTGCTCAAGGAGATCGGCCTGTTGCCCGATCTGGGCGTCGAGAGCACGACGCGCCGGCCGGTCGACGCGGCCGGACGCTATCGGCTGGTCGCCGACGCCGGTGTGGTCCTCGCCGACGCTGCGGTCGACGGCTCGATCGGCGGCGCCGCGTTGCTGGCGCTGCAAGCCGCGCTCGACGCCGCCGACCTGGCCGCGCTGCAAGACGCTGCCGCGCACTCTCTCGCCGAGCTGCGGCCGATCCTGCGGGCCCAGCTTCACTATCATCTCGGCAGCGATGCGTTGCGTACCCGCCAGGTCATGCGCGATGCCCGCGCCCTCGACCCCTGACCGCCCACGCCCATGAATCCTCTGGTCACGACCGGCATCGACGCGCGCCGCAGGACCACGGCGCTGTCCGTCAACGTCAACAAGATCGCGCTGCTCCGAAACCAGCGGCCGCTGGCGATCCCGAGCGTGGTTCGGCTGGCCGCGATCGCCCTCGATGCCGGCGCCCACGGCATCACCGTCCACCCCCGTCCCGATGCCCGGCACGTGCGTGGCCACGACGTGGTCGAGCTGGCGGCAATGATGCGTGGCCGGCCGGAGGCGGAGCTCAACATCGAGGGCAATCCGTTCCACAACCTGATGCCGATCGTGCGCGAGTTGCGTCCGCAGCAATGCACCTTCGTTCCGGACAGTGCCGGGCAGTCCACCTCGGACCACGGCTGGGACCTGGCCCGGGACGCCGATCGATTGGCGCCATTGATTGCCGAAGCGCGCGGTCTCGGCATTCGCGTCGCCTTGTTCATGGACGCCGAGTCGGCGTCGATGGCTGCGGCGCGCGCGCTCGGCGCCGACCGGGTCGAGCTCTACACGGAGCCCTATGCCGGCGCCCACGGCAGCGCCGATGTGGATGTTGTCCTGGCCCGCTTCGCCGCTGCGGCGCGCGCGGCAGCGGCCGAGGGGCTCGGGGTCAACGCCGGGCACGATCTCAATCTGCACAACCTCGGCCCGTTCCTCGCGGCGGTCCCCGGCGTGCTCGAGGTGTCGATCGGCCACGCCTTCGTTGCCGATGCACTGGAGCTCGGCATGGCCGGGGCGGTGCGCGCCTATCTCGAGGTGACCGAGCGCGCCGCCGCGGAGCGTCGATGATCTTCGGCATCGGCACCGACATCTGCGACGTCCGGCGCATCGGCGCGGTCCTGGCCCGGCGCGGCGATCGTTTCGCCGAACGGATCCTCGGCACGCATGAGATCGAGGTCTTCCACAGCCGCCGCGCCCAGTTCGCGGACCGCGGCGTGCGTTACCTCGCGACCCGCTTTTCGGCCAAGGAAGCATTTTCGAAGGCGATCGGCATCGGCATGCGCATGCCGATGACGTGGCGCCGCTGCGAGATCGCCAAGCAGCGCAGCGGCAAGCCGGAGATCGTCCTGCATGGCGCCCTCGCCGCGTGGTTCGACGCGCGCGGCCTCCAGGCCCACGTCAGCGTCAGCGACGAAGCCGACTACGCCGCCAGCTTCGTCGTCGTCGAACGGCGACCGGCCGCCGACCCGTCATGAGCCGCCCCGCCGCCCGAAGCGCGCAGCGCGCAGGTACCGTCATGAGCCACGCGCCGGTGATCCTCGACGTGGCGGCACTGGCGCTCGACGCCGACGATCGCCGCCGGCTCACCCACCCACTGACCGGCGGCGTGATCCTGTTCGCGCGGAACTGGCGCGATCGGCGCCAGCTGACCGAGCTCGCCGCCGAGATCAAGTCGATCCGGCCAGATCTGTTGTTGTGCGTCGACCATGAAGGCGGTCGGGTCCAGCGCTTTCGCAGCGACGGTTTCACGGCGCTGCCGCCGATGCGGGCGCTCGGCGAAATGTGGATGAAGCGCGGCAGCGGTGCCCCCGGCAGCGGCGCAATGCGCGCGATCGAAGCGGCCACCGCCGCCGGGCATGTGCTCGGCAGCGAACTGCGCGCCTGCGGCGTCGATCTCAGCTTCACGCCGGTGCTCGATCTCGACCATGGCGCCAGCGGCGTCATCGGCGATCGCGCCTTCCATCGCGATCCCCGCGTGGTCTCGATCCTCGCGAAGAGCCTCATGCACGGCCTGCTCGCGGCCGGCATGGCGAATTGCGGCAAGCACTTTCCCGGGCACGGCTTCGTCAAGGCCGACAGCCATACCGAGATCCCGATCGACCGGCGCTCCTTGACCGCGCTCCTCGGCGACGACGCCAGGCCGTACGAGTGGCTCGCCGGCAGCCTCTCCAGCGTGATGCCGGCGCATGTCGTCTATCCGAAGGTCGACGCCAGACCGGCCGGCTTTTCAGAGCGTTGGCTGAAGGACATCCTGAGGCTGCAGCTGGAATTCGAGGGCGCCATCTTCAGCGACGATCTGAGCATGGCCGGTGCGCGCCGCGTCGCCGGGGTCGAGCTCAGCTACGCCGAGGCGGCCGTGCTCGCACTGGCCGCCGGCTGCGACATGGTTCTCTTGTGCAACCAGTCGC
>JALYXU010000212.1 GCA_030946925.1 Pseudomonadota bacterium
GCGCTCCGGGCGGCAGGTCGAGCGACTCGAGCAGATTAGCAAGCATGGCGGTCGCGCGCTCGATGTCGCGCCACGTGTAGTGCAGCGGCGCCTCGCCGATCGTCTCGATGGCCGTGGCGTCGAGATCGGCAGCGAAGCCGGCTCGCAGGGCGGTGAACAGGTTGGCGTCGGTCTCGGTCATGCCCGATTCTTGCGCCGTGGCGCGACCCTGGCCTCGTTCAGCCCGCCGAACCCGGTTCGATCTTCTACACTTCGCGCCGATCGATGGGCAGGCGCCCTCGCGCACAGGAGACAGCAATGAATGGACGACTCGGGCCGGCGCTTTCGGCCGGCGTGTTCCTGGCGCTTGCGACCTCGCTTGCCGCCTTGCCCATCGTTGCGACGGCCGAGAGCAAGCCCGAGATTCGCATCGCCCACGTCTACAGCAAGACCGGCCCGCTCGAGGCCTATGGCAAGCAGACGCAGACGGGCCTGATGATGGGCCTCGACTACGCCACCGGCGGCACCATGACGGTGGCCGGACGGAAGATCACCGTCATCGAGAAGGACGACCAGGGCAAGCCCGACATCGGCAAGAGCCTTCTCGCCACCGCCTACGCCGACGACAAGGCCGACATCGCGGTCGGTCCCTCGTCGTCGGGGGTCGCCCTGGCCCTGCTGCCGGTGGCCGAGGAATACAAGAAGATCCTGCTGGTCGAGCCGGCGGTCGCCGATTCGATCACCGGCGACAAGTGGAACAAGTACATCTTCCGCACCGGCCGCAACAGCTCGCAGGACGCGATCTCGAACGCCGTCGCGGTCGATCTCGAGGGCGCGTCGATCGCGACGCTGGCCCAGGACTACGCGTTCGGGCGGGACGGCGTCAAGGCCTTCAAGGACGCGGTCAGGAAGGCGAAGATCGTCCACGAGGAATATCTGCCGCAGGCGACGACCGACTTCACCGCCGGCATCCAGCACGTCGTCGATGCGCTGAAGGACAAGCCCGGCCGGAAGGTCATCTTCGTGATCTGGGCCGGCGCCTCGCCGCCCTTCGGCGCACTCGCGAACCTCGACCTGAAGAAGCGCTTCGGCATCGACGTCGCGAGCGGCGGCAACATCTTGCCGGCGATGGTGTCGTTCAAGCAGTTCCCGGGCATGGAAGGCGCCGCCTACTACTACTTCGGCATCCCGAAGAATCCCGTCAACGAGTGGCTGGTCGCCAACCACTACAGCCGCTTCAAGGCCCCGCCCGATTTCTTCACCGCCGGCGGCATGTCGGCCGGCATCGCCCTGGTCGAGGCGCTGAAGAAGACGAACGGCGACACCGCCACCGACAAGCTCATCAAGACCATGGAAGGCATGAGCTTCGAGTCGCCCAAGGGCAGGATGACCTTCCGCAAGGAAGACCACCAGGCGATGCAGAGCATGTACCACTTCCGCATCAAGGCCGATCCGGCGTTCGCTTGGGGCGTGCCCGAGCTGGTGCGCGAGATCAAGCCCGAAGAGATGGCGATTCCGATCCGGAACAAGCGCTGACCGCACGCCGCCTGTCCCGGCGCGGAGCAGCGACTCGGCGGTGCTCGAGACCGAGAACCTGACGATCCGTTTCGGCGGCCACGTCGCCGTCGACAACGTCAGCTGCTCGTTTCGTCCCGGCACGCTGACGGCGATCGTCGGCCCGAACGGCGCCGGCAAGACGACCTTCTTCAACCTCATCTCGGGGCAGTTGCGGCCGACTGCGGGAACGGTGCGCCTGAGTGGCGTCGACATTACCGGCCTGCCGGTCGCGGCACGCACCCATCGTGGCCTCGGCCGCGCCTTTCAGCTGACCCAGCTGTTTCCGCATCTGTCGGTGATCGAGAACGTTCGCCTGGCGGTGCAGTCGCGGCGCCGGCACGGGCTCGACCTGTGGTCGGTCTGGCTCGACGACCGCGAGAGTCGCGAGCGGGCCCGCCGGCTGCTCGATCGGGTCGGCCTCGGCGGCCGTGCCGAGGTGCCGGCCAGCAGCCTGCCGCACGGCGACCAGCGCAAGCTCGAGGTGGCGATGCTGATGGCGCTCGAGCCGAGCGTCTTCATGTTCGACGAGCCGACCGCCGGCATGAGCACGGCCGACGTGCCGGTGATCCTCGACTTGATCCGCGGCCTGAAGGCCGAAGCGGACAAGACCATCCTGCTGGTCGAGCACAAGATGGACGTGGTCCGCGAGCT
>JALYXU010000221.1 GCA_030946925.1 Pseudomonadota bacterium
GCTCGGCGACTATGCGCACCTGCGGGCCGGCGACGAGGTGGAGCGCCAGGGCCGCGTGCTCGACGTCGCCGTCGGCGAGGGCTGGCTCCGGCGCG
The DNA here is from genome assembly GCA_030946925.1 of Pseudomonadota bacterium. GTDB lineage: Bacteria > Pseudomonadota > Gammaproteobacteria > Burkholderiales > Burkholderiaceae_C > Schlegelella_A. The sequence continues at coordinate 96 of JALYXU010000221.1, forward strand.
TCATCGACCCGCTCGGCAGGCCGCTGGACGGCCAAGGCCCTCCGGCAATGGACAAGCGCATGCCGATCGAGCGCCCGGCGCCGGCCATCATGGACCGCGCCCCGGTCACCGTGCCCCTGCAGAGCGGCCTGCTCGTCATCGACGCGCTGATCCCGATCGGCCGCGGCCAGCGCGAGCTGATCCTCGGCGACCGGCAGACCGGCAAGACCTCGATCGCCATCGACACCATCGTCAACCAGCGCGGCAAGGACTTGGTGTGCGTCTACTGCGCGATCTGCCAGCGCGCCTCGGCCGTGGCCAAGACCATCGCCGTGCTGAAGGCGCAGGGAGCCATGCCGTACACCGTCGTCGTGGTCGCCGAGGGCAACGATCCGCCGGGGCTGGCCTACATCGCGCCGTACGCGGCGACAACCATCGCCGAATACTTCATGGCCGCCGGCCGTGACGTGCTGATCGTCTACGACGACCTGACGCAGCACGCGCAGGCGTACCGCGAGCTGTCGCTGCTGCTGCGCCGGCCGCCCGGTCGCGAGGCCTTTCCGGGCGACATCTTCTACATCCATTCGCGCCTGCTCGAGCGCGCCACCCATCTCCGCAAGGAGCTCGGTGGCGGCTCGCTCACCGCATTGCCGATCATCGAGACCGAAGCCCAGGACATCTCGGCCTACATCCCGACCAACCTGATCTCGATCACCGATGGCCAGGTCTACCTGTCGCCGACTCTGTTCGAACTCGGCGTGCTTCCCGCGGTCGATGTCGGCAAGTCGGTGTCGCGCGTCGGCGGCAAGGCGCAGCTGCCGGCCTTTCGCGCCGTCGCCGGCGACCTCAAGCTCGCCTACGCCCAGTTCCAGGAGCTCGAAGCCTTCGATCGCTTCGGCGCCCGGCTCGACGACGACACGCGCCAGTCGATCGCCCACGGAGAGCGCATCCGGGCCTGCCTGAAGCAGGCCGAGTTGTCGCCGATCGCGGTGCCGGCGCAGATCGCCGTCCTGCTCGCCCTCGGCGCCGCGCTGTTCGACCCGGTGCCGATGGAGCGCATGGCCGAAGCCGAACAGGCCGTGATCGAGGCGGCGGCGGCGTTGCCGGTCGACGTCGGCCAGCGCCTGGAAGCGGGCAGCAAGCTGAGCGACGCAGATCGGTCGGCGATCGTGGAGATCGCGCGCAAGGCGCTGGCGCCGTTTCTGCCGAGGCCGGCCGCCGGCGGTGCAGCGCCGGCTTCCGCGGTCGAACCCGCAAGCCAGGGTGGCGCTGGACAGTGAGCGACGGCACCGCCAGCCTGCGCCGCAAGATCGGCAGCGCCGGCGACCTGCAGTCGGTGGTCCGGGCCATGAAGGCCCAGGCGGCCGCCAGCATCGGCCAGTATGAGAAATCGGTGGCGGCGCTGGGCGACTATGCGCGCACCGTCGAGCTCGGCCTGACCGCCTGCTTTCGCGCCGAGGGCTCCGCCGAGGTCGGGCCAAGTCCATCTGCGTCGGCGGCTCGCGGCGAAGTCATCGCCGTCGTGTTCGGCTCCGACCAAGGCCTCGTCGGCCGCTTCAACGACGTGGTCATCGATTTCGCGCTCGATGCCCTCGCACGGCTGCCGGGCACGCCCCAGGTGTGGGCTGTCGGCGATCGGGTGCGCGCCCGGCTGGCAAATGCGGGTGTGGTCTTGCTCGGCCAGTTTCCGGTGCCGGCATCGGTGCAGGCGATCACGCCGCTGGTAGGCAGGATCCTGGTCGAATCCGAGGCCCGCGACGGGCCGGGCAAGGGACCGCGGACGACTGCCGAGCTCCACCTCTTCTACAACCGGCCGACATCGGGATCGGCCTATGCGCCGGTCGGCCAGCGACTGCTGCCGCTCGACCGGATCTGGCTGGCCGGCCTGGCCGCCCGCCCGTGGCCGACGCCAATGCTTCCCGAAGTCCTGGGCGCCGGCAGCTCGACGCTGCGCGCGCTGATCCGGGAGTACCTGTTCGTATCGCTTTACCGGGCCTGCGCGGAGTCGCTGGCGAGCGAGAACGCGAGCCGGCTGGCCGCGATGGATCGAGCCGATCGCAACATCGACGAGCTGCTGAAGAAGCTGCAGGGCTCGTTTCACCGGTTGCGGCAAGGCGCGATCGATGAAGAGCTGTTCGACGTGATCGCCGGATTCGACGCGTTGTCGCAGGGCCGCGACGGTCGAGGCGCGACGATCGAATGGCGCCGACAGGCGACAGTGCGTCGCCGCGCCCCTGCCATCGAAGACGGCTGAGTGCGACAACGCACAGACGGGTGACGCGTGGCCGCCGTACGCTTCTGTGGCGGCCGGTTTCGGAGGATCGACATGGATAACGATGCGTTGGCGGCGGGAACCTGGATGGAAGAGCTGCGCGACGGCACGCATGTCCTGATCAGACCCATTCATGTCCGTGACGTCGAGATGGAGCGGCGCTTCATCGAAGCGCTGTCGCCGGATTCGCGCCGCTTCCGCTTCCTTGAGTCGATGCGGTCGCCGAGCGATGCGCTCCTGAAGCAGCTGACCGACATCGATCCCGCGACGGACGCGGCGTACGTCGCCGTGATCGTCGACGGTACAAAGGAGCAGGAAATCGGCGTCGCCCGCTTCAGCGCGGCCGCCGACGCGAAGGATTGCGAATTCGCGGTGACGGTGGGCGACGAATGGCAGCGCAAGGGATTAGGTACCTTGCTGATGCGGCGCCTTCTCGAAGTGGCGAGATCCCGCGGCATCCGCAGCCTCCATTCCAGCGATGCCGCCGACAACGGTTCGATGCGCAAGTTTGCGGAGCATCTGCACCTCCGGCACGAGCGAGACCCCGACGACGCGAGCCAGGTCCTTTACAGCGTCGATCTCGGCGCGCCACGGCCAGGACTCGGGGCCCCGTGAGCGACTACGTGCCGGCGGCTCGATACGTCAGAACGTGGAAGGACGCCCTGAGCCATCACCTCGACCACCAGGTCGCGAGCGTCTCAGTGCCTGCTTCTCGGCTTCTGTTCGCGTGCCCGTCTTCGAGTCTTCGAACACGACCAGATCAGAGTTGTCCGCGGCGGCGGCCGGGCGTCGCTTACGAGGAGCGCGCCACCGACACGGTGGGACTTCGGCTGATCAAGTGATCAACTTCAGCAACGTGTAACTGAGCTGTCCGTCGCCTGGCGATTCCATTCGGCTGGACCCGCCAAAAAACGACCTTCACAAGCGTCCGCTTAGGGGAACGAGGGACTCTCCTTCTTCTGCGCGGCTTGTATCCCCGTGCCTCTTGGCTCTGTGCGCTGACGCACAGACTCGAACTGTGCAAGCGGCCAAGCTATCCCATTCCTGAGACCCGCTGATTCCATCGCTTGGTCCCTCATATCCTCAAAACGTAAAGCAGTCGAAGATGCCATCTTTCTCTCCTGGCAGCAGACTGCTTTCTGGATTGCTCGGTGCAGCGCTCGCGCTCGCCGCGACCGCGGTTCAGGCGGTTCCGTCCTATGCCCGCCAAACCGGACAGAACTGTGTCGCCTGCCATGTCAGCTTTCCCGAGCTGACGCCATACGGCCGATGGTTCAAGCTCTCCGGATACACGATCGGCGTTCGCCAAGACGTTCCACTCGCGGGAATGGCCTTGGTCGGAGTCACCAGGATCAAGAACAACGACGACGGTACCGGGACCGACACGCCGGCGACGGCGCGGAACGGGCTGCCCGCGTTCAACCAGGCAAGCGTCTTTCTGGCCGGGAAGGCAACTGACAATGTGGGCGCGTTCGTTCAGTACACGTTCGCCCAAAGCTACGGCACCGACGGCACGAGCGTCGGCCACAGCGGCATCGACAACACCGACCTGCGTTGGGTCGGCCGCATGGGCAACGAGAGCGCCGATGTCGTCAAGCTCCTGTACGGCCTGACCGTCCACAACAACCCGACGGCGCAAGACGTCTGGAACAGCACGCCGGCGTTTGGCTTTCCTTTCACCGCCTCGCCCACTGCGGTTGGCCCGACCGCCGGAACGCAAATCGAAGGAGCCCTCGCGCAACAGGTCGCCGGCATAGGAGGCTACGGCTTCTACGACCGGACCTGGTACGGCGAGCTGACTGCATATCGCACCGCCGACGGGCTGTTTTCGATCCTTCGCCACGGTCAGGATATCGGTACGCCGGGCGGCGTGGCGCGCCTGAAGGGCTACAACCCCTATGTCCGGGTGGCGTACAACAAGGAGTGGGATGCCCATTCCTTGATGCTCGGCGCTTTCGGAATGAGAGTGAACCGGTACGTCGACAACACTAATCCCGCCAGCGGCACCGACCGCTACACCGAC
>JALYXU010000270.1 GCA_030946925.1 Pseudomonadota bacterium
AACAAAATGATCATGAACCCGATCCATAGAAACCATGTCCATCCGAACCCGTTGCTGTACATCTTCAACTCCTTGTGCTAAATCGTCTGCCGTTGCAGCCACTCGAAGAGCCGATCGTGGCGCATGCGGCGAGTCGCGTCTGTGCGTTGACGCACGTACTCCAGCGAATGCCGTGAGGGTGCCATGAGGACATGCGCATAGCCGAGGACGACACCCTGGTTGTGATCGAAGGTGATGACACCGGTGGTGGGGTCGATGGCGTAGCCGTTGGCGCCGTAAAGAGCATCCACGTCGCCGTCGACACGCGTGTACTGCCCCATGAGCAGATCCTTGTCGCCCAGCTTGTAGCTTCCGCCGATGCCGACGCCATAGCCGCGCTTGGTCTCGGTGGGTGACCGTTTCTCATGGGTCATCGCGCGCAGGTTGACGGCGCCCCAGGCAAAGGTCTTGTCGAGCCGCGCGACGAATTGCGGGATGCGCTCGCCGGAACTGGGGCCGCCCGATGCATCCGCCGGGTCTTCCGCGGCAAGCGTGACGCGCACGGCTGCCTTGGCGTCGCCGAAGGCATAGCGGACCATCGGGCGACGCGAGAAAGGCGCTCCGATCGGGCCATTGAAGTCGACGGTTTCGGGCAGGTCGTCGAGGTCCATGCGACCCGGCGTTCGCCAAGTCGAGCAAGCCGATCGGGCCGATGTACTGCGAGGCGGAGGCCACACGCCTGTACGAAGAGCGGCACTGGACCGTCGGGCCCGACGGCAAGGGCATGCGCCGCCTCGTGGCCTCGCCCCTGCCGCAGCGCGTTCTCGGCCTCGACCCCATTCGCTGGCTGCTCGAACACGGCGCCCTGGTCATCGCCGCCGGCGGCGGCGGCATCCCGGTCGCGCTCTCGGGCGACGGCCACAGCCTGCAGGGCGTCGACGCCGTCATCGACAAGGACGCCTGCAGTGCGCTGCTGGCGCGACAGCTCGGCGTCGACTGTCTCGTCATCGCCACCGACGTGTCCGCGGTGTTCCTGGACTGGGGCTCGCCGCAACAGCGCGAGATCCGCAAGATCGCGCCGCAAGCGCTGGCGCGGCATGATTTCGCTGCCGGCTCAATGGGCCCCAAGGTGCAGGCCGCTTCCGCCTTCGTCCTCGCCACCGGCAGGCGGGCGGTGATCGGCTCGCTCGACCACATCGAAGACATGCTCGCTGGTAAGGCCGGGACCGAGGTTTGCGTCGATGGCCCGGACGATTGAGATCGTGGCACGGTAGACCACCTGTGCCTTCGGGGCCGAGCGAGAATGGTCCTGTCATATGAGCACCTTCCAGGTCGTCAGCGCGGTCGTGTGCGTGATCGCCGTCTTCGGCTACCTGAATCATCGGTTCGTGCGGCTACCGGACGCGATCGGCATCACCGCCATCGGCGTCGTGGTCTCGATCGGCGCGGTCGTCGTGGCCCGTTTCGATGCTGCGGTGGCGAACGAGGTCCAGCTTGCCGTCGCGCGCATCGATTTCCCCGGCATCCTGCTGCACGGCGTGCTCGGCCTGCTCCTCTTCGCCGGCAGCCTGCACATCGACATCCGCGACGTCGCCAGGGAGAAATGGCTGATCCTGTCGCTGGCGACGTTCGGCGTCATTGCGTCGACAGCCCTGGTCGGCGCCGGGTTCTTCGCCGTCACCCGCGCGATGGGCGTCGCAATTCCCTGGCTCTACTGCCTGCTGTTCGGCGCGCTGATCTCGCCAACCGATCCGGTCGCCGTGCTCGCCGTGCTCAAGCGGGTCGGCGTGCCGAAGAGCCTCGAGGTGCGCATCGCCGGCGAGAGCCTCTTCAACGACGGCACTGGCGTCGTCGTCTTCCTGACGCTGCTCGCGCTGGCCGGCGGCGGCGCCGACGTGAGCGTCGGCTCGACCGCGCTGCTGTTCGCCACAGAGGTCGTCGGCGGCACGCTATTCGGCATTGCGGTCGGCTATCTGGGCTATTTCATGCTGCGCGGCGTCGACAGCTACCCGGTCGAGATCCTCATCACGCTGGCCCTGGCCACTGCGGGGTACGGGGCGGCCGAGGCGCTCCACGTGTCGGCGCCGATCGCGGTCGTGCTGATGGGCTTGATCGTCGGCAATCGGGGCCGGAAGGACGCGATGTCCGACGAGACACTGAAGCGCCTGTTCGGATTCTGGGAAGTGCTCGACGAGCTGATGAACCTTCTGCTGTTCGGCTTCATCGGCCTCGAGATGATGACCCTCACCTTTTCGATCGATCAGATGATCGTCGCCGTGGCCGGCATCGCGATCGTCCTGGTGGCGCGCTTGGCCAGCGTCGGCGCGCCCATCCTGGTCACGCCGCGCCTGCGTACGTTCAGGCGCGCGGCGATCGCCATCATGACCTGGGGCGGCTTGCGCGGCGGCATCTCGATCGCGCTGGCACTTTCGCTGCCGGCCTTCGCGGGGCGCGAGACGGTGATCTCGACGGCCTACGCGGTGGTCATCTTCAGCATCCTCGTTCAGGCGACTTCCCTGCGTGGAGTGATCGAAGCGGTGCTTCCGCGGGCGGAGGGTCAGGGCCCGTAGAGCCGGTGAAAGGACACCGTGTCTTTTTCCGGCAAGATCGAGACGCGCAGGGCGCCGGCACCTTGAAGCAGGCCCTCGTATCTTTGCGCCTCTTCCACCCCTTGCGCCTGCATCGAGACGAGAGTGCCCTCGCTGCGAACCACGTCGGCATACGTGGCGGCGTTGCCCTCTGCGACAGGATGAGAGAACAGGCCGTCGAGAAGGGCTGACATGTTGCTGATGAAGCCACCGCTGACGAGCTCGTCCGCTTCCAGGGCCGCTGCATTCCGGCTGGTTGGCGTTTTCTCGTGCAAGCTGATGCGTGTCCGGGGAACGCCTTGCCGCGCAAGTTGATCGAGCGCAGCCTGGGCCGCCGCGTGATCCGCAAAGATCGAAACGACGGTCGTGGCGATGAAGGAGGGCATTTCGACGACTCCGGCTATTTCAAGACACTCGAGAGATTGAACCCAACGCGCCGGCGGATCTGTGCTGTGGCGCACTTAGAGCCACGAAAGTGCGATGGCCTTGCGCGCCAAGCCCGCGCTGCTCGGTGCGTTGCCGCACAGACTGGCCCGAACCCGAAGCGCACGCTCGGCCTTTCGAAGTCCAGTTGAGCCAGCGATGAAGTCAGACAACGAACTGCGGCAAGACGTTCTTGATGAACTTGCAAGAGTGCCCGCGGTGCACGCCGGTGACATTGACGCTCGGGTTTTGGCAGGTGTTGTCACCCTGACGGGCGAGGTGCGCAGCGACCGCGAGAAGTCGAACGCGGAGGACGCCGTGCGCGGCATGCAAGGCGTCGAACGCCTAGTCAACGAGATGCTGGTTGTCGACAGGGCGCCGGGCCTGCCACTCGAGGCTGACATCGCGAGGCCGTGGTTTCCCTGAATGCGGACAAAGCCGCCCACGTCGCCGGCACGAACACCCCGGCCAGGGCGAATTCGACTCGAGATCGTGCGCAACGCACGAGCGCCCTGCAGCGTCACGCCGATCCGGTGCTCGCCGATGCCAGCCGCGATCTCTCGAGCGCCCCCGACCTGACCGAGCTTCGCGGGCGCCACGCTGAGTTCGAACGGATCAAGGTCAGCCGTCGACCTGGTCTTGCGCACGTCGCGCCTGCGACTTCAGCGGGCATCGCGCCGGATCGTTGACTGCCAGTCAGCGGTTGCCGGAACGCGCGTCGCCCATCTGGCCGCGGTAGTCGTCTTGCGCGGCGCCCAGGCAGCTCTTCTGCTCACTGCCGCCCTGCCTGCGGCAATCCCTCCCGTGAAGCGATGTGCGTCTCATGATGAGATCCTCAGGTCGTGACCGAAATGAGTCGAGGAATGCGGGTGCTCGTCTCTCCTGGCGCGCCGCGGCC